>CASFWX010000112.1 GCA_949298545.1 uncultured Verrucomicrobiota bacterium | reverse complement strand
CCAGAAAGCGCCTTCCGAGATTTCTCATGAATTCGCACTGCTCGCGGCATGGGTGGTCGAGGTAATACCCCCACAGCACCGGCACCATATGCGGCGGAAGATCGGCGGCAAATTCGGGGCGCTTCATCAAAACGTCCGCCCAAAAATACGCCTCTGCCTTGCCGCGTTTGCGGCAGAGGGCCGCCAAGGATTTCATGTGCCGCAAATAGATGTCGTATTTGCCGTTCTTCAATTTTCGGCACAAATCCCGGCTGCGCCCCATGCCCAATTCCCACGGCTCGTCTCCGCCTATATTTACCTTGCCGGAGGAGAAATTCGGCAGGAACTGGCCGTATAGGGAGTCCATGAAATTCAGCGCATTTTCGTCGGGAAACAATGTGGTGGGCCATTTGCGCACCCCGCCAAGCGGATCAATAAACGGGGCTTTGCTCTCCGCCAGGTGAGCGTACTCGGGGTGGCGGAGCCATCTCTCCATATGCCCGAGCCCGTTCAAATTCGGAACGAGCTCCACGCCGGCGAACCTGCATGCGGCGGATATGCGTTCGTAATCACCTTTTGTCAACGCCCCTGAACCAGCCCAGACCACTTCGCGCCCCTCGAAAGCGTACGTGTGCTCGGTGTAGAGCTCGAGCCTGTTGTATTTAAAAAGGGAAAGCAGGTTTATCAGGCGGATTATCTCCGAAACTTTGGGGACTTTGCATCGGCTTATGTCGAGCATAAATCCGCGCACGGGAAGAGTCGGGAAATCCTCGATTTCGACAAACGCAACGCCCCTTCGATCCGACTGCATGGCGAGCTGGCGCAATGACTGCAATGCCAGCTTTATACCGCTATCGCCGCCGGCGCGGATTTTTATCCCGCCTGGCGAAACAGACAAAAAGTATTTCTCTGCGCCGATTGATCTGTCGAGCGCAACCGAAAGCTCCGCGCCTTCAGGGAATCCGTCTGAGGATATGTCGAAAGCCGCCCGCTCCCACGGCAAAAAACCCCCGCCCCAAGCGATTTTTTTCGGAGCGGGAAATATTTTAGGCCTGGGAAGGAATCCGCTCAAAGTTTAAAAAGTATGAATGAAAAGCCCAGAGCGGAGCTTTGGCTCAAACCATGTGCTTTTCGGCGGCATTATCTGCCCCGCGTCCGCTATGTCCATCAGCTGCCCGACACTCGTCGGATACATCGAAAACGCGACCGCAAAATCCCCCGAATCGACCAGCCTCTCCAATTCGCCGGTTCCCTTTATGCCGCCGACGAAATCTATGCGCTCGTCCGTGCGCGGATCGCCTATGTTTAACAGGGGAGCGAGAACGCGGCTTTGAAGGAGCGCGACGTCCAAAGACGAAACCGCGTCGAGCCCAGAAGTATCTGAGAATTCGAGAGTGCGCCACTTGCCTCCGAGGTACATCGACACCTTGCCCGCGCCGCTCGGGCTCGCCGCGCCATCGCCAGACACCTTGCAAACCCCCTCCAAGCGCTTTAAAAATGCGTCCGGATCCATTCCGCACAAGTCTTTCACTACCCTGTTATAAGGCAAAATGCTCAGTTGGGCTGCCGGAAACACTACCGCCAGAAACCAGTTGTAATCCTCATCTCCCGTATGACGGGGATTGGCTTTTGCCAAATCGCGCGCGCAACGGGCGTTGCTGGCGCTGCGGTGATGCCCGTCTGCAACATAGGCGCAAGGTATTTCCTTAAAGGCGGATTCTATCTCTTCCAATTTCGAAGGATCGGATATTTTCCATACGGTATGGCGCACGCCGTCGTCGGCGACGAAATCAAACATGGCGCCGCTCTCCGTTTTGTCCTCTACAATTTTATCGAGAAGGCTGCCGTCCTTAACAGTCAGAAATACAGGACCCGTGTTCGCGCGCAAAGTGCGCGTGAGCTGGTAGCGGTCGTTCTCTTTTGCCGCGCGGGTCTTCTCGTGCTTTTTTATCACGTCGCTGTCGTAATCCTCGGCGCTGAAAGTCGCGACCAAGCCTGTCTGGGAATGGGAGCCCATCTGCTGCCTGTATAGATACATGCACGGCGACGCCTCGCGGACGAGATGCCCGTCTGATACCAGCCTTTCAAAATTTTCCTTCGCATGCGCGTAGACCTCCGGAGAATACGGATCCGTATCCGGAGGCAGCTCGATTTCCGAACGGACAACGCGCATGAAACTCAAAGGCTTGCCTCTTGCCTGCTCCGACGCCTGCTCGAAATTCACCACGTCGTAAGGCAAGCTCGCTATTTTATCCGCCTCCCCGTCGGCGGGTCTCAATCCTTTAAAGGCTCTTATTTTCATATTTGACGATGATTCATATTTTCCGGATTTTTGCAAGTTCGCATATAAAAACTCAAAAAACTTGCAAAATAGCCGATTAAAGGACATTTTATAAATCAATTATGAAAAGCCCAAGTTTTAACTCGCATGGCGGAGGTTGCATTTTCAAGCTCGTAAAGCTCGGAATTCTCGCCGTCGTAATTCTTTTGGTCGCAGCGTATTTCAGCCTCGGATATATCGCAGACTACGCGCTCGGAGTCCTCACGCGGGGAACAGGCGTCGACGCCGGCGTTGGACATGTGCGCGTCAGCGCATTTAAACAAAAATTGGAAGTCTCCGATTTCTTCATAACCAATCCACCTGGATACCCGGAAGGAAATGCATTTTCATTCAGCAACGCCGTCATTCAAACCAACATCAATCCTGTCACACTCATGAGCCAACGGCTTATAGTCATAGACAATATAGATGTATCGGGCCTGAATTTGAACATGTCAATCAAGACGGGAAAGGGAATATCCGCTCTTCTGTCATCTCCCGAATCAAACATCGGCGATATCGCAAAAATCTTCGAAAAGCAGGCTGCCGACGAAAAATCAGAGCAACAGCCTCAAAGCTCCGACGCGGAACCGGCAAAAGATTCCGCCCCGTGGAAAATTATAATAAAGCGCCTAAGTTTTTCCGACGGGAATGCAAGCAGCAGCATAAACGGCAAAGCCATGCAAGTCTCGCTCCCCTCTTTTGTCATGGAGAATCTCGGCGTAAATGAAGGCGGCCTCTCTCCGGCGGAACTGGCCATGCAGATTGTCGGGAAGCTCGCGGCAAAAGGCACTGTAGACATAATAAAAAGCGCCACAAAAGAGGGCGCAAATATGGGGGCAGACGCGGCGGAAGGAACCACCGACGCTGTCAGCAAGGGCGTTTCGGCAGCCGAAAAAGCCCTAAAGAGCCTCTTTAAATAGCGCATTTAAGCTCTATTATCGCAAATGTTTTGGGCGGCTTAAAAAAAGGCCGCTTTTTTGTTCTTCTGAAAATAAGCTTTTTTTACCTTTTCACTTTTTTTTAGAAAAAAAGGCCGATCCGAAACAGATTCGGATCGGCCCGGCAAATGTTCAAACGGCAACAACTATTTGGACGAGGCCTTAAATTTCTCGATAAACTCTATCAGGCCGTCGGGAGTGTCGAAAGCCAAACCTGTAATGCTCTCAGTCCTGCCCGTCGAAGGATCTATGATTACAGTTGTCGGGAAACCTCTAACCGCATATTTCTCAATCAAATCGAGATGCTTTTTCGCCTGTTCGGCGCATAAGGGATTGCCTTGCCTGTCAAAATCCGCAACCACGTTTACAAGTTTGTCCTTGGCGTAGTTGGCGAACTTTTCAGTGTCGACGACAAATTTTTTCATCATCATGCAAGGCGGACACCATTTAGACCCGACGAATTCAAGCATTAAGATTTTGCCCTCTTTTTTTGCCCTGTCCAAAGCCTTGTCAAAATCGGTCTCGGCTTTCAACTCGGCGTTTTTCAACTCTTGTTTTACGCCCTGAGGCACCGGAGAGGCATCTTTGCCGTCCTGTTGGCCGCACCCGACATTCCCAAACACGAGAGTCGAAAGCGCAGCCATTAAAAAACAGCTCTTTTTACTTAATATTTTCGATTTTATTTTCATTTTTCCTTTATTGTAATTGTATCGGATTTTTTGCAAGCGGAGTTAAATTTATTTAAATGCCAAAGGTTTTCCGGTCCATTTTTCGAACGGAATTTGTTTTAGCACCCATTCGAACTCTTTCCGTTCCGCCTCGCACATCTGCTTGCTCGAAGGGGGATCTAAAGGCTTTGGGCACGATATTATGCCGCGCATGTGGAGCATCTCCTTTAGGAGCTGTTCTGAATATACACTGTAAAACTCAAAATACGGGCAGAACTTCGTGGAATAAATGCGCATCGCCTTTTCCTCGTCTCCGCCTACATATGCTTTCAGGATCGCAGCATGGATATCGAGAGCCTCCGTGCCCGTCATGAATGACCTGACCCCGAGCCTGAGCATGTGTATCATTCTCTTTCCGCCTGCGCCCCCCATGACCTCGAGCCTGCCTTCGCCGATCTCCATCAGGCGAGCCACCTTTTGGAGGAAATTCCCCCCCTCGGGCTTGACATAGCGCAGGTTCGGATTGTCCTTTGACAACTGAAGCATTCTCTCGGGGGTCATCATCGCGGAGCTGGATCCGGCATCCTGAAGAATTACGGGAAGAGAAGTCGCCGAACACACCTTTTCGTAAAATTTCCTCGTTTCGTCCCAACTTGGAATCGTTATGTACGGAACCATCAGCATCAGCATATCCGCCCCGAGGTCCCTCGCGCGCTTGGCAAACTCAATAGACTGGCTCGTCGACGGCGAAGACACTCCTATGAATATTGGGACGCGCCCGTTTACGCTCTCGACGAGATTCGAGATTATAACGTCCCTATCCTCGTTTGAAACTTTATGAAATTCCGAAGCGAACGCCAAATGCCCTATGGCAACCGAGCTGCAAGCCAGGCAATATTCCACGAGATTTTTCTGCCCCTGCAAATCCAGGGAGCCGTCTTCGTTTATTGTCGTTGGAAGTATCGGTGTCATTCCGACAAATTTTTCCGGAATTTTGCCTTTGGCTTCAACTTTCGGTGCGGCGACAAGCTTCGCGGGCAATATCGAAGAAGCCAACATGCCTCCGCCTATGGAGCAACCCCCAAGCTTTAAGAAATCGCGCCGCAAATATCTTTGTTCTTTCATCAGTTTCCCTTCCTTTGCTTTTTATATATAGATAATTGAGTTAATAAGTCGAACATTGTAAAAGAACAATTGTTCCCGAAAAGGCTAAAAAAATCGCCGGACTCTTTCAATTAAAAAATACTGCAATCCGAAGCGGCCCGGCGGGCAAACCCATGAAAAAAGTTTTTTACTTGTAGAAAATCCTCCTTTGTCTTCTTATTGAAGAACGGTCAAAACACCAATCGCATATGGAAGAAGTGATAATTATAGGGAGCGGGTGCGCTGGCATGGGAGCGGCGATATATTGCGCGCGCGCCGGCATGAACCCACTTGTGTTTACTGGCTCCCAGCCGGGGGGCCTGCTGACCACGACCAGCGACGTCGAGAATTTTCCAGGGTTTCCGGAGGGAGTCAACGGCTTTGAGCTGGTTTGGAAAATGCGCGAACAGGCGGAAAAGTTCGGGGCGCGAATAGAGGACGCGAGCGTGACAAAAGTCGAGCTGACGGGCGGTATAAAAAAGGTTGAATGCGGGGAAAAATCCTTTGATGCCGCAAAGGTCATAATCGCCGTCGGCTCATCTCCGCGCATGACAGGAGTCAAGGGAGAGAGCGAACTCTACGGCGGCAGGGGAGTTTCCGCCTGCGCAACCTGCGACGGCGCATTCTACAAAGGCAAAGACGTCGCCGTAATCGGCGGCGGAGACTCGGCGTGCGAGGAGGCAAATTTTCTCACGCGCTTCTGTTCGTCGGTAAAACTGATACACCGGCGCGACCAGTTTAGGGCCTCAAAGATTATGGCCGAACGCGCCCTCTCCAATCCGAAAATTGAAACAGTTTTAGACTCCGTGCCGGAAGAAATACTCGCCGACGAAAAAGGATTCTGCCGCGGCATAATAGTGAAAAACGTAAAGAGCGGGATTTTAAAAGAAATTCCCTGCAAGGGGGTGTTCGTCGCCATAGGGCACAAGCCAAATACGGACGTATTCAAAGGGCAAGTCGAGATGGATCCCGAGGGCTATATAATACCCCAAAGCGGCTCGCTGGTGAAGACCAACCTGGACAACGTGTACGTCGCCGGGGATTGTTCCGACAAAACCTACCGCCAAGCCGTCACGGCAGCCGCAATGGGCTGCATGGCGGCAATCTTGGCCTCCAACTCAAAATAGAACCGCACGACGACAAAATTCATGAAAAAAATATCGGCGCAAATAAATCCGTCCATTTGCGACGCCCTCGAAACCCGGTTCTGCGAGTTAAACGACGTGAACTGGGCAATCGAGCGGGACGGGGGAAAAAGCCCGACATTTATCCGGGGATTTTTCGACGACGAAACTTCCGCCATCAGCGAATATTCAAAGCTCCGCTCCGCCATAGGCGGGCTGCCCGAAAGCTTCTCCCTGGAGGACCTTGACGACCTGGCTTGGCAAAACGAATATAAAAAATATTTGACCTCTTGGAATTTTAAAGGGCTGCATTGGGTCCCGGTATGGATGAAACCCGACTACTCCGCCCCGCGCGGAGACAAAGTATTCTACTTCGACGCGGGATTGGCATTCGGCACCGGCGACCACCCGACAACCCGCATGTGCGCAATGGCTATGATCGATTATCTGAAAAGGTGTCCAGACCCGAAATCCGCAAGCGTGATCGACGCCGGCTGCGGATCTGGAATACTCGCCCTAAGCGCGAAACTCTTAGGATTCGAAAAGATATATGGCTTTGACAGGGACGAAGAGGCAATTCGCGCAAGCAACGAAAACGCAAAATTAAATTCCATACCCGCAGGTGAGGTCGAGTTTGAACTTGCCGGAGTGGAGAAAGCCTTGAAAAACCGCAAGGCCGACTTAATGCTCGCAAACATACAAGCCGACATTCTCTGCATATACGCCGGGAATTTAATATCCGCAATGAATCCCGGCGGCGCGCTTGTGCTGAGCGGAATACTTTGCGGCGAAAATAAAAAAGTGGAACAACACTTCTCAAAACTCGCAAAAGGGAGATTGGCGGACATAAAGCCGAATTTTATGGAAAACTGGTCTAGCCTCGAACTGAATTTTATCTGATGCGAATATAGGACAACTCCATGCCCCAAAACGCAAACATAGCCGATTTGAAAAATCTGAAGGAGAGCGACGCAAAACACTCCTTTTCATGCATCGCCGTACTGAAGGGATTGCAGGCGCGCGCGGCAAAAAACGGATCGGAATATCTCTCGCTCGAATTTGGGGACAGCTCCGGCATTCTCGCGGCAATGTGTTTCGAAGGTTCTGCATGCTTCAACCAATTAAGGGAGTCAGCTGTAGGAGACGCTTTTGAACTATCGCTGACGGCGGACTTTTACCAGGGAAGATTCAGCCCGAAAATCGACGGAGCCCGCAAACTCGATCAGGAGGAAATAGACAGGGAACTTCCGCGCCTGGCCTCGGTATCCCCTTGCAATCCGGAGAAAATGCGCGAAGAGCTCCACCAAATAATCGGCTGCATATCATACGAGCCATTGCGTGAAACTGTCCGCTTTGCAATATCCGAAGCCGGAGAAAAATTCTTTACCTCGACCGCCGCCATAAAGATGCACCACGCCTACGTATATGGGCTTCTCGAACACTCGTTAAAGGCCGCGCGCATGGCGAGGGCGCTTCTGCCGCTATATCCCTTTATAGACGCGGACTTGGCTCTGGCGGGCTGCATTCTCCACGACATCGGCAAAGTAGAAGAATATTCCCAAAGTTTAGCTCCCGACCGCACGCGCGCGGGCATGCTGTTCGGACACGTCGTGATAGGCTACCGCATGGTTCGGCGCGCGGGGCTAAAAAGCGGTCTCGATTCCCCCACCCTCGAGCGCCTCGAGCACATAATTCTGAGCCACCAGGGAGAGCCCGAATGGGGAGCTGCCGTGCGCGCCGCAACGCCGGAAGCGGTATTCGTTTCAAACATCGATAATTTCGACGCTAAAATGGGCTCCGTTGAAGCCGCCTTGTCGTCCGCCCAAAACGAGAATGAATTCACCGAAGTCCCTGCCCTGCGCATAAAAAT
>CASFWX010000111.1 GCA_949298545.1 uncultured Verrucomicrobiota bacterium | reverse complement strand
TTGAATTAGGGTTATCGGATGCAAATCCACAACGCGCGTGGGAAGCCTTAAATATTCCTCCGCGCTCGGGGGAGTCTTGGAATATTTTCCAGAGCGCTTTACGGGATCGTTGAACGCCCAATGTTTTGTGGATCCCTGCCCTCCCTGCATCACAACGAGGCGCGCAGCCTTGAAGGAGTCCACATAACTCTTTGGATTTTCCGAAGGAAAATGGATATTTTCGCGCGGCATTCTCAAATCCTTCCGTATCCGCTTAAAGCAAAGCTCCATATCAGCCCTCGCAAAACCGAGCGGAAATTTTTCATCTACAGCCTTTCCGCCGACTACCCATTCGTCCATTCCCCAGAAATGCGCATTTTTAAGGTTGATGTCCAAAGAATTTACAATTTGGGCAACTATAGGCAACTGCTCCGTCGGGCCTATCGGGCCGCATATGCCCGCGGGAGAATCGGCTGACGCCTGGCGCCAAGCCTTTACATATTCGAGAGCTTCGGCGGCGTAGAACTCCTGAGGGGTATCGTATATGTCGATTTTGAACCCTTTGCGCTCCAACCTTTTTAGAGTATTCAATTCAATCTTGGCGGCGGCGTTCAGAATTGCTTTATCGAGTGTTGTATAGTCCCACCACTGGGGAGCTACGGTGCTTAGGGGACGCTCTTTCATATCGCTGATATTTGTTATATGTTAGCACAGACATTCGTTTTGCGCAAGTGAGCACAAGGATTCTTAATTTTACTATATTGACTTTTCCCCGTTTTATAATCCCCTTCCCAGCTACGCCCAATTCAAGTCCATATTTTTGACCCGAGATGAAATTAACATTCGGCTTTGCCTGAAGAAGAAACTTTTGGTTTGATATTCTGCCCGCAAAAATATATGCTATCTTTCGATGAAAATTCTTCTACTCTGCCTTTGCCCATTCTTAACTTTGTTTGCCCACTTGGCATATCCGGCCGAGAAATGCCGCTCTAAAATATTTAATGACGGAGACTCTGTTTGCATGGTTGGCGACAGCATAACTGCATGGGGCTGGCATACCGCAAATATAATGCTTTTCTATGCAACGCGCTTTCCCGAAATGAAATTGAATTTCCATAATCTCGGCATATCCGGAGACAGCTGCGCCGGCATAATGCATAGGATGAATTACGACATATTGCCGCATTTGGACAGGCACAACTGCGTTTGCGTGCTAATGATAGGCATGAACGACGTGGGCAGAAATAAATTTTCCCAAAATGCGAAGCGGCGCACTGGCGAGCGCGAATTTCTAAAAAGCATAACCCAAACGCGAAAGCTCTATGCGGAGAGAGTCGAAAGCATATCAAACACGCTTTCTAAAAATTCCCGCATTCTCGTTCTGTTTACGCCCTCCATATACGACCAGACAGCAAATCTTGCGGCGGAGAATCTCGCGGGGGTCAACGACGAGCTTCGCCAGTTCGGGGAAATTTGCAAATCATATTCCGCAAAACTGGAAAACTGCCGCGTGGCAGATATGAACCTCGGAATGTCCGAAGTAAACGCAAAGCTCCAGAAAGATTTTGGAGCGGAACAGACTATTATCGGACCCGATAGAGTCCACCCGTCCTTCTGCGGTGGCTTCGTGATGCTGAACAGGTGGCTGAAAGACCTTGAAAGCGATTCAATACCCGTATCGTCAGTGGCATTGGACGCCCGCAATAAGAGAATCGCATCGTTGGTAAACTGTAAAGTTTCGGAAGTGGAGTTCTCGGAAGATGCGATTAAGTTTGTCTCCGAGGAGTTCTCCCTCCCCTTCCCCGTCGACGAAAGCGCCCAAAAAGTTCTCGCCTATCTGCCATTCCAAACAAAGTACAACAGGCAAACCCTTCAAATAATCGGATTAAATCCCGGCACGTACATTCTGAGCATAGGCGGGAATCCCGTCGCGGAATATTCCGCAAAAGATCTCGCACGCGGCGTAAATCTTTCCGAAAACCGCAAGACTCCGCAATACGCGCAGGCTGAAGCCATCTACGAAAAATGCTCTGCTTTTAGAAATCTCGCCGCATCGTTTCGCTCCATAGCAATGGTCGAATTGCTCGAAAGAAAAGAATTTGGGAAGATCTCCGACCCCATGGAAAGAATAGAGTATGCCCGCTCTAAGCTCGCCGACAAAACCGCGCCATACCCGGATATATACGAATATTATGTAAAAAACAAGGCGCGCGAAAAAGAGATCGCCAAAGAACTCTCCCGCTTGAATGAAGAAATCTACGCCTCAGCCATTCCTGCGCCGCACCTTTATGAACTCCGAAAAAAGTGACGGCTTGCCCGCAAACACCGGGCGTTTTTCCGCTTCTTGATATCTTTTGGGCGCGGCGTTTGGAGGGCGCGGAAAGTTGCCTGTATAAATCAATCCGCCCCATTTGCAGCAGGCAAATCGGCCGCTCCGCGCGCACAATATGTCCATTTGATTATGAATCCTCTAAGGAGCCGCCGAAGGGAGGGCTAAAAACGCGGATCGCTTAAGAAAAAATCTTCGCATTAAAGCCCGCATATATCCATTTGCCCAAGCGCAAAACGCGGGATAGATGGGCCTTTTACCGGCTATTTGTAATATGGAAACAATATCCGGCATGTATTAGCGCATCTTACGCGCGAAATTGCAGCCATTAAGATTGACAAAAATAAAAATGATACAAAAATATCAGTTTATTTAATCGGCCATGAAAAAATCTATATAATTATTGGGAGGAATATCTATTCTTCTGTCCGCCGTGGCAAATGCCAAAGCGGACGATCTCACGGTGAATATAAGCGAGCCGACATTCGATTATACCGCCGTAAAAGCAGGGGAAACGGTTGCGGGAAAACTCACCGTAAACGTCAACGGAAGCGAGTCTGATTCTCCGTACACGATATCCGGGTCGCTGAATCTGAACGCGGGCGGCGACGTATTTACCGACAATTGGAACGGCGGCGAAGTAATCGACAAAACTGCCGACGCCGTGACTTTGAATGTAAATTCGGGGACAATCCAAACCCGAATAACCGGACAAACCTCCGCAGGAACCAACGTTTATGGCAATGTGGTTTTTAATATAAACGGCGGCGTGCTCGGCAAGGGAACACAGTGGACCGGCGATTGCAATGTAATAGGAGGGCTTGGAGAATATAATTCAACGAATCCCAGCGTTGTAATCTATGGGAACAACACCCTAAATATAGGGTCGAGTTCCCCGGACGCCGCACAACCGACAATATACGGCTACATAACGACCCAACAAGGCGCCATAGTAAAGGGAAACACCTACTTGAACATAATGGGCGGGCATATCACCTACGAGTCCAATACGTATTCAAACGTGTATGGCGGCCCGAACTATGGCGGCACGGTCGAAGGGAACGTATACGTCAACATATCGGGCGGCATTATCGATAGAAACGTCCACGGAGGCGGCATCATCGGAGCTGCCACAGGCAAAATTTTGGGATCCACAAACATTGTCGTCAGCGGAGGAACTATTTTGGGAGACATATACGGAGGTTATTCCGGAGAGGGCGGCAGCGCAAACGGGACAAACATTACTCTGATTGGCGACGGAAATAATATCACTATCGGCGGAGTGATTTCCGGAGGCAACAGGGGCACGGACGACTGTTCATTGCTCGGGACTAAAACACTCCGCATCGGAACGGACGGCCAGGGATTTGTAGCGGCCGATTCACAGGCTTTCTCCATTCGCGACATAGATGTCGTAAGAATTACAAAAGACAGCAAAGTCGCCTTCTCAAACGACTTTTCCATAGACAAGCTGATCGTGGAATTGAACGAAACGGCCTTGCTCGCCGACGGCCTCCAACCGCAACTCTCGATAACGCAGGACGCCAAATTCAACACTTTGACTCTGATTTCCTCTTCGGACTTTTCCCAGGACGAATCCAATCAACTCAATTTAAATTCCGTATTTGGGGACAACACAAGCGTCGTTATGGCATCAATGCAAAACAACGGAACCAACCTGACTGTTGTAGATTCGAACAACCAAGAATGGACAACGAAAGACCTCAACTACGGGGGGGACGGCATGCTGTCGTTTAATTTGGGTTCTCAGGTTCCGGAGCCCTCGACTTATGCGGCGTTGCTCGGCGTTTTGGCGATAGCTTTTGCCGCTTACAGAAAAAGAAACTAAATAATCCCGTGAATGTTTTTCGGAGCTTCCCATTCGGGGAGCTCTTTTTTTTGAGTCATGGCGAAAATTTCAGGAAATGCGCGCGGATTATCTTTATAAATCCCGCAATGCGCCAAGTCAATCTCCCGCAATGCGCCCAAAAAAACATTTGCCGATTCTTCTTTATTTTTAGAGAAACAAGGAGATGAATTGCATTCTCTTTCCACGAGGCGAGCCAATGCGCATTGAAAGCGGGGACATGCGCTTCGAGCACATACGCAAAGTTCTAAAGATGTCCGCCGGCGATGAAATATTTGCCGGAGAGGAAAACGGCAAACTTTTTATATGCCGCCTAATCGAAACCAACGATGCCTTTGAATTGGAACCGCTGAGGGAAGTAGAACAGAAATGTCCACGGAATCTTACGCTGGCGGTAGCGTATGCCAGGCCGGTCATAGCAAGGAGAATCCTTTTTGAATCGGCATGCATGGGAGTAAAAAACCTGATATTTTATCCGGCAACCAAAGGGGAATCCTCCTACTCGCTGAGCAGCTTGTACGCCGGGAACGAGTGGAAAAGCTGCCTAATAAGAGGCGCACAGCAGGCGTGCGCGACGTCGATACCCGATTTCCACACAGTATCCTCCTTGGCTGAAGCCCTGAAACTCGCCGATCAAATTGCGCCCGCATCTAAAAAACTGGCCGCCGACCCGTATGAAGCCACATGCGACATTTGGGATATCGACGCGCCCGAAAGCGGAATATCGCTGTTTATGGGCAGCGAACGCGGATTTGCGGAATCGGAGCGCCATGCCCTGCGGGCGGCAGGCTGCGAGCTTGTCAGGCTATCCTCCCGCATACTCAGAACCGATACCGCTGTAATATGCGCCCTTGCGCACTGCCTGCGCTCTTAAGAATTTGCTGAAAGCGCGAAGTTGCCTTATGCTTATCGGCAAAGAGCGCATCTGAGAAGATGCATGCGAGCTAAGGCATTGCGGCGGCAGCCGGCACAGTTTCGGCTTTCGCTTTGCCGGCGGAATTGCCAACCTGCCCGGCGGAATTGCCAGCTTGCCCGGACGGCGCGGCGGAAGCGGAAGCTCCAGCCGATCCGGCTTTCACAAGATTATCGACTATCTCCGGCTTCTCCTTTAATTCGAGCCAATCTGCCATTATGCGCAAGGCTTCGCGCAACTGCACGTCGAACTCAGGCGCATTTTCATCGTCGATATCGAATTCCGAAGATTCCTCAGGGGAGAGCTTTTTCTGGGAATCCTTTTTTTCTCCGGATTTCTTATGCTCGTTCTCCTCGGCGCTATCGAGAAATACTTCCTTCTTTTGATATGCGAGCTTGGAAAGCTCCTTCTCTTTCTTTTTCAAATCGTCGTTATACGCTTCGTCGGCGTTCAACTCGCCGAGGCGCTTTTGGTAATTTATGCTCCAATCCTTCTTGTCCTTTCTCGACTTGACCCAATCCACGCGCGAATTCCAAACTTTAAACTCGTCGAGAGATTTTTGGCGTTGGCGGGTTCTCCTATCGAGTTCGGATATAAAGGCTTTTTCGCTTCCTTTTGGGAATCCATATGCCTGCACTTCGTCTATCATATCCGGAGATATGCTGTCCCATTTCATGGCGTAATCCTTATATTCCTCTCCAATTTCCATATAATCGTACGGGGAAGGAAGAACGATATCCGGATGTACCCCTTTGAGCTGTATCGACTCTCCGTTCGGGGCGTACCATTTCTGCACAGTGACCTTTGCGGCGCTCTTGAGTTCGGAATCCCAATTTTCGAGCTGTAAAACCGCCTGGACTGTACCCTTGCCGTGGGTGCTTTTGTCTCCGACGATTAGCGCGCGCTCATGGTTCTTTAGGGCGCCCGCCACGATTTCCGTCGCCGACGCCGAAAGGCGGCTCACCAAAATAATCAGCGGCCCGCTCCAAGCTACTTTTTCGTTCTCGTCGCGCAACTGCGTGGTTCTGTTTTGCGAGTCCCGAACTTGCACGACGGGACCTGTCTTGACAAAGAGCCCCGCCAAATCGACCGCTTCGTTGAGGAAGCCGCCTCCGTTGCGGCGCAAATCGAGAATTATTCCCTTTACGCCCATTTTTTTCAACTTTCCGAGCAGCTCTTCGACGTCCTTTGTCGTGCTGAAGCCTTTTGCCGAAGAGTTCTCCCCGCCCTCGCCGTAAAAAGCCGGAAGGTCTATTACTCCAACCGGCACGGTTTCATTGCCAACCGGAACCGTGTAGACAGCCGCGCGGGCGAGCTTGGTCGTCAGCTTGATCTCCCTGCGGACGAGAGTTATGGTCTTGCGCGACGACGGCGCGGATTCCGGCTCTATCAAAAGCCTCACCTTCGTGCCTGCCGCCCCGCGAATCATGCGCACTGTCTTGCGCAGTTTTTGCCCTATCACATCGACCATTTCCCCGTTTTCCTGTCCGACTGCGATAATTTTATCCCCCGGCTTTATCTGTTTGCACTCCTCCGCCGGGCCGCCGGGCATGAGCTCCTCTATAGTGCAATATCCGTCTTTGTCGCGAAGTATTGCCCCTATTCCAACGAGCGCGTTGCGGACTGATATGTCGAACTCCTCGAGGTAATACTCCGAAAGGAAAGCCGAATGCGGATCGTAAAGATGGGAGAGAGTATTCAGATAGATTTCTTGAACCTCCATTGCATCAGCTTTGCCGTAGTTTGAAATGAGCATTTCATAGCGCTTTAGGACTTCCTTGACGGCCTTTTCGAGTTTACCCTCAAAAGTTTCTGGTATTTTTTCCTCCTCTGAGAGCTCTGCCATTTCCGATTTTGACGGGGCTTTCGGGTTTTCAAGGGATTCCTCCTCGGCAGACGGCTTCACAATGGGATCCCCGCCTCCTTCGCCCGACGCCAATTTCGCCGGAGACGCTTCGCCATTTTCGGGCTTTGAAGAGGATTTTTCAGCTTTGGGAGCCTCCGAACCCGAAGCACTATTGGCCGAGGCGGGCTTTAAATCCGCCCCGCTCTTAGAAAGCGCTCCTTTAGAAGCGTCCGAAGGCTCGCCTTTGACAGGCGCTCCGGCGGAGTCCGCCGCCGCCGCCGATTTTTCCGCTTTTTCAAGCTTTTCTTTCTCCGCCTCTTTCCTGTCTTTTTCCTCGACTGTATAGCCGAGTATCTGGTTTATAATATCGTAAGATATGCGCTTTTCCCAAAGCTCGTCTGCCTCTTTCATGTCTTTGGGCCACTCCTCCTTGCTCCTGTCCGGGCGGAAATCGGCGTCCTTATCGAGGTCGAAAGGCTTTTTCATTCTCTCCTTTATCCAGGCGAGCCTTTCTGACGTCCTCTCGAGAAACCTGTCATAAATCGAGAAGGCCGGCAGCAAAGTTCCCTGCCTGAGCATGAGATCCACCACTGGCGCGAATAAATCCTGGTACTGTTGAACGTCTTCCGAAGTGAAAAAGAGCTTAAAGAAATCGAGATTCTGCATGTACTCGCGTATAAATTCGCGCGCGTCAAGTTCCGTAATCGGCATTTTAAGATAGTGCGCGCGCTCCATGCACATGACGATGTACTGCGTCTCTTTGCGCATGCGCGGACTGGTTTGAAGAGAGAGCTGCGGAACTTTTGCCGCCGGCGCGGCAGATTCGACTCCGGAAGTTTGCGCGGCAGCATTCTGAGCCTTTGCCGGCAATACCGGAACAATGAAAGAAAGCAGAGCAAGCGCGAGAAGCGCCCGCTTCAAGGTCGTTTTGAAGAGAGTCGTCATTTTAAATGCCTGTCTTACAATAAACACTTTTTCTATAGCCTTTCAAGCAAGCAAATTATCGTTTGTCGAATCCGCGCGCGCGCCTCAAAGTTTCCCTTTCCCCCTCAGTGAGGGAGGCAAAGCCGGAAGAGGATATCTTGTCGAGAATTCTATCTATTTCCTTCAGAGACGGGCCTGATGAAGGCGAATCTATGTTTACTTTGTAGAAATAATCAGACGCCTTCCTTTTCTTTTTGTTCCCCGCCGAAGAAAAAATTTTCTTGAGGGAGAAAGAGTTGAGAGCGTTCAATCCGCCGTTTGCAATGATTCTTGCCGATATCCACCCCGCAGCCATTCCGCCCAGATGCGCCGAGTAGGCCACCACAGTTCCCCCGCCGGCGAGGGAATACAGCAATCCAAATATTTCAAATCCCGCCGCTAATTTTAGGATAACAATGGGTTTTAGGCGCACTGGCAGCACAAAGAAGAGCAAAAAGCAAACCGGCGTCTGGGTGTAAAGCATGCAAAAGCATGCAAAAACTGACATTACCGCCGCCGACGCGCCCACCAAACATTCGTTTGCGCCGAATGAGGTCGCCAGCCAAGCGGCTCCGCCTAAGAGAGCTCCGAAAAAATACACGAACAAAAATTTGCCGTTTCCTATCATTGCTTGAAGGATTTTCCCGACGAAGTAGAGGCCTATCATGTTCGCAAATATGTGAAAAAGCCCCTCGTGAACGAAGGCGTAGGAAATGAACTCCCAAAGCGCGCCGTCCCCAAGCCCACCGATGGATAAGGCGAGCCAATGCGTCACAAATCCGCCTCCGAGAGCGCGCTCGGCAAAGGCCACCAATATAAAGCAAACAAGATTTGCCATTATGAGCGCGCCCGCCGCGCCTCCGCCGAATATTTTTCCAAAGCCGCCGCCTTGGAAAGGGCTTTCTAAATCGCCGCGCCCGCCGCGCCGTCCACCCATGTAATCCCTATCGTAAAGAGCCATTTATTCCTTTTAACTGTGAAAATTTTTCAATATACGGTCAGCCGCAAGTCCCGCGAGAACGAGCCCGAAAATTCCGGTTACCACAGGCGAGCTTCCCATTGTTTTTGTTTTTTCAATGCCGTCTTCCCAGAAAGGCAACGGATTCTCTTCTGAAAATACGCACATTATCCCCCGCTCGATTCCGGATTTGCGGAGCTCCCTGCGCACGCGCGCGGCGAGCGGACAAACCCTTGTGTCGAAAAGGTCTGCCGTCCTGATCTTTTCCGGATTCAACCTGCGCGCGGCTCCCATGCTGGAAACAGCGGGAATGCCCGCGCGGCAGCAGGATAGCAAAAGAGCGCATTTCGAGTCCGCAGAATCTATCGCATCGACGAGTACGTCGGGCCTCCATTTTAATATATCGGCGCAATTGGCCCCGTCTATAAATTTTGAAAATATTTCGACCTTCGCGCCGGGATTTATGTCGAGTATCCGTTCCCGCGCCACTTCCGCTTTTTTGCGCCCGATTGTCGAGCGCAAAGCCACAATCTGGCGGTTTATGTTGCTCTCTTCGACAGAGTCGAAATCGCACACGAGGAACTCTCCCACCCCGAGCCTGGCAAGCGCCTCCAGCGCGAAAGACCCGACCGCGCCGGCTCCGCACACGGCAACCCGCGCAGACGCAAAAGCCTCCCCGGCCCTTTCTCCGTAGAGCGCGTCGCTCCGCGCAAACGCCTTGTCGTTTCTGCTGCCCATCAATTAAAAAGCATTTTGAAATTTGCGTCCGCCGCGCGAGCTATTTCGGAGGCGGATTCCGGACGAAACTCCGCCATCATGTTCAAAATCTTGAGAATTTTCTCAGGCGAAGGATCTGCCGCATCGCTCTCGGTTAAAATCCTTGACAAATCCGCCGCCTTCAGCGCGGCAATTCCCCTTTTTGAAGTCAGTTCGCGTTCGCCGAAAGACAGGTATCCTCCGATTTTCATAAACTCCGCCGCCATCTCCGCCGAGCACGATGCAGCATGCACGGCAAAACGCAGGCTCCCGCTGCGCGAACGCTCCGCCCTCAAGACTTCAAGCGCCGCCCCCCAGGCACCCACGCAATGCACGATCAACGGCAGATTTTTATCCGCCGCCATCTCCGCTTGCGCCGCGAATAGCTTTCTCTGTTCTCCCATTGGAATTCTCCCGAAAAACCGCGAATCCAAACCCGCCTCCCCCACGGCGTCCGCCCGTGGAATCCGGCTCACGAGCCCCGAAAGCGCGCTTCCGATTGAATCCGCGCCAAAAGGCAAAGCGCCCGCGGCAACTTGCGCACCAGGATGTATCCCGAAGGCTTTTTTTACCGGAATATCCGAAAAATTATCCAATCTGTCCCAATGGCCGGGATAACACGAACACGCGCATATATTCATTCCCGCTAAATCCGCGCAATTTCCCAAATCTCCGTCCGCGATATGGCAATGGGCATCTGTAAGCGGGAAATCCATCAGTCTTAAAATTCGTCGATTAAGCGCCGCACGAGTTCCGGATCAGGAAACATGGTTCGGCTAGATCCTATCTTATCTGCAAGAGCGAAACGCACGCGGCCGCCGCGCGCTTTTTTATCGAGAGCCATTGCGCCCCAGAGCTTTTCAGCCGAAATTTTTTCCGCGCAATGCGTAGGCAGGCGGTTTTTTTCCAATAGGCCGCAAATTCTGCGCTCGTCATTTTTAGAGAGCCCGCAGAGCTCCGCCGACAGCCTAGCCGCAAAAACCAGACCTATGGCGACCGCCTCGCCGTGAAGATAGGTGCCGTATCCGGCGCACTTTTCAAGCGCGTGAGCGTACGTATGCCCCAGATTTAAAAGCGCCCGCCCTCCGTCTTTGCAGGTCTCGCATTCGTCCGCGGCGACAACTTTCGCCTTTAGCGCGCAGGAAAGGCGCACGGCTTCCGAAAGAGCCGGAGTATCCGGAGCCAGAGGTCCGTCCAGATTCTCGAGCAGCTCGAAGAGCCCTGCGTCGCCCAACACGGCGCACTTTATTATTTCCGCGCATCCCGCGGCAAACTCGCGCGGAGGAAGCGTTTTTAAAAAAGACAAGTCCGCGAAAACCGCCTTCGGCTGCCAAAACGCGCCTACCAGATTTTTTCCCTCCTTGATGTCCACACCCGTCTTTCCGCCGACGGACGAGTCAACCATAGCCAAAAGCGTCGTAGGAATCTGGATAAAATCTATTCCGCGCATGTACGCCGACGCGGCAAAGCCGGCGAGGTCGCCGACCACTCCGCCTCCGACGGCAGCCACTACAGAACATCTGTCAAGCCCTATGCGGGCGAATTCAGAGCACAGCCTTCCGAATTCGGACAAGGTCTTAGATTTTTCGCCGCCTTCGACTTTTACGACAGGAATTCCCCTTTCAAGCAAGGCTTTTTCCGCGCCGGAATGAAGCGACAGGAATCGCGAATCCGCCACCGCGCACGCGCGGGTTTCCCTATTTGAGAGCCAATCCAAAGCTGAATTAAAAGCCCCGCCGCCTATGAGCAGGTCGTAGGAGCGGCCGCCGAGATTTATATGCAGATTTTCCATATGCGTCACTTGTCGAGTCCGAATACGCCCGCCGCATATGCGGCCGCGTCGAATTTCTGGAGGTCGTCTGGGCTCTCGCCCAATCCGACGTAAAGAATAGGGAGTTTCAAGCGGCGGTAAATCGCCGCGAGGGCTCCGCCCTTTGAAGTGCCGTCGAGCTTTGTCACAATCATTCCAGTCAGCTTGAACGCCTTGTCGAAGGCCAGCGCCTGGTTTATGCTGTTGGAACCCAAGCTCGCGTCTATTACAATCACCGCGTTTTGCGGAGCAGAAGGATCCCTCCCCGATAGGACGCGGCGCAACTTTGAAAGTTCTCCCATGAGATTTTCCTTTGTGTGAAGCCTGCCGGCGGTGTCGAGCACGAGCCATTCCGCCCCGCCCGATTTCGCCGCGCTCCAAGCGTCCCATGCTACCGCCGCCGAATCTCCTCCGCTCCGGCTTTCTACGAGCCTTACTCCAAGCCGGGACGCCCAATGGCGTATCTGTTCGTTCGCCGCGGCGCGAAACGTGTCGCATGATCCCAAAACCACGTTTGACCCGGTGGGATTTTTTAATATGTTAGCCAATTTTGCGGCGGTAGTTGTCTTTCCAGCCCCGTTGACCCCCACCAAGCAGACGACCGACGGGTTTCCGTCAGAAGCTCCCGTAAGCTCCCCCTCCGCGCCGGAGAGAATTTTTTCCAATACCGCGCTGCCTATTTCTGCCGCCTCCGCGCCACGCAAGGCGCTGTTCCTTTTATATTCCGCGCGTATTGCTCCTATTATCTCATCGACGGTTTCGAGTCCAAAATCAGCCCCCAGAAGAGTATCTTCTATAAAATTGATGTCCTCGTCGGATATTTTTTTATGGAACAATCCGGCAAAGCCTCCGAGCGCGGCTTCGGCAGTCTTTTTGAGCCCTTGCCCGAATTTTTTAAAAATCGACAGCATCAGCGACCGCCCCCGCCTTTGTTGGGAGTTCTGAGGGGGCGGGTTAAGCCCGCTTTTACGGCATCGAGCACCCCGTTGACAAACCTGCGCGATTCCCCGGAGGAAAACGACTTGGAAATGTCTATGGCCTCGTTTATCGAAACGACCGGTGGGATATCGTCACGAAACAAGAGCTCGAAGACAGCCACCCTGAGAATCGCCAAATCCACCTTCGCGATTCTGTCCATAGACCAATTTGTGGCGGCCGCGCGTATGGCGGAGTCTATTTCATCGCGATGCGCCTCGATTCCGCCTATCAGCTCTTCGGCAAAGCCGTAAAACTCGCGCGGCTTTTCCGCGCTCGAAAAGAACTCCGCCAGAGCGCTTTCAAGAGAAGCCCCGGTGTTGATTTCGCGCATGTAAACAAATTGCATGGCCGCTATCCTGTTTTCGTGGCGGCCGGATATCTTTGAATTTCCCTTAGAATCTGGCATGGCTAAATTATTTTTCTGTTTCTTCCTCGTCGTCGACGTCGAATATGCCGTCGTCCCCGGCGTAGTCGCCGCCGAACCCCTCAAAGGCGTTCTCGGCCTCCTCTATCTCGTCAGAAAGCATGCCTCCCTGCCAGGCCATCTCCATTGCCGCCTCCGCGAACTCTTTCCCGCGGGCGATTTTGCCTATGGTGCGCGCCTCGGCCTGTTCGCGCGTGTTGGCGACTATTATTCCGTTTATCATGGGTATGCCCGTGCGCGCTGCGGATTGCTGGAGCGCAAAAGCTGTTGAATAGCCTATTATCTCGTGGTGGGGAGTTTCGCCGGCGACCACTACACCCAAAGCGATGACCGCGTCGTACTCGCCTATCAAAGCGAGCGAATCGCATGCGTAAGGCAGCTCGGAGGCACCTGGCACTCGGACGAGCCTGATTTTTTCGGCGTCGACTCCGTGCTTGTTGAGGGTCTCAAGGACGTCCCGCAAGAGCCCGTCGACAAGCTTCTTGTTAAAGCGCGACGCGGCAATGGCAAAGCTGTATCCGGACGCGTCTATCTTAGGCATTTTCCCTTTGTCCAAACTCATTTCAACTCCTTTTCGGAAACTATTTTTAGGCCGAAGCCGTCTGAGAGCGCGTGCGCGCCGACATGGCTTGTCAAAAGCTTTATCTGCTTGAATCCCAAGGCCCGCAATATTTGCGCGCCCATTCCGTAATTCCGCACTCCCGCCGGCGACTCTACGCCCTCGGGAAGCTTTAATCCGGAATCCGGGAGGGAAACGTACACAAGCGCCCCCCTGCCCTCGCGCGCTATCTCCGACATCGCAGAATCGAAGAGGCGCCCGGCATCAGGCTTTGAGGCGTCCGCGAACAAATCCGCCAGAATGTTTTGGGCGTGGACGCGCGCAAAAGTCGGTTCGGGGCCGATGTCCCCAAGCGTCAGCGCAAAATGCGTCAGGCCGTCGCTCGAGCGGAATCCAACGAGCTTGAACTCGCCGTGGCGCGTCTGCAACGGGCGCTCGAATATCTTTTTTATGAGGGTGTCTGTGCGCAGCCTGTATTCTATTAGCGATGCCACGCTCATCATTTTGTACCCGTGCTTCTCCCTGAATTTTACGAGGTCGGGCAAGCGCGCCATTGTCCCGTCGGCGTTCATGATTTCGCAAATCGCCGCGCATGGGAAGAGCCCCGCCAGCCTCGCCAAATCGACAGCGGCCTCGGTGTGCCCGGCGCGTTCAAGCACCCCGCCAGGGCGCGCCCTCAGCGGATTTACATGGCCGGGGCTTACAAAGTCGTCCGCTTTTGCGTCAGGATCTGCCATGAGCCTGACTGTCCGCGCGCGGTCCGCAGCGCTTATGCCGGTTGTTATTCCGCGCGCGGCGTCGACCGTGACAGTGAAAGCAGTTCCCTTTGCGTCGCGGTTGAGGCGGACCATATCGTCTATGCCGAGCCGGGCGAGCCTTTCAGAAGTTGTGGGAACGCACACCAGCCCGCGAGCGAGCGTAACCAAGACATTCATCTTTTCGGGCGTAATCTTTTCTGCGGCTACAATGAGATCGCCCTCGTTTTCGCGCCATTCGTCGTCTACGACAATTACCATGCCCCCGCTGG
>CASFWX010000110.1 GCA_949298545.1 uncultured Verrucomicrobiota bacterium | reverse complement strand
GTTGGAGGCGCTTTCCTGCCGAATGTCGGCGCCATTGTGCGCGGGGGATTCCGCCGGAGTAAATGCGGGCTTCAGTACCGCTTCTGGCGCGCGGTTTATTTCCCTTTCTCCAAGGGGAGGGAATTTATCCTGCCGCCCGGCCCGCAAGGCGGGGGAATCCGGAAAAAATTCGCTTCTGTAAGAGTCGGAATGCCTTGAGAGAGTGCGGCTGATTTGTTCGCACAGGAAATCCCTGACGGCGAACTCGTCTTTCAGCCTGACCTCGCGTTTTGCGGGGTGCACGTTGACGTCGACGCTCGCCGGGTCCATGTCTATGAACAGGAAGGCGGCGGCGTATCTTCCCTTAGGGAGGAATTGCGCGTACGCCTCTTTGAGAGCCGAATAAACCGCCCTGCTTTCGACGGGGCGCGAATTTATAAATGCGCATATGTTCCGGTTTGTCGCAAACGATTCCCCCGCCTTCAAAACCGCCCCGCGCAGGCGTATTTGGCTTGATTGGCATTCTTCGATAGGGACGAGCTTCTCGGATATTTCCCTGCCGCAGACTCGGGCGATCCGCTCTTGAAGGGGAAGGCCGCGCTCGGATCTAAACAGCACGCGGGAATTTTCAACCAGGCTTATCGATATGTCAGGAAGGGCGAGAGCGTACAGCCGGCATAGTTTCAATATGTGTGAGGCCTCGACGTTGTCGGATTTCAGGAATTTTCTTCTTGCAGGCACGCTGCAGAAGAGGTTTTCCACGACGATTTCCGTTCCGGAGGCCATTCCGCACTCGGCGATTTTGCCAACTTCTCCGGCGAACACATCTATTCGCGTTCCAAAGTTTTGCGATTCCGGGCGGCTCGACATTGAGAATTTGCTGACGCTCGCAATCGATGGCACCGCCTCCCCCCTGAATCCGTAGCTCGATATGCTAAAGAGATCCTCGGCTTTTTTTATTTTGCTCGTGGCGTGCGGGTGGAGGCTGAGCAGCATTTGTTCGCGCGTCATACCGCACCCGTTGTCGGCTATTTTTATGAAGCTTTTTCCCCCGTGTTTGAATTCCACGTCCACGCGCGTCGCGCCGGCGTCTACGGAGTTTTCGAGAAGTTCTTTTACGGCCGCGGCAGGGCGCTCTATAACCTCTCCGGCGGCTATGCGGTTTGCGACTTCTTCGGGAAGGACTTTTATCTCGGGGGGCGTCATTTTTATAGTCGCGCATTTTTTCAAGATATCCATCTTCTCACAAGCCAAAAATATTGTTTGACTTGAACTGCTTCCCCATTTTCTTCAAACGAAAGGCGAAATGAAGAGGATTTTTTTTATAGGGATTTGCGGGACCGCCATGGGGAATGTGGCGATTTTGATGAGGAAATCCGGGTATGACGTGCTCGGAAGCGATAGCGGAATGTACGAGCCGATGAAAGGAGCGCTCGCCCGCGCGGGAGTGGAGGCGTGCGAAGGTTGGGATCCGAAGCGCATAGAGGAATTTTCCCCGGACGTGGTTGTGGTTGGAAATGCGGTTAGCCGCATGAATCCTGAGCTGGAATTTGTCCTGTCGAGGGGCTACCGCTACACGAGCCTTCCGAGCCTTGTGGGAGAGCGTCTGATAGGGGCGCGCCCGAGCCTTGTAGTGAGCGGGACGCACGGCAAGACGACAACTACTTCGGCTGCTGCCTATCTCCTGAGAGAGAGCGGAACGGATTGCGGCTGGCTCATAGGCGGCGTGCCCTTGGATTTTGAGGACGGCGGGGCATGTTTGGGAACGGCGGACGCTCCGTTTGTCATAGAGGGGGACGAGTATGATTCGGCATTTTTTGACAAGCGCAGCAAATTTATTCATTACAGGCCCCGAGTTTTGGCTATAAACAATATCGAGTTCGACCACGCAGACATATTTCGCGATTTGCATGACGTAAAGCGCGCTTTTACCCATGTGCGGCGCGTGGTTTCTCCCCTCGGCGCGATAGTCGAGAACGGCGACGACGAAAACATAGCATCTCTTGAGCCCACTCCGTGGGTGCGGCGTTTGAGCGTCGGATTCGGAAAAAATTGCGACGTGCGGATAAGCTCTTTTGTGCAATCCGGCGAATCCTCGTCTTTCAAGCTCGTTTATGGAGGGCGCGAAAAGCCGGTCGAATGGGGCTTGTCGGGGGAATTCAATGCGCGCAATGCAGCGGTGGCAGCTGTCGGCGCGGCGCTTCTGCTCGGATTGTCGCCCTTGGATTTGGATATCTCAAAATTTTCCGGTTTCCGCGGTGTAAAACGCAGGCAGGAAATATTGTGCTCGACTCCAAATGCGATAGTTGTCGAGGATTTCGGGCACCACCCAACTGCCATAGCCATGACTTTAAAGACTATGCGCCAAAAGTATCCGGACAGGAAAATTATCGCGTGTTTCGAACCGCGCAGCAATACGGCAAAAACAAAGGTCTTGCAGGCGGACTTTGAAAAGGCTTTGGATTTGGCGGATGCGGCGTATATAGGCGCGGTAAACGCTCCGAAAATTTCGGCGGAGCTCCGAATGGACACAGCATCAATGGCTGAGCGCAACCCTAAAAAAATCCGCGCATTTTCGCGCAACGCGGATCTTCTCGAAGCGCTTGTTTCGGACGTGCTGTCCGCTTCGGATACGCCGCATCTCTGCGTGTTTTTCAGCAACGGCTCTTTCGACGGCATACACGACAAATTTGCCTCGCTTTGCAAAGGCGAGCCAAAGGCTTAGGCGCGAAAACGCCCAAAGATCCGCAGGGCCGTGGTTATTGGCATGCTTCAGGGCGCTCAATTTTCTCTGGCGAGCTTGCTTCGCGCCTGTGTATTTGCGCATCGACCTGGAGCGTTTTGGCCTTCCGGGTTCCGCCGGAAAATGTGCATCTTGCGTTTGCAGGCGAAAGTATCAAAATGCGTTGTCAATATGGAATGCGCATTTTAGAGGAAAAACCTCCGCGCCGGGCCACAATTAGAAGAAAAGCGTCTAGAAATCGAGATTCGATGACGAACCCATATCGAGCATTCTTTCCTCCCCAGCCCCGGAGTCTTCGGTAAAGTCCAGGGAAGTATTGTTTATTAGCATGTTGATTTCAGCCATGATTTTCTCCCTGTCGGGGGTAAATATAAAGCTGTCGGATGCGAGATTCTTGCGGGCTTCTATTATCAGCTCCCGCGGGGGGCGGCGCATCTGAAGAAGGCGGAATATGTGTTTGTCGAGATTGGTGGAATTGCCCATCTTTATTTCAGAATGGACGAGCCTGGTGAGGGCGAGCTGGTGTTTGGGAAATCTGTCTACGGCATTTTCGAGAAGTTTGTGGGAGAAATTGTCCGCTCCGAGATCGTCGAGCCTCCGGGCCGTTGCAATCAGAACTTTGGGCGAGCATGTGGAGCGCTTGAGAACGTCGCTTATGAGGATATCTGCCATATTTGAATTCCCGGTTGCGTAGTAGGCTATGGCGCGCAGGCACGCGAATACGTCGTCGTAGCGCTTTATCCAAAGCGGCTTTTCCTTCAATATGCTCTCGGACATTGCAACCGCGCTTTTAAAATCTTTTGCAGTAAGCATGGTTTCAAGGAGAAGCAGGCAGAATGGCGCTGGAGAAAAGTTGTTCTTTAAGGCAGTATCGTAGATTTTCCTCATCAGGGGCAGATCTGGGATATCCGCGGCGTAATTGGCGAGCTGCAAAAGTGCCCTTGGATCGTTTTTGTTGTTTTCATACATGTTGTATAGGTTTTCCTCGGCGGTCTTTACATCGCCGGAAGCCCTGAGCAGGCGCATGTATTCAAGCCTCTGTTCGATTGAAAACGGATTTTCCAAAGAGTAGAGCATGGAGTATTGGCGCGCTTTGTCCCAATTTCCCAATATCCTGTAATAGTTCATCAATAGCATATAGAGGGAACCCTTTTGGGGAACCTTGTCGAAGTTGTCGGATATCACTTTTATAGCTTCGGTACGCTTGCCTTGCTCCCACTCGTTTTTGGAAAGCCTGAGTATTCCAGGCAGTGTGTTTGCAAGATTGTATTTTTCCAAATACTCCTTTGACTTTGAGTAGCTTCCATGCATGGCATAGACAGTAGACAATGCCATGGCTATATAGTCTTTGACGTCTTTATTTGTGAGTTCTGGACTTTGAAGGAGGGCTTCGCCGACGCGGACAAGTTTAGAATCCTCGCTTTGGTCGAGCAATAGGCGGAGGTAGAAGCGTATGTATCTTATGTCGTTTTGCGCGTAAACGAGGCCCGCTCCGAGAGTTTCTATAGCCAAGTCCGGTCTTCCCATGGCGGATAATTGAAATTCCGCCAGCATTTGCCTCCCTTCGACGTTCTTCGGCGCCCGTCCGACACCGGAGGCAAGGTTCATATATCCTTCCTGC
>CASFWX010000109.1 GCA_949298545.1 uncultured Verrucomicrobiota bacterium | reverse complement strand
TGAAAGATATACGGAGACGATGAAATATAGACGAATAGGATTATAGCCATTGCTCCTTGCTGTAATATGTAAGATATAGCCACTTTATCGAGAAAGACGTTTTTATAGAGTTTAAAGACTGAAAATATCGGCAGCCTTGAACGGCGAGACGCATCGAGCGATTCTTTCAGCCTGAATGACAGCGCAAGAAGTGCCAGTCCGAGGAAGAATAATATGACAAACACAACTCGCCAATTTGCGAAAGACAAAGTCAATCCCCCTGCTATCGGAGCTGCGACAGGCGCTATGCTGTGAACGGCTGCAACCAGCGCCAGAAATTTCGCCAATTCCATGCCTGAGTAGTTGTCTGAGGGTATTGAGCGCGACAATACTATTCCTCCGGCTCCTGCAATGCCTTGGAAAAAGCGCATGGCTATAAAAAAGTATATGTTTGTTGCAAAAACGCACGCCAGTGAACTGACTATGAATATCCACATAGAGATTAGCAAAGGGGCTCGCCTACCGAACTTGTCGCTGAGCGGGCCTATGAATATTTGGCCGGCTGCCAGCCCTATCATGCATACGCTCATGCTCATTTGGATCCAGAACGGAGTGGTGGAAAAAGCCTGCGGAAGGCTGGGCAGGGCGGGGAGGTACATGTCCGTCACAAATGGGCCGAAGGCCGACAGACCGCCCAATGTAACGAGGAACAAAATTCTATTCAGTTTTTCCATTAAAAAACCTTTCCAATATTCACGGAATTTAAGTCCAAGCAAGGTATTTTAGAAAGATATCGTTTTGCCGCGGATTATTGTTTCGGGTTCCAATGCGCGGTATTGCGAAGTGCCGGATACAATGGATTGCTTGAGTATCATTTTTAGGTTGAAAAATCTTATAATGGGCGTATGGGAATTTGCGGAAATAATTCGGAGCTTGCAATGGGAATAGCAGCAATCGCAGTTTGTTTTTTTTCGCTTTTATTTTTTTCGGCGGTCGCGGGGATTTGTTTGAGAAAGCGGAAAAATGGCGAAATGAGAGTTCTTGTTTTCAAGGTAATGCCTGCCTTATGCGCGGTTATGGGAGGGGGCTTTTTTCTTCTTTGCCTCGTTTGTCTTTCGGTTTTTCACAGGATAACGGGAAGATCCGGGATAATTTTTGTGCCGATATTTGCGGCTGCCGTGCTCGGAACCGGTTTCGTATGGTTCCTTTGCTATGCGCGCAGGAATGAGATTCCGCCCATCAAGTCGCTGTTTTCATTTTTTATCGGGTTTATTTTTTCGGCAGCATTTCCTTTGACAATTTTTGCCTTGTCGGTTGCGATGCAGATTTCCATATGGCGCGCCTTAGAACTTCCGACGTCTCCAAGGTGCGAATTGGAAATGAAACGCATGGTGGCGCTATGCCCGGAATTTCATAGAAGAATTCGTTTCAAGAGCGGCAAGACTGTTGGGCTGCATGTTGACACATGCGGATTGGATGAATTTAGAGTTTACGAAATCGGAGACTCGTCGATATATCTCGAAAGCCAAGCCGCATTGGGTGGCCCTTCGTATATAGTAAACCCGCGTTTGGAGAAGGTATTTTATGTGATGGGCTCGTCCGCGGTTGAACTCAAAGGGGGATTGATTTGCGGAATGTCCAGATGGAAAGGCGACAGCGAAGCAATTTTTGAAGTTTATGGTTTCGGGAAAGAATCGTCGTTTAAGAGCAGAGAAATTGCATTGGCGGATCTGATGGGAGAAAAAAGGCTCATAGGGACACTGGACAGGTTTTCTTTCAAATCTTTGCGCGAGGCGCAAAGCGAGTAATTTTTCTTTTTATAAGGGCCGGAGATTGTATCCTTCGGCGTAGAATCAGAAGGCTTGGGATTCGCGCGGCTTTATAGGCGCATATTTCCCGCATTGGATTCGAAGCAAAACCCATTAACTTCGCCCGTCTCGCCAGGGAAGGAAGATACGCGCGCATGGCGCTTCATATACTGGCAGTTTTTAGTGTGCCGGCGCTTTCAATATTCTGCTATGGGAAGTGTGGTTGCCCCGCATGCGCAATTTTTCCTTCGGGAGAAGATATTGTTGTTATCTCACGAGGTTTCCGTCGCGCAGGTGCATTGGTTTTGCGCTGAAAGTGAATGTGTTTGGCAATTTTCCCCTTCCGGGAGATGCGAGGAGAAAGCGCGGAGTTCCATCGAGCGCCGGGGGCAGTGCGGCAATCCCGAAAGCTCCGTTTGCCGAACAGGAGCCTATTATGTTGAAATTTGAATCCACGAATATGGAGTAGGGCGCCGCCTTTTTGCGGTAGCAGCCCACAATAAAGCCGTCGCCGTTTCTTGAAATAGTTTGAAGGCCAAGATAAGTGTCGGAAGGCTCCATTTCTATTTTTTTAATGAACTTAAAATCTTCCGAATAGACGCAAACGCCGACTTTCTTGCCTTCCGGCGCCCCGCCAATGACGTAGAATTTCCCATTTGAAAATTCGATGCCTCCCGCGCCCCCAGTCATTTCCGGAACCGCGAGCTTGCCAAGGAATTTGAGGTTTGCGTCATAGGCGTAAATCCAGCTGTCGGCTTTGTCGTCGGTGTTGAATTTTCCGTGGTTTACGGCAACATAAAGCTTGCCGAAGGCGAAGCAACAGTCTCCGTGGTGCCAGGGAACGCTGATTTCCGCGAGGATTTTTCCTTTTAAGTCGGTTTTAACAATCGCGCATGTCACCGACCAATAAATTGCGCCGTCTCCCACGCACAGCCCCTGAAGGTGCCATTTATAGGATTTTTCAGGGAAGTTCAGCAGTTCCGTCACGTCCGACTCTTCTTTTTCCTTTTTAGATTCGGAAACAGAAATTGTAATATTGCTTCCGGAGGGGGACATAATCCCCATGCCATGCGCTTGTTTGCTGGGCGGGACAGGGTGCATGGGTCCTAGCCCCCCGCGCGGGAGTATAACCACATTCCCCTGCGCGCATGCGGCGGAGAACGCTATGCTTGTCGCGAGAAGAAGTTTCGCCAGGATATTGCGTGCCATAGGTTTTAATTATATCGGATTATTTTTTGCGGTGCGATTTAAAAGATAAGTTAAGGCAATTCGGTTTTATGGGATTATAAAAAAATGCATTTTAAAGGACCCAGGAAAAAGACTTTTTGCCTATGTCCCTAATAAAAGATTCGCCCTTGGCTGCGGAGAATATTTTGTCGTAAATTTGTTTTGTAGAGAGGCCGAATTGTTCGCGGAGAGTTGCCACGTCCGTTCCGTGCGGTATGTATTCGTCGGGCCAGCCGATTGTCAAGAGGGAGTTTTTCCTTCCCGCCGCCAGAAGGGCCTCCCCGACTGCCGAACCGAAACCTCCCGCGAGCACATGATCCTCCATGGTGACGATTAATTTGTTTTCGTCTGCGCATTTGAGGAGAAGCTCCGTATCGAGGGGCTTTGCGAATCGCGCGTTGACGACTCCCGCCTTTATGCCGTGTTCCGATTCCAGCATGTCTGAAACTTTCATCGCTTCTTCAACCATGTTCCCGTAGGCCCAAATGCAGATTTTGCCGTCGGAATTTTTCAGCGTTGACGCGCGCCCGATGGCGATGGTTTCGGGTTTTTCCTTGATTTTGACGCCGATGCCCTCGCCTCTCGGGTAGCGTATAAAGCACGGTTTCCCGCTGTAAACGGCGGTATAGAGCATGTCGGCGAGCTCGTCCTCGTCGGCAGGGGCCATAAGCACGGCCCGCGGGAGTGTGCGGAGGTAGGCGATGTCGAAAAGCCCGTGGTGTGTTGCCCCGTCGTTCGGGCTCAATCCCGCCCTATCCATGCAGAAGACCGCCGGGAGGTTTTGCAGGCAGATGTCGTGCATGGCGCAATCGAAAGCCCTTTGCATGAATGTCGAATAAATGGCCGTCACCGGGATAAAGCCTTTGCGAGCCAAGCCGGCGGCAAAGACGGCCGCGTGTTCTTCCGCTATTCCCACGTCGAAGAACTGATCTGGAAGCTCCTTTTTTAGAAATGACAAACCCGTTCCCGATGCCATCGCCGCAGTTATTCCGACGACTTTTTTATCTTCCTTGGCTATTTTAACGAGGGTTTTACCCATGACGTCCTGGTATTTCGGGGCGGATTTGCCCGAGCTCAGCGATTCTCCTGTCACTATGTCGTAAGGGGTTGCGCCGTGGAATTTTTCCGGATTGCGGACCGCAACTTCAAGGCCCTTTCCCTTTTGGGTTATTATGTGGAGGAGTATCGGGCGGGTGGCGTGCTTGCAGTAGTTCAGATACCTCTCGAGCAGGGGAATGTCGTGCCCGTCAATCGGGCCGAGATACATTAGCCCGAGATATTCGAAGAATGAGGGCATGAACGGCGAGGGCGCTATGAGCCCTTTTGCGTCCACGGCTGCCTTTTTCGTCAGTTCCGCGACAGTTTCTCCGAGGGGGAGTTTTTTTAGAAAGGCATTCATGTCCGCGTACAGGCGCGTGTTGCGCGGATTTGTGATTACGTCGTTGAGATATTTTGCGATGGCGCCGACGTTTTTTGCGATGGACATTTTATTGTCGTTTAACACGACAATCATTTTCTTTGTTGCGGAAGTGATGTTGTTAAACGCCTCGAGGGTGACGCCGTTTGTGAGCGCGGCGTCTCCGAGGACGGCCACGATGTTTTCATCGCCTCCCTCCCTGTCGCGCGCGGCGGCGAGCCCGAGGGCGGCAGATACTGCGGTGCCTGCGTGCCCGGCTCCGAACGCGTCGTGTTCGCTTTCAAATATGTTGCAAAACCCGCTTATGCCCCCGCTTTGGCGGAGATTTTTAAAGGAATCCCTATTTCTTCCTGTGAGCAGCTTGTGGGTGTAGCATTGGTGCGATACGTCGAAGAGAATTTTGTCTTTCGGGGTGTCGAAGACTCTATGCAGGGCGATGGACAGTTCGACCACCCCGAGGTTCGGGCTGACATGCCCGCCCTTTTGCGATGTGACGTCTATGATTTCTTCCCTGATTTCGTGCGCCAGAAGCGGAAGATCCTCTGCTTTCAATTTCTTTACGTCTTCGGGTGAATTGATTTTATTCAGTATCGACATTTCTGTGTTCTTGCTTCCTTTTGTGATATATGGCGTCGTCCGGGGATTCCCTCTTTCGGGGCGGAAATCGGCTCTATTTTTCGGTCCCGAAATCTTCCATACCGCCTGAGGCGTCGATTTTTTTTATTTTCAGTTCGGCATCTCCGAGTTTTTTTCGGCAAAGCCTGAGGCATTCTTTGGCGCGCTCGTATGATTTCACCATATCGTCGAGCGACACTTGGGAGTTCTCCAAACGTTCGAGAATATCCTCAAGCTCCTTGAGAGTTTCCTCGAAGCTTTGCTCATTCAAAGATTTTGCCATTTTTGCATTTTCATACAAAGCGGACGCCTTTGCCAAGCTTTTTATTTTTCGGGAGATAGGGCGGGGAATGTCTGGCGGCCGCTTGAAAGTAAAATTCGAGCGGAGCGCGAGATCGACATAAAAAATAGTTGAAGCGGCGCAATGCGGGCGCGGTATGGAAAGTTTGCTGGCCCGGGCGGGATAAGCCTTGGCGCTCTCCGCCCCTATGGCTTTGTGGGAAGGACCAATGCGGCGCGCGCTGCTGCTGCGCGGCGTGCAATAGAGCAGTTGCGAAGGGGGGAATCAGGCGAGGATTTTTGCCGCATGGGCGAGCTTTTCCACGAAAATATCCACTTCTTCCTTCGTGTTATAGAAAGCCAAAGAGGCCCGGCAAGTTCCGCGTATTCCGAGTGTTTCCATGAGCGGTTCGGCGCAATGGTGCCCTGTGCGAATGGCTATTCCGCCAGCGTTCAGGAGTGCGGATATGTCGTTGGGATGGGCGCCGCTTAAGTTGAACGACACTATCGGCAATTTCCCTTGGGCATTGCCGTATATGCGGGTTCCCCCTATTGAGGATATCCCGTCTGATAGGCGAATGAGCAAATTCTTTTCATGTTTTCCTGCGGCTGCTGCGTCGAGGTTTTTCAAATAGTCCAGCGCGGCTGCAAATCCGATTGCGCCGGCTATGTTGGGTGTTCCCGCCTCAAAGCGCTCGGGGGACTTTCTAAAAGTGGTGCCTTCCCAAGAAACATTTTCTATCATGTCGCCCCCGCATTGGTAGGGGGGCATCGCGTCGAGGAGATCGCGCCGCGCAATTAATGCTCCGCAACCAGTAGGCCCAAAGCATTTATGCGAGGAAACAGAGTAAAAATCCGCGCCGATATCCGAAAGGTTGTCGAGCATGTGGGGCGACGATTGCGCCGCGTCTATCGACACCAGAGCGCCGGCGCTGTGGGCGAGTCCGCTCAAAAGCTTTACCGGATTGACTGTTCCGAGCACGTTGGAGGCGTGCGCAATCGATACTATTTTTGTCTTGCCGGAAAGTTTTTCTTTAAAATCTTCAATATTTAACGAGCCGTCAGGCAGGATTTTTGCCACCGAAATTTTTGCTCCCGTTTTTTGTGCCGCAATCTGCCATGGAACGATATTTGCGTGGTGCTCCATTTCAGTCAGCAGAATCTCGTCCCCGCGCCGGAGATTGCTTTGCGCCCAGGATTGGGCGATTAAATTTAGAGATTCTGTCGTTCCGCGCGTAAATACAGCTTCAAAACCCGGTGGGGCGGAAAAGAAGCCCAAGACTTTTTTGCGCGCGTTTTCGTACGCGGCTGTGGCGCGCATACTAAGATCGTGGGCGCTGCGGTGGATATTGGAATAGTCGTGCCGGTAGAAGTTCGATACCGCTTCGAGGACGCTTAGGGGTTTTTGGGCGCTGGCGGCATTGTCGAAGTAAATCAGGGTGTTTCCGCCGTTTGTCCTTTCAGACAGCGCGGGAAAATCTTTTCTTATTTTTTCTACGTCAAATTCCATTGTGGCGATTATAGGTAAACGCTGGTCCGAGCTTTGGCAATATTGCTTTTGCGCGCGCCATGCGCCGTATATTTTTCGAGACTTCGATATTTGTTTGTCCTTTTGGGGATTTTGCCGTCCGGCATGTGTTTAGGCCAGCTTTATCCTTTTCCCTCAAACAGACATCGCCTTGAAGAAAAATCTTCAAGGCGACGCTATCTATATATGATGGGGGGAGGAAATTTTTATATTTTGTATATTCGGAAAATTTTAGAATTTTATCAAGTTTTTTTTATTTTTTTATTATTATAAAATTCAAGCACTTGCAAAGAAAAGATAAAAAACTCAGAAAAAATCTCTCTTTGAAGCGGCTTCGCCGAGCCTATTGAGCGCGTAGAGTGTCGCGCTGAAAAAGAACGCCGGAAAAATCAGGAGCCATGGCGCGTCTTCCATAAATTCCGCGCCGTCTTTGACGAGTCCGCCCCACGAAGGCATGGGCGCTTGCACGCCGAGCCCGAGGAAGCTGAGGAATGCTTCCAATAGCATTACGCTGGGCACTGTGAGAGTTGCGCAGGCGAGAATTGCTCCGGAGGCGTTGGGCAAAATGTGCCGCCTTATTATGTTTGCCGTCGACTCGCCCATGGCCCTTGCCGCTTCGACGTATTGTCTGGATTTTATGTCGAGGCACATGCCGCGGGCGATTCGGGCCATCGTGAGCCATTCAACCGCGCCAATAGCAACAAATATCAGCCATATCGATCTTCCAAATGCGACCATAAGCAAGATTACAAATATTGTAAAAGGCATGGAGTAGGCGATGTCGACAATTCTCATCATAATGGAATCGGCGCGTCCGCCCATCATTCCGGAGACCGTTCCGTAAATTGCGCCGAATGCCACAGCCGCGGCGGTGGCGAGGAATCCGACCGCGAATGAAACTCTTCCTCCGTAGAGGATGCGGCTCAGCAGGTCCCGACCTAAGCAGTCCGTGCCGAACAGGTGCTCTGCCGATGGCGGAGAGGCTCCGAGGGCGAGATCCTGGGCGTCAAAGGGGTAGGGGGCGATTAGCGGAGCGGCGAAGCAAAGCAGAGCCGACAGCGCCAGAAAGATGAGGCAAGCGGCAGCTGCGCGGTCAGAAACAATCCGCTTCCATAGCGCTCTGCCGGGAGAGGATTCGCTCTCTGAGTTTTGGAATCCGCTATTATTCATTTTTTCAGCTCTCCGGCTATCCGCGGATTTATCGCCGCCAAGGCGATGTCCGAGAGCAGGTTAAATATTATTATGAACGCCGCGTAGAGAATGACGCAGCCCATTATCATAGTATAGTCGTTGTCGAGTGCGCTCGAGATAAAAAAGCGGCCGAGACCGGGGATTTGAAAAATGGTTTCGACCACAAACGATCCCGAAAGCAGGCCTGCCGCCGCCGGCCCTATATACGAAACTACAGGTTGTATCGCGTTTCGCAGAATGTGGACGATATATATTTTGGTTTCCGGGACGCCTTTTGCGCGCGCAGTGCGGACATATCCGCGCGATTTTTCCTCGATGGCGGAATTTCTCGCCAGCCTGGCGATCCAGGAGGCGTAAAAGAGGGACAGAGTGAGGGCGGGCAGAATGGCGTCGCGCGGGAAATCGCTCCAGCCCATGGCGTTAAAATATCCTAATTTAATGGAAAATAACAGTATTAAAACCGGTCCGAGCACGAAGGCAGGCAGGCATATTCCCGCCAGAGACGCCCCCGATAAAACCGCGCCCAAGCGTTTTCTTGAAAATGCAGCGGAGGAAAATCCGGCTGCGAGGCCCAAGGCGATGGAGATAGCCAGAGCCAAGGCGCCGAGTTCTAATGAGACGACAGACTTTTCCGCGAGGATTTCGGCAACGTTCCAGCCGTTGTACTTGTAGGACGGGCCGAGTTCGCCCCGGGCGAGATTTTTTAGGAAGTTGAAATACTGTTCGGCAAGCGGTTTGTCCAATCCGTAGTATGCGTTGAGCGCCGCGCGGGTTTCCGGCGGTATGGGGCGCTCCCTGTCAAATGGCCCTCCTGGGACAAAGCGCACAAGGAAAAACACGGCGGTGGCTACGATTAAGAATACGGGGACGCTTTCGGCTATTCGCTTCAAAATGTATCTTGTCATTTCCCGACCTCCTTTTTTGTCGAAAGCTCTACTCCGCGGTAGTCGCGCAGGTCAAGGGGATTGTTTTTCCAGCCCCGCAGCATGGGCGATTTAAGGCAGATTTTAGAATAGAAATATATCGGGATTATGGGGCACTCGCGCAAGAGCAGGCTTTCGGCTTGCGAGAGTTTTTCGTTTCTTTCCTGTTCGGCGGGGGCGTTTTCAGCCTCCCGCATAAGCTGGTCGTACGCGCGGTTTTTCCACAGTGCGTGGTTTAGGCCGCTGTCGGATTCAAACATTTTTAAAAAGCTTTCTGGCGCAGCGAAATCCGCAATCCAGCTGGATCTGGCTATTTGAAAGTCTCCGGTACGGCGGGCGGCGAGATATGCCGGCCAAGAGAGATTGTAGAGATCTGCCTCCACTCCGAGATTCTCTTTCCACATGTTTTGCACGGCTTCGGCTATGGGCTTGTGCTGTTCGGATGTATTGTAGCTAATGCTTATGCGCGGAAAATTTTTGCCTTTCGGGTATCCGGCTTCGGCGAGTAGCTTGCGAGCTCCAGCGGGATCGAAGGCGAGCTTTTCGCCTGAGTACGAATACGAGCCGCAGTTTGGGGGGACGAAGCTGAAAGCGCTCTTTTGCCCCCCCTTCAAGAAAGTGTCGATTATCGCGCGCCGGTCTATGGCCATGGCGAGCGCGCGGCGGACTTTGGGGTTGTCCAATGGCGGGACGGTGGTGTTGAAGAGGTAGTAGTAGACGCCGAGCCAATCCGATGCGCTGACGGTTTCCGGGGCGCATTTGCGCGCCGAATCCAGGCGCTGCGGGGCGACAGATTCAGTGATGTGAAGTTGCCCCGCGCGAAACGCCCGATCCTCGGTATTGACATTGGATATCGGGAGAAACTCTATGCCGTTGAGCAGAATTTTTTCTTTCTCCCGGAAATGCGGATTGCGCCGCAGTGAGACCCTGTCGTTTATCGACCATTTTTCGAGGGCGAAGGGCCCGTTCCCGACGATGTTTTCGGGGCGGGTCCAGGCGGCGTCGCGGCTGCGTTCAGCCCCGAATTTTTTCAAAACTTTTTCTGGCAGCGGAAAAGTCGCCGAGAGGTAGAGCAGCGATAGGAAGTATGGCGTGGGAGATTCGAGTTCCACTTCGAGTGTGAGAGGGTCCGGCGCGCGGACTCCGAGCGATTTTATGTCAGGCTCGAGTCCAGAATTTATTTTTTTTGCATTTTTTATTGGGAAAAGCAGGGAGGCATATTCTGCTCCGATAACAGGGTCGACTGCGCGGCGCCATGCAAATACGAAGTCGGAGGCCAGCACAGGGGACCCGTCGGACCACTTTGCGCGTTCGTCGATCCGGAAGCGGTAAATGGTTTTGTCCGGGGAAATTTCCCAGCTTTTTGCAACCGCCGGCAGCGGTTCGAGAGTTTCGGGGTCGGCGCGCACCAATCCCTCAAAAAGCGCGCAAAGAATCTTAAAATCGCCGAGCCCCGTCGCCAGGCTCGGATCCAAAGACGAGGGATCCGCGCCGTTGCCGGCAAGGAGTATGCCGTTTCGCGCGGCCTTTTCCGCGGGGGTTTCGCGGGGGGAGCATGCCGCAAGCAAAAGCGCCGCGCAAGCGGCGGACAGCAGCCAAACAGATGCATTCAAAATTCGCATGTCGTCGAAAGAATGTGGATATTCGCCTTTAAAACTTTGGGACTGCGGCGATGAGCTTTTGCGTGTACGGGTGTTGTGGATTGGAACAGACTTGGCGGGCATCTCCGCTCTCGACTATTTTCCCGCGCGTCATGACCATAATTCTATCGCACAGATATTCGACAACGGCTATGTCGTGCGCGACAAAGAGCATTGTTATTCCCATTTCGTCGCGGAGTTTCTGGAGCAAGTTTATTATTTGCGCCTGCACCGAAACATCGAGGGCGCTTACGGGTTCGTCGGCTATGATAAATTCCGGCTCGACCGCCAGCGCGCGGGCAATCCCTATCCGCTGGCGCTGTCCGCCCGAGAATTCATGGGGATAGCGCTTCATGTGCGCTTCGTCGAGGCCGACTTTTTTCAGAAGTTCCCCGACCCGTTCCGCCTTTTGCGCGCGGCTCATTCCCTTGAAGTGGATATCGAGAGGCTCCGATATTATCTGAAACACGTTCATGCGCGGGTTGAGCGAATTGAAGGGATCCTGAAAAATCATCTGTATCTTCTTGCGGTACGGCATGAACTTTGCGTCTGAAAGCGCGGATATTTCCTCCCCTTGCCAAAATATTTTGCCGGAGTATATCGGGGCGAGCCGTATTATTGCGCGCCCCGTCGTGGTCTTTCCCGAGCCGCTTTCCCCTACAAGCCCAACGATTTCGCCGCGCCCGATAGAAAAACTTACGCCGTCAACTGCGTTGAACCGCTTTTTCCCCGCGGAAAAAAATCCGCCCCCTATGCCGTATGACACGGTGAGGTTTTCGACCCTGATGAGAGGATTTTCTCGAAGCTTGGAGGCGGCTTCGGAAAGGGCGGGGCCCGGCGGATATGGCGCGTCAAAATTCTTCGAGTTTTGCATAGTCTATGGGCTTTAATTTTTTATCGCGCTTGCCAAGTTGCGGTATGCAGTCTATCAGCGCGCGGGTGTACGGGTGGCTCGGGTTTCGGAGCACCCTTTCGCATGGGCCCTCCTCGACGATTCGCCCGCGGAACATCACTATCACGCGCTCGCAGAGTTCGGATATTATTCCAAAATTGTGGGTAATCAGGAGCAGCGACATTTTCCGCGCCGCCCTGACCCTTTTGATGAGATCTATAATTTGCTTTTGTATTGTTACGTCGAGCGCGGTCGTAGGTTCGTCCGCGACGAGGAGCCGCGGGCGGCATACGAGGGTCATTGCTATCATTGCGCGCTGCTGCATTCCGCCGGACAATTCGTGCGGATAAGAATCGTATCGCTCTTCTGGATCCCGTATGCCGACCTCCCTCAGGGCGGAAACGACGATTTCCCTGACATTTTTTTCTTTTGGAAAGTGCAATTTTACCGCTTCGGCTATTTGCCAGCCTATGGTGAATACGGGATTCAGCGAAGTGGCTGGCTCTTGAAATATGTAGGCGATTTTCCCGCCGCGGAGCGCGCGGAGCTCGTTGTAGTCCATCTCGCTGACGTCTTTTCCCTCAAACTCGATTTTCCCCGATACTTGGCAGGCGGGCGGCGGTGGAAGAAGCCTTGTCAGGCTCATCGCGCTTACAGTCTTCCCCGACCCGCTCTCCCCTACTATCGCGACAGATTCGTTTTCGCCGACGGAAAAGCTCGCACCCTTTACCGCTTCGGTCGTGCCGCGGGACGTGCAGAATTTTATATTCAAATTTTCTACATTGAGAAGATTCATGGCGTTGTCTTTTATCCCAGATCCTTCCCTGTACCGAGCTTTTTTTGCATCTCCAGGCGGTTTTTTCCGTTTTCCCTGCTATAGGACACGTCGTCCATGTATTTGCGAATAAAAAAAATTCCCAAGCCCCCGATTTCCCGCTTTTCGACAGGCGAGTCCGTGTCCGGGCTGGCGGCGTCGGTTAGAGGGTTAAATTCCGGCGCGGAGTCTATTACTGTTATGCGGACGCTGTCTGCTCCGGACTTTTCGATTTCAATTTCAACCGGCTTCGACGAATCGCCCCTATAGCCGTAGCTCACAATGTTCGTAAACAGCTCGTCGAGGCATAGGTTTATCGAAAACCTGTCTGCCGAACCGGCGCCGATTTCGTCGCAGAAGGCGTCGATGTCTTCGGATATGGCGTCGAGGTTTTTTAAATCTGCAGCGTAGATTTTTTTCATTGCTTGAATGAAATTTCAAATAGGGAGAAGTCGTCCTCAAAGCGCTCGGAGTTTTGCGCGGATTGGGAGAATCGCATCATTTCCTCCACTTTTGATTTTCCCTTGGCGGGTTTTGCGAGTTCGGCAATAAATTCGTCGACGCCCATCATGCCGCGCCCGTCGGCATAGTTGACTTCGTAAACGCCGTCGCTGAACACGTAGAGGCGCGAACCCGGAGAAATTTCGGCTTCAGCCTCCTTGAATTTCGTTCCCGGCATTCCCCCGACTATCATTCCTCCGGTCGAAAGTTTTTCGACTCTTCCGCCGCCCGAAACGAGCGCTGCCGGAGGATGCCCTCCGGACGAGTAGGCAAGCCTTTTCGAGCGCGCATTGTACACTCCGTACCAGATTGTAAAATACATGCCGTTTTGCTTTTCCATGTCGAACGCCGAGTTTAGGGCCTCAAGCACGCATGAGGGCTTGCGGAAATCCACGCCGCGCAGGCTTTGCGAACGGAGGGCGTTCGCCGCGGATACGGACAAGAGCGCCGCCCCAACGCCATGGCCGCAAACATCGAGCAGATATATCGCTATATTGTCTTCATCTATCCGCCAGTATCCGAAACAGTCTCCGCCGAGTTCGGTAGAACTTTTAAATATCCAGTCGAAGCTGATTTGCCCGTCGTCAAATTTCGGGGGCAGGAGGCTTTGCACATAATTTGATGCCTCGTCCAGCTCTTTTTTAAGCGCAAGCTGGCTTTCCTGGAGGCGTCGCATGGCCTCGTTCCTTTCTACGAGGGTCATGTAGGCGCGCGAATGGTACCGTATCCTCGCCAGAACTTCGAGGCGGTCGGGAAATTTTACCATGTAGTCGTTTGCGCCGAGTTCAAAAGCCTTGTATTTTATGTCGGGGTTTTCCTCCGACGACAAAACGACCAGAGGCACATCGCGCGTGGCTGGATTTGCGCGGAAGAATTTTACGAGGGTGAGCCCGTCGACATCGGGCATGACGAGGTCTTGGAGAATTACCGCGGGCTTGACTTTTGCGGCTTCCGAAAGCGCCGAGGTCGGGGACTGGCAATAATGGAATTCCAAGTCGGGCTGGTCTGACAACATGCGGCGGACGGCTTCTCCAATAATTGGCTGGTCGTCTATCAAAAGCACACTCAAAGGCGGTTTTTGCGAATCGCCGATGTTTCCAATTTCCATGGTGAAGAAATTTTCATTTCCCGGGCGGCAAGGCAATTCTTTTTTCCCGTCGGATAGCGCGAAAATTTTTCTATTCGCAAGCGGGTTTGGTTGAGATCTGTATCGGGCTCCATTTGAGTACTGGCGAGAATTATCGAGTCGGGGCGCTTTTCGCGGAGAAGGAAAATAGTTACTTGGCGGACGCTGGGCAGGGGGCATTACCCGGCAAAATTCCCGGGTGCGGAGTTTATTCCCAGACGAAGTCCCCTTCGCGGAAGAAAAGTATTCTTCCCTCTTCGGTTCCCACTATTATTCCGCGCAATCCGTTTCCGAAATCGGCGATATCCGCGCTGCATTCGTGCTGTCCGAAAACCGTCTTTCTGCCTGCCTCCAAGTCGGATTTTAAGGTCATCATCTTCGGTTTTTCAAAGGAGAAGTGTTCGTTGTCTCCGGCGTTTCTCAAAAAGACTACCGCTGCTCCTGGCAATCCGAAACTCTGCGGTATGCCGTTTTTTGGCTCCGGAATGGAGCCGTGCCTTGGAGTGCCGACGAGCAGGTC
>CASFWX010000108.1 GCA_949298545.1 uncultured Verrucomicrobiota bacterium | reverse complement strand
CTGTCGAATATTTCACTGTTCATGGGCTATTTCTCCATTAATTTGGCAATTTCCGCTTTTCCGAGGGGCTTGCAAGCTCCAGACGCCAATCCTCTCAAGACGTATTTGCCTATCTGATAACGCTTCAACTCCTTGACAAAATATCCGACCGCCTCGAACATTCTTCGAATTTCACGTTTTCTGCCCTGGTGCAGCCATACTTCGACCCTGCGGGCGGAATCGGATACTCCAGGAGTATTGTCGCGCAAAATCCGCTCTGCGTGAAGCTTTTCGCCGTCGCATACCACGCCCCTTGTGAGGACAGGTATGAGCGCCCCGTCGAAATCCCTATTTAGCAAGGCGCGGTATCTCTTGACTATGCCGGAAGACGGATGGGTCAGCTTGTTTGCAAATTCGCCGTCGTTTGTCAAAATCAGGAGCCCTTCGGTATTTTTATCCAGGCGGCCGCAGCAAAACAGTTTCATCTTAGAATAGGGTTCTGGAAGTATTTCAAAGACCGTTCGCGCACCGAACGGGTCGGAATTCGTGCAAACGCAGCCCTTGGGCTTGTTCATGGCAAGCACAACCCTTTCGGCAACCGGCCCTTTCAGCCTGATACCGTCAACCTCCACGACATCTGTATCCGGGTCGACGCTCTGCCCGATTTGCGCAGGCTTCCCGTTTACGATAACAGAGCCGTCCTCTATTTTGCGCTCCGCCTCGCGCCGCGAACACACTCCGCTTTGCGATATGTACTTTTGTATTCTCATATTAAAACCCGCGCGCGCGGCGCGGCATATTTTTCAAGCGGGAAATTCAATCCGATCGCCCCGCCCTTTTCAACCTTTTCTTTTATCCAAAACAAACCATGCTGCGCGGATTGCGGCGGAAAGATTTTCTTGCAAGAAAACCGTCCTGCGTGTTTTATGGCGCCATGCAAAATTTTTCTGGCGTATGGACTGCCCTAATCACCCCGATGACGGAGCTCGGCGTCGATTACGACGCCCTGCAAAATCTGGTGGAATCACAGATGCGCGCGGGAGTTAAGGGCGTAATAGCGGTCGGGACGACCGGGGAGTCTCCGACGCTCGATCCCGTCGAGCATGTCGTGGTGATAAAGAAGACAATTGAATACGCGCGCGGAAAGATTCCGGTGTTCGCCGGGACCGGCTCGAATTGCACGACCGAGGCGGTGCATCTGACGCGCGAGGCAGACGAAGCCGGAGCCGACGGTTTCCTCGTCGTCGCCCCATACTACAACAAGCCTTCGCAGCAAGGCGTGTTTCTGCACATGAGCGAAATCGCCAAATGCACGAAAAAACCAATTATTCTCTATTCCATACCCGGGCGCTGCGGGATAGAAATCTCCAATGACACCGCCCTCCGCCTGCGCGACAAATTTAAAAACGTCTGCGTGATGAAAGAAGCGGGCGGCCGCGTCGAAAAGGTTGCCGACCTGTGCGCGCGCGCGGACTCAAAGATGACGGTTTTGAGCGGCGACGACGGTTTGACTGTGGATTTCATGAAAGCCGGCGCAAAAGGCGTAGTCAGCGTGGCGTCGAACCTCATTCCCGAAACCATGGTGGAGCTCGTATCGCTGTGCGCGAAGCGAGACTGGAAAGCTGCCGAATCGCTCAATGAAAAACTACGCGGATTTTTCAAGTCGCTGTTTATTGAACCGAACCCCGTTCCGATAAAGGCCGCCATGCGCATCGCCGGCGCCATTCCAAACCCGCATGTGCGCCTGCCGCTCTGCGCGATGTCGCCCGACAACCTCGAAATTTTAAAATCAGAAATGAAAAATATCGGCATTGCCAAATAATGCCGCCGACCTATTAGCATCAAAAAAATATGTTAAAAATACTTTTAAACGGAGCCAAAGGCCGCATGGGATCTGCAATATCGGCGGCAGCCGAAAGCGATCCCGGCTGCGAAATCGCCGCCGCGTGCGATATAGGGGACAATCCCGCCGGCAGCATATCAAAGTGCGACGTGGCTGTGGATTTTTCCTTCAGGGACAGCACCGCACCCCTCGCCGAACTCTGCGCCGCAAATAAAAAGCCACTCGTGATAGGGACTACCGGCCACACTCCACAGCAGCGCGAAGCCATTCTGTCTTTCGCAAAGGATATCCCAATAGTATGGGCGGGCAATTACTCGGTCGGGGTCAACCTTCTCAACCACCTCGCAAAAATTGCCGCATCGATTCTCGACGAGTCTTACGACATCGAGATAGTTGAAATGCACCACAGGCTGAAAAAAGACGCTCCAAGCGGGACCGCACAAAAGCTCAAGGAAATTGTGATGGCCGCGCGCGGCGCTGGAGAGAGCGATGTCGTGTACGGCCGCTCGGGGCTCACTGGCGAGCGCCCGCGCGGAGAAATAGGGGTTCACTCCCTGAGGGGCGGCGGCGTGGTCGGAGACCACAGCGTAATCTTCGCGGGAGATGGAGAGCTCGTCGAGCTGCGCCACAGGGCCGCTGACAGAAAAGTTTTCTCCTTCGGGGCGATTCGCGCCGCCAAATGGGTAGTCGGAAAGCCTGCGGGGCTCTACGGCATGGAGGACGTCCTAAACTTCAATAATATGTAGCCAAATATGATTGTAGCACTCAAGGGAAAACTCGTAAGAAGCGGACCGTTTATGGCAGTAATCGATGTAAACGGCGTGTATTACGAGCTGTCCATACCGCTTACGACGGCGGAAAAACTCCCCAAGTGCGGCGCCGAAATCCTGCTTCACACGGTGGCGGTCTATAGGGAAGACTCTCAGTCCCTTTACGGATTCTACAGCGAATCCGACAGGGACTTTTTTAAGACAATCATAGAAAAAGTTTCCGGGATAGGGCCAAAGATCGCAATAAACATGATGAGCAGAATGTCCGCAAGGACGCTATCCGAGGCGATAGCCGCAGGCGATGTGGCAATGCTCTCTAAATGTCCGGGAATAGGCAAGAAAACCGCCGAACGACTCGTGCTTGAATTAAAGGGTGGACTTTCCGGAATCGTTCACAGCGCGGCGGGAACATCTCAGAATCCTGCGGCCGCGGCTACAAATTTCTCCGACGCAGTCGCGGCGCTCTCTTCGCTCGGATTCAAGCCGGCTGACGCCGACAAGGCCGTGCGCGCGGCGGAAATGAAGCTCGGATCCGACGCCTCCACGGAGGCTCTCGTCAAAGCCGCCCTATCAAAGTAATTTGCAAAACGCAAAAATATGCAAAAAGAAGAAATTTTAAAGGCGCTCGCCGGCGTAAAATATCCGCCATACTCGCGCGATATCGTGTCTTTCGGCATGGTAAAGTACGTTAAAATATCCGGAAGTTTCGCCGAAATAGGCATATTTACCGGGGGCGACGAAACCCTCGCTCTGCGAATCATCAAGGAAGCCTCTGAACTCCTCCACTCAAAATTTCCGGGATCCAAATTCGAGGTCTCACTATTGAAGGAAGACCCGTCGAAAAAAGAGGCCCCAAAACCGAAATCAGGAACACTATCCGAAACAAAAATAAAAATCGCCGTCGCCTCCGGGAAGGGCGGCGTGGGAAAAAGCACCGTCGCCGTCAACCTCGCGCGCGCCATGGCGCGCATATTTTCCAGCGGCGAGCAGGCGCGAGTGGGGCTCATGGATTGCGACATACACGGACCGAGCGCGACAATGCTGTTCGGGCAAAAAGTCTATCCTTCCGTAAGCCCGGACGAAAAAATTATTCCGCCGCAAATCGGCGGAGTAAAAACAATATCAATGGGCATGCTTGTATCCGACGAACAGCCGCTGCTCTGGCGCGGGCCAATGGTCACCAGCGCCATAAGGCAATTCGCCGAAGAAGTCCTTTGGGGAGAGCTCGACGCAATGGTGCTCGACCTGCCGCCGGGCACAGGAGACGCTGTTTTAAGCGTCGTTCAAACAGTTCCCCTATCCGGCGCGATTATCGTCACAACTCCTAATTCTCTCGCCGCGGCAACGGCTTTGAGGGGCGCCAACGTCTTTGGGAAGAGCGGCGTTAAAATTTTGGGGGTCGTCAACAACATGGCTTTCTTGGAAATGCCCGACGGCTCTAAAAATTTTATTTTTGGAGAAAAATCCGCAAGCGAAACAGCCGATAAACTCGGAGTGCCAATCATCGCCGAAATACCGATTGATAAGACCTTGCAAGAAGCGGAATCGTCGGAGAAGTCAGAAAAAATATTCGACGACTTGGCTCGAAAAATTCTCGACAT
>CASFWX010000107.1 GCA_949298545.1 uncultured Verrucomicrobiota bacterium | reverse complement strand
TGCGGTCGACATGATAGTTCTCACCGGTTCGTTCAGCGCTGGGGTCGGCGAGATAGGCGATGTATATATAGAGTTTGAAGGTTCTGGTTGTGCGGCTTTAACGGAGGAGAAAAAGATAATTTCTTGGAGCGGATACGACAGCGGTACTTTTAGCGAAGATTCCTTCAAGGCTTCGGAGATGACCAACCAGTTTACAGGAGAAAACATGAGCGCGAAGTTCCGCCTTGCAGACGACGGATTGTATGTGCAATACGTCGCCGTGCCTGAACCGGCATATGTGGGTGCGTTTATAGCCCTTGCGGCGCTCGGCTTTGCCTTTAGGCGTTCGAGAAGAAAATAGTAAATCTTTTATTTTTCAAAGCGCCCGGCGACTCAAACCCGCCGGGCGTTTTTTTGCATCTTGCTCCGCGCTTTATTTTTTTAATAAATGTATTTTGTTTTCTTGGGGAGGCCTCGCTGTTTGACGTTTTTAAATAAAGACTTTTGAAATTTAAAAATATCAATTTCAGAAAAAATTAAATTTTTCTGTGAAGCTGCTAAATCTTTTACTTTACTTAAAAGTGTCCATTGTGTATTTTTGTTCGAATATGATAGGGTCATTAAAGAAAAATATATTTTATGGAATAATTTTTTCCGCAGTAGCAATGTTAAACGCATATGCGCTTGAGAGTGGAGAGCGCATAAAGGTGGAGGGAGAAGGCCCTCTTTATCGCGGAATGAATAACTATGCGTCGGGTTTCGTCGACACTTCGGAGGCTCGGGGCTGCATGCTCGTTTGGGTGACTGGCTGCTCTGCTGACAAGGGATCTTACTATGTTTTCAAGCCGGTGCGCGCAGGCAACGCGAAATCTGCCCCCGCTTATAGCCTCTGTAAAAAGGTAGCTTTTGACGGAGAGCTTAAAGCGTTTTTTAAAGACAATAAAAAAATCGGCCGTTGCAAGCTGCTCAAATTGCCTGATGGTAGGATGGGCGCATTCATATTTAAAGGCGGAGAAGTCGCGCGCGCAATATTTAATCCCGATACGATTACTTTCGAGAAAGCGGCAGAACCTCTAAAGAAAATAGGCATGGCAGTTCCTGTCATGCGCGATGATGGTTCTATAGACATATATGAAATCGCCTCCAAAGTGGTTGTTCCCACTCGTTGGGCGGTCGACAAGAAAGGGCGCCCTGCAAGACCGTGGACGGAGGATTATCAGCCCTTTGACGGGGCCGGCGTCACGCGTGATGCGGTATCGATGGGCGGAATTACGCATTTTACATTGCCAAACTTTTTTTCGGACGAGCGGGGGGAGAAAAAACTCGTATCAAAGGGATATGCGGAAATTTTAGGCGCTAACGATATGGCTTCTTTTGTCGGAGATGATGGAAAACTCCGCCTTCTCGTGGGAACAAATTACGGCAGCATGGTTTGTTATATTGTAAATCCCGACGGAACCCTTTCAGAAAAAACCGATTGCAAAATAGACGATTTAGTATTTCGAGGTCCGGCTTTCGGTGCGTCATGCGCGGTAAAATATTCCGGGAAAAATCCGGACCTCTATTCGGGCGGAGAGAGCGGAATATATTTTTACAAGTTTAAAAAATATGCAGATGACGGCGCGCCCGTTTATGCGGAGGGAAAACTCGTTTTAGAGGACGGCTCTCCCGACCTTTATGCGGCATCTCTGCCCGTAGCGCAAGTTGTCGATTTTGACGGCGACGGCCTCCAAGACATAGTTTCCGGAAATTCGCTCGGAGAAATTTGGTTTTTTAAAAATATAGGTGAAAGCGGGGCTCCGAAATTTGCCGCCGGCGAGCCGCTCACCATTTATGGAGAAAAATTCGCGGAGAAATCTGGATATTGGGGAATTCAAGGCCCAATTGAATCTCAGTGGGGATATGTCAGCCCGTGCGTATATGATTGGAATGGAGACGGACTTTGGGATTTGATTACTGGCGATTCGACCCAGCGCTTCGGCGTTTACTTCAATAGGGGAACTAAGGAAAAACCGGATTTTCTCCCACGCAAAAACTTGTTCTGCAACGGCCTTGAAGTGCATGGAACTTGGCGCACGCGGCCGGCAGTGGCAAAGCTTGGCGACGGAACGGTCGCTTACGTCATTAGCGACGACCAAAACCATGCCCATCTATGGCGCCGCATAGACGATCTCAATGTGAAAGATTGCGGCAAGCTCCGCCTTAAAGACGGTTCTCCCATCTCGATGAGTTTTCCGCCGTCTTCCGGCACAGGGCGCTCGAAATATATGCTTCGCGACGTCGACGGCGACGGGAAAACCGATCTCCTCATAGGAACTCCCATCGACGGGTCTGTTCCAAATAAGGAAAACGGACTTCCGTACTGTCTGACTAAGGACGCTAAACCGCGCGTTCGCATAGGAGCGTCCGTCGTATGGTTGAAAAATGTCGGAGACGACGCAAATCCGGTTTTTGACACTCCGCGCATGATGCGCTTTAAGGGAGATATTGCAAAAGGCGAATTGACGCAATTCGGAGTTCACGAATGCGCAGCCGACGTGGCAGATTTCGGCGGAGGATTAAAAGGCATAATAGTTTCGGCAGAGGAGGGGCAGATCTATTTTTACAAGTTTGAAGACTTGGTTTGGGAAACTTTCGATGAAATAAAATCCAAGCCGTTCAAGGTGCAAAACCCCGAAGCTATTCGTTCGGTAAATCTTTTGTAGATTTTGGGATTTCTCTATGCGCTCTTCGCGCCTTGAGTTCGGAGAGCGTTTTTTATGCCCGTTGCCATTGTTTGCCGCTGGCGGTTCGCCAGTAAAGCCGCTTGCAAACGGGGGGATAAGAGAGCGGGTTTGTGGGTATGGCGAGTATTTATTTTCTTATTTCGCCAGTATTTGTGCGGGAGAAAAAGCGGGTTTTGAACGGAGTTTTTTATCTTTTACAGATGCTTGCCGACATTCTTATCCCGATGCGTCGCCGCAAAAAAAGCGGATTCCTTAGGAGTCCGCTCCGATATTCCTGTTAAATTGGCAAAGCGCAAGGGCTACATCTTGCCCCAATGTTTGAGAAGCGTTTCGCCAATGACGGACGGGGTGTCCGCCACCGCTATTCCCGCGGCTTTGAGAGCGTTGATTTTGTCGTCGGCTCCTCCGGATTTGCCGGACACAATGGCGCCCGCATGTCCCATTCTTCTGCCTTTTGGGGCTGTGCGCCCGGCTATGAAAGCCGCGCAGGGCTTTTTACAATTCTTGGCGAGCCATTCGGCTGCGAGCTGTTCGCCGTTGCCGCCTATTTCGCCTATCATGACGATAGCTTCTGTCTGCGGATCGTCATTGAACATTTTGACCGCATCGAGATGGCTCGTTCCGTTTATGGGATCGCCGCCTATGCCGATGACAGTGCTTTGACCGTAGCCGAGGCAGGTGAGCTGCCAGACTGCTTCATATGTGAGAGTGCCGGACCTGCTGACGACCCCGACATTGCCGGGCTTGTGTATGTATCCGGGCATGATGCCTATTTTGCATTCGCCGGGAGTTATTACGCCGGGGCAGTTTGGCCCTATCAGGCGCGATTTGCAGGACTTTTGCATCAGGCGGGATTTTACTATCGCCATATCCCTGACCGGTATGCCTTCGGTAATGCAGATAATCAGGGGAATTTCCGCGTCTATCGCTTCAAGTATGGAGTCTGCCGCAAATGGCGGCGGAACGTAAATAACGCAGGCATTGGCGCCTTCTTTGCTTACGCTGTCGGCTATCGTGTTAAAAATTGGAACTTTTTCGTCGAATAGCTGGCCGCCCTTTCCGGGGGTTACTCCCGCTACGATGTTTGTTCCATAGTCGAGGCATTGGCGCGTGTGGAAAGAGCCTGTATTGCCGGTTATGCCGCTCACTACAACTCTCGTGTCTTTATTTATAAGTACGCTCATTTTCGTTCCAAAATTGTGGGTTATTTGTTTTCCTCCGCGACGATTTTTACAATCTTCTCGGCGGCGTCCGCCAGGGAATCCGCCGTAGTCAGCTTTATGCCGCTGTCGGCGAGCATCTTTCTGCCTATCTCGACGTTGGTTCCTTCAAGCCTTACCACCAGCGGCAGCTTCAGCCCGACATTCTTCACCGCGGCGATTACTCCGGCAGCTATGACGTCGCAACGCATGATCCCTCCGAAAATATTTACGAGGATCCCCTTCACATGCTCGTCCTGAAGAAGAATCTTAAAAGCCTGGGTGATTGCCTCCTCGTTGGCGCCACCGCCGACGTCGAGAAAGTTCGCAGGATTTCCCCCAAAATATTTGATGATGTCCATTGTCGACATCGCCAATCCGGCTCCGTTTACCATGCAGGCGATGTTTCCGTCGAGGGCGATGTAGTTCAATCCGAAACGGCTGGCCTCTATTTCCTTTGGATCCTCCTCGGCGGGATCGCGGAGGGCCTGTATTTCAGGGTGCCTAAACAGAGCGTTGTCGTCGAAAGAGACCTTCGCGTCGAGAGCCATTATTTTGCCGTCTTCGGTCAAAATTAAGGGGTTGACCTCGACCATGGAGCAGTCCTTCGTCCAGAACAGCTTATATAGTCCGCCGAGGACTGCCTTGAATTGCTTCTGCAGCTCCTTGTCTCCAAATCCGAAAAAGAATGCGAGCTTGCGGATTTGGAAAGCCTGAAGGCCGATATCAGGATCGACCAGCACTTTCGCAATTTGTTCTGGCGTTTCTTCGGCGACCTTTTCTATGTCCATGCCGCCGGCGGTGGAGGCGACTATAGCGGCTTTTCCGCTCGCCCTGTCCATCAGAATCGAGAGGTAGTATTCGTGTTTTATGCTGTTTGCTTCTGTGAAATAGACTGCCCCGACTTTTCTGCCTGACGGGCCGGTTTGCTTTGTTATTAGGGTATTGCCCAGCATCTTCGCCGCGGTATCCGCAGCTTCGGCACGCGGAACGAGTTTTACCCCGCCCTTAAAACCGTCGGCGAAAGTTCCCTTGCCCCTGCCTCCGGCATGTATTTGGGACTTCACCACGATTGTGTCGCCGCTTATGGAATTTATTGCCTGTTCAAACTCGCTTGGAGATTTTGCGACAGAACCGTTCGGAACCGCGACGCCAAACTCCTTAAAGAGTTCTTTGGATTGATATTCGTGAATATTCATTTGTAGTACAATATTATATCATTAAAAAATTCGGATAAATAAAAAAATGCGCGAAAAAAAATCGGAATTTTTTATTCCTGTTTTGTTGTACTCCAGCGCATATATAAATCAAGTTTTTTTTAATTTTTTTTTATTTAACATGAGGAAATGCATTTGTCTCTCAAACGATTGAGTCTGCTAAAATATTTTTTATATAATATAGTAATTATAATATAAAATATTATCGGCACGTTCTTCCGCTGTTTGAAAAAACGAATTTTCCGCCGCGAATCCCAATCTTTATTCTTAGGTTTTTGCATTTATTGTATCCTTGCATAAAACTGAAATTGCCTAATATAAAATGAAATTTTTTGTAAGCTTTAAATTAAGGCAAATAAACACATTCGCATAAAATTTTTCCGGATATTTTGAACTGCAAAATAAAAATTTATATCCATATTTTTATGTTTTTATTCTTAACATATGCGCTATTATTATGCATGCATTTATTTTGCAGATCTCATAACATGGCAATTATATATACTAGTGCTTCTTGCCCAAACGGTTTTTTCTGCTATGCATCGACAGAACATTAAATAACAAACAAGTTTATTTGTAATTTGGATGCCAAGTTTAGTGCGAGAAAAAATTTTTTGCAAACTGATATATTAATTATGGGATTTCTAATTAAACTTAAAATTTAGTAAAAAAATTAAATATTTACTTGCTTTTATAATAATTTGAAAAATATATATTATCATTATGGCAGATATAAAGAAAGTTCTAATTGACGAAATTCGGAGGTTGGCTCGCAAGGAAATTAAGCTTTCCGTTTCCTCCCTGTCGTCTAAAATAATTGAAATGAAGAAACTTCTTTCAGCGCATACTAAGCTTTTAAAAGAATTAAAAGTTTCTTCCTTAGATGTTTCAGCAAGAGCATCTAATAAGGTGCAGGCTCTCCAAGATACGCTTGAAGAAAAGGGAATCCGCATGAATGGGAAAGGCATACGAAAGCTGCGCGAGAAATTGGGCTTTTCGCAAAAAGATTTTGCAACTTTGATAGGCGCAAGCCATTTGTCCGTTTGCCACTGGGAGATGGAAAAATCCCAGCCGCGCGCAGCATTTAAGAAATCAATCGCCCAATTGCGCGGAATCGGCAAGAAAGAGCTTGCAAAACTTTGCGCCGAAAAAGGCGTAAGCTTCGGGCTTAAAAAGCGGGGCAAAAGACCATCTATTAAAAAAGTTGAAAATTAGCCCGCTAAATAATATTGCTTTAAAAGAAATTCATTCATCAATGGCGCGCCGGCACATATGAGCCGGCGCGCTTTTTATACGGCTTTTAGCGGCATGCCAGACAATTCTTAGAGGCTGCTTTCCTCCGTTTTTCCTGTTCCTTATGTATTGCTAAACAGGCGTTATTATATCGGATTACTTTTCTATCTATTGGCTTATTTTAATAAAGGAGAGATTTTAGCGCTTAATTTATGCCTTCTTGAGAGAGCGGGCGATTTTGGCTATATTCGGAATAAAGGTATTGGAGCAAAGAAACATTTACTCCAAATCGTCGCCGATAAGGTTGCCGAACTTTATGGATTTTATGCCAAATTTTTTGCGCACATAAAAAAATGCGTCTTCGGCGGCTTCATTTTTCTGGTTCGAGCGGGATTGCTCGCAAAAAAGCTCCGCTTGGGTGGGCGCATCTATGCCGGTGAGTTGCGATCCTGATATGCCGAGCAGCCTTATTGGTTTTTCCGCGTTCCATGAACTTTCCAACAATTTCAGCGCGCTTTCAATCATTATGCGCGGCGAGTTGCTCGGGGTGGGCAGAATGCATTGGCGCGTCAAGACAGAGAAATCCGCGCCTTTTATCGTCAGATGCAATACGGAGCATTTTATATTTTCCGACTTCATTCTCGCGGAGACCTTTTCGGCTACATGAGAGAGCCCGGCCCGAATGTCGTCGAATCCTACGAGGTCGCGCCGGAATGTTATGGAGTTGCCTATGGATTTTATTTCCGAATCGTCACCTATATATGATACGGGGGAATCATCGAGGCCGCGCGCATACTTTAAGAGTCGCATGCCGTGTGCGCCGAAGCGTTTTGAAATTAGTTTGTCCGGGCAGTCCGCGAGCGCTCCTATGCTGCGTATTCCCAGGGAGTAGAGGGATTCGGCGGTTGAGCGCCCAACGAAAAGCAGGTTTTTAACGTCCATGGGGCGTATAATGTTTTCATAGGCGCTCCTGTCGAAGACGGTTGTGGCGTCGGGTTTCTTATAGTCGCTGCCGAGCTTGGCGAATACTTTGTTGAAAGACACTCCCACCGAAAGGGTCAGCCCGAGTTCACTCTTTACGGCGGAGCGGATGGAATCGGCTATTGATTTCCCGTCTCCGAAGAGCTTGCCGCTGGCGGAAACGTCGAGCCAAGATTCGTCTATCCCGAAAGGTTCGACGCGGTTGGTAAACCGCGCATAGATGGCGTTTGCCTTCTTTGAGTAGTATTCGTATTTTTCGTGGTGGGCTTCCAGCAGTATTAAATGCGGACATTTCCGTTTTGCCCGGACCACGGGTTCTCCGGTTAGAATATCGAAGCGCTTCGCGGCCTCGTTTTTGGCGAGTATAACCCCGTGGCGATTGTTCGGATTCCCGGATACGGCCATCGGCTTATTGCCGATTTCCGGATGTTCGAGCGCTTCGACCGACGCAAAAAATCCGTTTAAATCGCAATGCAGAATTGTCCTGTCTCCGGGCATAAAGAATACGGGCAATTATGCACGGGGAACGCAGCATTCAATCAAATTCTTATTTTGCGCCGTTCAAGCTGGGACACTTTTTTTAAGGGCAGATTTTTTAAGGGAATATGCGCGGAGGGAATCCTCCGGCGTTTGGGGAATGGATTTTGCTTTCTAATCGTTGCTAATCGCACTTTGGGCGTTTCTGCTCTATTTCGGATTCTCCCATTGCGATTATTAGATTTTAGAAAAAATCTTTTTGGGAATAATTTTGGCGAAGAAAATTTTGTTTAAATGGGCGCTTAGCTTTTATGCGATTGGCAGTAAATTGCTTTCCTGGTTCGATAAAATGAAAAAACTGCCATTGCGCTTTGACAAATAAAAGCCTTTAAGGGCGGAAAAAGCTTTATTTTGTATTGGACTGGTTAATGACGCCGCTGTTGTTTCCTTTAAAGTCGTTTATGTCTATATTGAAGTCGTTTCTGACTGTACATCTCTGGCAGCGCACATAATGCAGAACCGCATGGGCAATGAATGCCGATAAATTGCCGGAAAACTCTTTTTCAGCCGTTTTTTGCGCGATATTATCTACATACGGTGAAAACGATACGCCTCGCCTTATAAAATTCGCCTTTCTGTTTTCCATTAATAATAATCATTTTATATTTATAATATTTTTTCAAGTTAAATATCTAAAAAAGATATTTTAAGTATTAGTTATTCTTTCAATAAATAATAAATACATAAATGTTGGCGGTTTTAAAAAAAGCTTTTCAAAAATCCGGCCTCTGGTACAAGTGGTATCAATGAAGAATTTTTATCTTACAACGGCCATAGATTACGCCAACGGTTCTCCCCATCTCGGGCACGCCTATGAAAAAGTTTTGAGCGATGTGATAGCGCGCTTCAGGCGCATGATGGGGGACAGGGTGTACTTTTTGACCGGCCTCGACGAGCACGGGCAAAAAGTTCAGCAAAGCGCGCGAAAGGCCGGAGTCGCCCCACTCGAGTTTTGCGACCAGCAGGCTGCAAAATTTGCCGATCTCTGCCGCCTTCTAAATATTTCAAACGACGATTATATCCGCACCACGCAGCCGCGCCATGTAAAAGTCGTGAGAGAAATACTCCAGTCGCTCTTCGACAAAGGAGAGATATACAAGGCAGAATATAAGGGTTTCTACTCTGCGCGCCAGGAACAGTTCCTTCAGGAAAAGGATAAGGTTGACGGGAAATGGCCGGAAATATTCGGCGAGGTGGCTGAAATAAGCGAAAGTAATTATTTCTTTAAACTTCAAAAGTATCAGGGCTGGCTCGTCGACTATATAAATTCGCACGAAGATTTCATATATCCGCGCTTTAGGGCCAAGCAGGTGATAGAATTCCTGAAAGAGCCGCTAAACGATCTGTGCATATCGCGGCCGAAAGAACGCTTGGAGTGGGGCATAGAGCTGCCTTTTGACAGCGGCTATGTCACATATGTGTGGTTCGACGCCCTGGTAAATTATATATCTGCGGTCGGATACGGCACGGAGCGATTCTCCGAGAATTGGCCCGCGGATTTCCATGTGATCGGCAAAGATATTCTCGTTCCGCCCCATTCGGTCTATTGGCCCATCATGCTTAAGGCTATCGGAATCGACTTGCCGAAATCCCTTCTCGTGCACGGCTGGTGGCTGTCGTCCGGGGAAAAGATGTCCAAGAGCCTTGGCAATATTGTAAATCCCCTGGATTTAGCCGAAAAGTTCGGCGCGGATCCTTTCAGGTATTTTCTCATGCGCGAGATGAATGTGGGACAGGATTCTGACTTCTCTCTCGACCTGTTTGTCACGCGCTACAATTCGGATCTCGGGAACGATCTCGGCAATCTCGTCAGCAGGCTCTTGAACATGGGACATAGATATGCCGCCGGAAAAGTTCCCGCGGCTTCAATCGAGGAAGATTTTGAAAAACAGCTCAAGGCTGCCGCCGCGAAGACCGCAGAAGAAAGCATCGCGCTTTTCGAAGGAATGCAGTTCCATATCGCCCTTGAAAAGATATTCAACTTTGTGCGTTCCGTCAATCGCTATGCCGAGCAGCGCGCCCCTTGGAAGCTCGCAAAGAGCGGGAACGAAGGCGATCTTCGAACGCTTGAAACGACCTTGGCAAATATGGCCGAAGCCTTGCGCATAGCGTCTGTTCTCCTTGCCCCCGTGATGCCTGAAATTTCAAAGAAGATACTTTTATTGGTAGGTTCGCAGGAAGCTGGCAGCTTTGAAGGCCTCGCTTGGGGAAATTCCCTCGAAGGAAAACCTTTCGGCGAGAAGGTGATACTTTTCCCACGCGGAGACGATGTAAAATAGCGGCGGATTTTTCCCTCCCATGGCGGCGCGCGGAGGATCCCTTAAGTTTGCTTTGGGGTGTTTTTAACGCGGAGATGCGGCATGAGCCAATTATTTTGCTATTTTGCAGGCGGATTTGGAATGCTGGAGTTTCCAAATCCGCATTTTTAGCGCGGGCGCTTTTGATTGCCTGAAATATTAAATTTGCCAATGGGACGTATGTGCCTGGTCGGGATTGGGAATATCCAAAATGTGTTTTTTAGGAATAGATGTAAAATCCCAAGGCCATGGCCACCACGCATGCGAATTTGAAGACGCTTGCCAGGATCGACCCGATAAATGCCCCTATGCCCGCCTTGCTTGCGGAGCGGAAGTCCGCTCCTCCCAGGTATTCCCCGATGAATGCGCCAATGAGGGGCGCTATAAAAATCCAAATTATTTGCGGGGGAATAAGGATTCCGACAAATACGCCGATGAACGCGCCCAAACAGCCGCGCCATGTTGCGCCGAATTTCTTTGCGCCCACCCACGACAAGACAAAATCCACAATTTGCGCCAAACATGTTATCGCAAAGCATATCCCTATGAAAGTCCAGCCCATAGGTGATTCGGGAATGGCAAATTTGTAAAGTAGGAGAGCTAAAAAAGCAATTATAGGCCCTGGAATTATGGGGAGAAATGATCCCAATGCCCCGATGAACATCATCAGGTAAACAAAAGCGTCGCATGAAAATTTAAAGGCGGTATCCCACATTTAAATCTTGAAAATGCAAAAAAAATTGATTTTATCAATAAAAGTTTAAGGATTATTCGCATGGAAAGATATTCGGACGGCAAACTTTTAGAAATACTTCAGCAGGAAGTGTTTTTGGCATTTTTCGACTTTCGCAAGATAGGCGAAAACGGCGAGAGTGAAATTGACGGGCTCTGCAAAGTGGCGCGTCCGCAAGGGTTAGACGAGGTTGACTATCTCTCTCTCACCTTTATTTTCGACACCCCCACAGAAGGCAAAAAGGCCTTGGCGAAACGCATAATGTCCAGCCTGTCAACCGAAGCCTTCAGAAAAAATCTTTCGAATGTTCGGGCAATGACAAGCGTTCCCGCTACAGTCAGGCCTTCTGAGAATTACGTTCACCAGACGGACGTTATCTTCAATGCTCCGATTAAAGGCGATATCAGGGAAGTCGTAAAAAAGATAGTCTATACAATCCGCAATTCGGCAAAGCTCAATACGGAAGTTCCCCAGTGGTGGGATGAAAATGAAGCTCCTGCGCCGTCGGCGGCGGAAAAAGCCAACTGGTCTGCCCGCATAAAAGCGTTTCTCGGCTTGAAGTAAGAGATATCCTATTTGGTGCTGGTATTATCTCGATTTCTTTATTAAAAGAAAGACTTATATTATTTCAACAAATCGTTTTTT
>CASFWX010000106.1 GCA_949298545.1 uncultured Verrucomicrobiota bacterium | reverse complement strand
TATGCAGTAAAATTCTTCAGGCTTTCCTTTTTCAAAGGATATTATTCCCTTTGAAAGCATATCGCGCGAGTTTGATACGCTTTCAATGTCCGATATCGAATTATAAAAATCTTTTATGATGTTGTTTGGGCGGTTTGAACGCAAGCGCCATACCGCGTAACTGAGGCGCTCTTTTGCCTCGTCATCTTTTATGATGCCTCTGGTGATATTCCCTTGTTCGGATATCCTCTCATAGTATGAATAGATAAAGAGAAAACATATTCCCGAAAGAAGAGCGAGTATGCAGGCGCCAATGAGAAACTTTAACGCCTTTTTTAAGAAAGAGAGGAAAGGCGAATATTTGTTTTCTCTCTGCGAAACAGAGTTTTGCCTATTGGCAGAGTACATCGTCTGTTCCAAAGGGGGAGTTTTTCGCCTTGAGAGGCGGGGGGAATTTCGGGGAGAGCTTGGAATATTTTTTTCTGTGCTTTCCAAAAGTTCTGAATCCGAGCCTTGCATGCTGTCTGCCGGCGAATATCCGGCGCTTTCCCCGCCTGAATTGTCGCATAGGCTGCCAATATTTTGGGGGGGCGAAGCATTTGCGGATTCGCCGCCATCAGATGGATTGAAATCAGATGCAATGGTATTCCCGTCAAAGGGTTGGCTGGGAAAGTTCGGAGCAAAGGGAAATCCCCGCGGAGGCGGAATAAATCCTGGAGGCAGCGGCGGAGGAGGTGCGGGGGGGAAGCTGAAAGGAGGCGGGAAGCGCGGCGGAGGGAAACCCGTTCCCGAAGGAGGAGGAATGAATCCCTGCGGAGGTGGAATAAATCCCGGGGGCGGAGGAGGAGGGGGGAATCCGAATGGGGGCGGAAAGCGCGGCGGAGGGAAAGCAGTCTCACGGGGCGCTGGGAATGAAGATGTGCAGGAAGAATTAAAATCCCCGCCTAAACATTTATACACTTCATCGGTTCGGATGGGATTGCGTAGGCTATTTGCATCTTCGGCTGTTTCGACTTCTTCGCTTGCCTTTTTTGGGTCGCGCGGGGAATTTGAGAGCTTGTCGGAACAATCGGGCATGGTACAATATTTAATAAACGTTTAGAAGGCGGTTATTTTAATTTAGCACTACTTATAGCATTCCCCTGCGACAGCGGGGACCTGCATCCATTCTTGCATGTTTGTATTTCTGCCGCAGCTTATAAACCCTCAATGGAGACATCGCGCACAACGCCGTCAATGTTTATTCGAAATTTCGCGCTTTGGAGTTTTGGAGCGGAGGTTGCGGAAACTGCCTTTGCGCCCGGAGCTTTCAGCTTAAATGCATCACGCGGCTTGGTGTACAAGTCTTTCAGCTGCTGCGGGAACATTGCGTATATGACGGCGTGCTCGTCGTCGTCTTTTATTGAATTGGCGCGAAGCTCTTGGCGGAGCTTTTCCATGCCGGGACCTATCAAGTCAGCCGGGCGGCAGCTTATGGGCTCTTTCTTTGATTTTTCCGCCGCCAGTTTTTGGATTTCCGGATCTACCGGGGCCGGAGTTCGCCCATAATACCCGAGAGCTATATCCATTGCGGCAGGGGTAAACATCTTCCATCTGCCGAATTTTACGTTCATCATCGCCTGTGTCCCGACTATTTGTGAAGTCGGCGTGACTAGGGGAATCCAGCCGAGTTTTTCGCGCACATAGGGAACCTCGGCGAAGACTTCGTCGAACTTGTCTTCCATATTTTGTTCTTTTAGCTGCACGCGGAAGTTCGATAGCATTCCTCCTGGGACTTGGTAAATGAGGGCGTCGGTATCTATGACCTCGTTTTTCGCCATGGTGTAAGCCCCGAGCTCGTCGTAAACCTTTTGGAAGTATTTGCGCAGTTCGGCGAGCTTTTTCATGTCGTAGTCGGGCTTGCGCGCGTGGCCTTCGAGCATGGCCATCATTCTGGCCGCGTCGGGTTGGCCGGTTCCGTTTGCAAAAGGCGCGATTGAGGTGTCTATGGCGTCGACTCCGGCTTCGACGGCCGCGTAGTAAGTGGGCGCTCCCATGCCGGCTGTTTCGTGGGTATGGATTATGACCGGAATGTTGATGTTGGATTTCAGGCCGTTTACTATTTGATGGGTTATGTATGGCGGAACGAGTCCAGCCATATCTTTTATAACGACTGCCGAGCAGCCCATTTCCGCAAGTTCGCAACCCATGCGCACAAATGTTTCGACTGTATGGACCGGGCTGCTTGTATAGCATATTGTCCCGTGTGGCTCCTTGCCGGCGCCTTTGGCGGCCTTTATGGCGCATTCCATGTTTCGGACGTCGTTTAAGGCGTCGAAAATGCGGAATATGTCCATGCCGTGCTTGGCGGAAGTCTTTATAAAAGTCGAGACGACATCGTCCGGGAAATGCGAGTAGGCTACTATGTTTTGCCCTCGCAGAAGCATCATGTGCTTGGTTTTGGGGCAGGCTTTTTTCAGGGCGTCGAGCCTGTCGAATGGAAATTCTCCAAGGAAGCGCAGCCCCGCGTCTATGCTTGCCCCCCCCCAGGTTTCGAGCGCCCCGAAGCCGACGCTGTCGAGCGTCTCGCAAGCCGGAAGCATCATGGAAGTAGGCATTCTGGTTGCGGCAAGAGACTGGTGCCCGTCTCGCAGGACGGTGTTGTTAAATATGACTGGTTTGGGATTTATCATTGTGTATGCTGTCAGGAAGTTTCGCGTTTACATTTAAAAAAGCCCAAATAATTTTGCGCCTT
>CASFWX010000105.1 GCA_949298545.1 uncultured Verrucomicrobiota bacterium | reverse complement strand
GCAGCGTGGATAATGTAGCGCGACTTGAAAAGTACGAGGTATCGGGGAGAAAGTCCAAAGTTTTCCTTGTGGATTCATAGCACACATTTCATTATGCGCGGCTTCCCCGCTCGTAAAACTGTTGAAGGGATAATGCCGCGCGCGCCTGCCTGCCGCCCCGGGTTGGAATATCGAATCAAATCTTAAAAACAGCGCTTGTGATGTCAGCAGCTTCCGCTATTTCAATATGTCGCGCATGGTTTCAATGGGTATTTTGTCGGACTCTTTCATGTACTGAATCAGGCGCTGGGGATCTGGAGATTTCGACAGGGCCTCCTTCGCGCTGACGACATTTCTTTCCACGAGCCGTAGAAGGGATTCCTCCATCGTTATCATGCCGTACTGGTGGCCAGTCTGCATGGCGCTTACGAGCTGGGGGATTTTTGCCTCGCGTATGATATTGCTCACAGCCGGAGTGGAAATAAGGAGTTCGAATGAGGCTATGAGCCCGCCGCTTCTCTTTGCCAAGAGTGTTTGTGCGAGGATTCCCTTTATGTTTGAAGCTATCATCATGCGCGTTTGGGCCTGTTCGTTGGCGGGGAATTGGGATATGAGCCTGTCTATTGTCGAAGGGACATTGCGCGTATGGAGGGTTGCCAATACGAGGTGCCCGGTTTCAGCCAGCTCTATTGCAGTGCGCGTGGTTTCAAGGTCGCGCATTTCGCCAAGCATTATGACGTCGGGGTTTTCTCGCACTGCCGAGCGGAGCGCCGAATAAAAAGACGGTGCGTGTATGCCCACTTCGCGCTGCGATACTAGGGCGACAGAACTCTTGATTTGATATTCTATGGGGTCTTCAATTGTCAATATGTGCACTTTTCTCGAGGCGTTTATGACGTCTATCATTGCCGCGAGCGTCGAAGTCTTTCCCGATCCGTTGGCTCCCGTAACGATGAAGAGTCCGGATTTTTCCCGGCATATTTCTATTGCGGAAAAAGGTATGCCTATTTCCTCGGCGGTCATTCGCTTATACGGTATTATTCGGAGCGCCGCAGCCTTGCCTGCTTCGGTGTAATATATGTTGGCGCGGATTCGCGATCCAGAGTGCACGCTGAATGCGCAGTCGATATCTTTGCCTTCCTCAAACTTTTTTCGGGCGATATCGCTTTCAGCCTTTGAGAGATTGTCGAAAATATGGCTTATGGCTTCGTCCATATTTATGGGGGAAGCTCCCGGGAATGGGAATAGTTCGGTGTCAACCCTTATGCGGGGAACGGCATTTTCGCAGATATGCAAGTCCGTGGCGTGCGCCGATACGGCTCTTTCTATTAGATTTTCGAGATTCATCATGCTTCTTTGGGGGTAAAAATAATTTGCGACGGCTTTCCCTTCGATTTCTTGCCGAGTCTTTTTAGAATGTCAAACGCGTATTTTGCGCTTCCGGTTTCAAAAAATTCCGGAAGCTGAAATTGCGCGGGGGCTTCAAGGGCTATGATGCTTTTGCTGTGTGCGCACTCGCAGAAAACTGAGAGCAAATCCTTTAAAAAGTCTTCGCATGCGAGCATTGAATATGGGGGATCGGCGAAAACTATTTTAAATTTTCCGCCGCGCAAAATTGCGCCGCACTTGAGGCAGTCCGCCCTCAATATATTTATTTTGGGTTTTGAATTTGCCAGCGCTCTCGAGACTCTTTCGGCGTTTCTGCGCAGAACAGAAAGGGCGCGCGTGGAGCTTTCTACGAAAGTCGCCGACCTCGCTCCCCTGCTCAGTGCCTCCAATCCATAAGAGCCCGTGCCGGCGAACATATCTAAAACGTCGGCTTCCGCAATTTCGGATCCGAGAGATGAAAATAGCGCCAGCCTTGCCGCGTCGGTGGCGGGTCGGGTGGAGTCGCCGCGCGGAGAATCCAGGGAAATTCCTCTTGCAAAGCCCGATGTTATTCGCATATCGTTTTCAAACTATGAGATTTCTTCAAGGGCTGTCAAATATTCTGCTTTTATTGGCTACGGTTTTGCCGGTTTATTCCGCAAGTGATCAAGTTGGGGAGCCGAGGACCGGTTTCGAGTCGGGAACCGGTTTCGAGATTGCCAAACAAAATGTGGATCTTGCATCTTTTGAATGCGTGTCGCTGTATGTAGAAAATGATACGTATTTTTCCGATAGATATTATACTAACGGATTAAAACTTTCGTATACGGGAGCGGGCGACGACTTTTATGCTTCTGCCGCGCAATTTGCCTTTTTGCGCTTGTTTGTGGACGATTCCGCCCGCCAAGCCTTTCAGACGGTGTTTATCGGTCAAAAAATGTGCGTTCCCGGGAATATAGACGAGACGAATCCCCCCTTGTGGGACAGGCCGTATGCGGGCTGGCTGTACGTTGGCGCGGGGGCGAGCTTAGCTTCGGAAAACCGCATTGATTCCTTCTCCGTGAGCCTCGGAGTTGTCGGGCCGATTTCGCTTGCAGAAGACGCTCAAAAGTTCTTCCACAGCATAATAGACGCAGATTGGCCGATGGGTTGGCACACTCAGATTAAAAACGAGCCGGGCATAATTCTTGCTTATAACCATTCAGAACGAATTTTCCGTAAAAAGCTGTCGGAAAATTTTGATACCGATGCGCTCGTGTCCGCCGGAGCCGAGCTCGGAAATGTCATGACGCAAGGAACTGTCCGCGCGTTTTGGCGCTTCGGATACAATGTTCCGTATACATTCTCCCCGAACCGCATAGACGCAGTTTCCGACAACGACGTGGCTTGGCGCCCGACAGACTCGTCTCCGGATTGGCATTGTTTCATGTACGGAGGCGGAGCGGCGCGGTTTGTAGGGTACGATATAACTCTTGACGGAAATACTTTTGCGCACAGCAGAAGCGTCGTCCCGAAGTGGCTCGTGGGCGAAGTTATGGCGGGGATATCGACCCGCTACAAATTATTTCAGGCGGACTTGAACTGGACTTTGCGGACTTCGGAATTTAACAATCAGAAATATCCCGTCCACATGTTCTGGTCAGTCAGGTTAACGGCATTTTTCTGATATTTTATATGGGCGGGGCGGGCGCAGGAAAATTTTTATCCTTAAGCTTGGTTCATTTGCCGGGGATATAAAAAGGCAAATTAAGAGTCCCGCGATTCAAGGAGGGCTCGAAAGCGCCATTTTTGCTTGGCGTTTTGGTTTTTATCGTGGGGAAGATTATAATCGCGGCGCTTGCGGCTGCTGGAATGCGCGCGGGCGGACGCTTAAACAAACGATACAAATCGGGCGGGCAGTTCGCAGGCGCGGTTTATTCGACCGCGCGGGGGTGAGCGGAACGGTATTCCTTTTGAAGGAAGTTAGTGTTGAGATGGGTGTATATTTGGGTTGTAGACAGATTTGAATGCCCGAGCATTTCTTGAAGGCTGCGCAAATCTATTCCGTTGTTGACAAGGTGTGTGGCGAAAGAATGCCGAAGCTTGTGCGGAGTTATATCGTATGGCAAGCCCGACAATGCGAGATATTTTTTTAGCTCGCGCTGTATATACCGTGGATTCATCTGCTTGCCCCGCGGCGATTTTACAATGAAATCGTCTTCGGATTTGGGCGGCTCCCATTCCTTTTTCCAAAATTCCATCGCGCTTCTCGCAATCTCCCCGAACGGGACAATTCGAGTTTTTCCGCCCTTGCCGGTAATTATGAATTCGCCCTTGTCGAGATTAGCGCAGTTCCATTTAAGCGAACACAATTCTCCAATGCGCAATCCGGAGGCGTATAGTAGCTCGAGGCACAATGCATCGCGCACAGCCGTTTTTTCTCCTATTTTCCCATCTCTAAGCAGGATCCATGGGCCCTCGAGAAGTTTGGGCATTTGTGTTTCAGTTAGAAACACGGGAATATCTTTATTCTTTTTAGGGAGTTTCAGCATGGAAAACGGGTCTGAATCCGAAAGGCCTTCGCTGATTAAGGCCTTATAAAACGAGCGTATGCCGGAAATTCTGTTTCTAACGCTTGCCGCGCCGTGCGAGCAGGCGAGCTCGGCAATATAGTTTTTGGCGACTTTGCGCGGAACATTTATAAAATCTCCATTTGCAAACTCGTTGTTTTCTATCCAACCGAGCCAGTCTGCGACGGATTTTACATAGTTTCTGACGGTGTATTTAGAAGATCTCTTTTCGCTTTCAATTTTAAAGAGAAAGCTGTCCAACGCCGATTGGGATTTTTGCGATAGCATATTTATACTCCGAACAGGGCAGAGGATATTCCCGCGAGATACGCGTCGCAAATTCCTTTAAAAAATATCATGTACAATAGCGCGCCGAATGCGAGCCAAGGGCCGAATGGTATTGCGAATGAGCCGCTTTGGCTTTGTTCGTCATCGCCTTCCGTTTTTTGTTCGGTAGGTTTACTTTCGGTGTTTGGCGCTTTCATGCTTTCTATTAGGCTTGAAATTGCCATTACAGGAAGCATGACGAGCGAGCCTATCAGCGATCCTATAAAGATTGCAAACAGACCGCCCTGCCAGCCGCAAAATGCACCTATGCAGCCGGCGAGAATTACATCGCCTTCGCCCATTGCTTCTTTGCGGAATATGCAGCCCGACAATAGCCTAATCCAATAAAGCGTTCCGGCCGCGGCGACGGCGCCTATTGCCGACCGCATCAGAGAGACTGCGCTTCTTACCGCGAACGGCGCTCCGTCGAGTTCGGGGGAAAATATGCTCGGGAATGCCGCCGCCGCGCACGCTCCAAGAAGCGTTCCGCCTATTGTGGCGAAATCGGGCAGGGTCATGGTGTCAATATCGTAGAAGGCGCAAAAAACCATGAGGGAGGCAAAAAGCATTCCGATTGCGCAGTTGGGGAAGGGCAGTTGAATCCATACCGCAAGGAATATCGCGCCGGTGAGAGTTTCGACTATCGGGTGGCGGAGCGAGAGCTTCGCACCGCAGCATCTGGCGCGGCCCCTGAGCATAAACCATGACAATATTGGGATATTGTCGTACCACGCCACGGGCTTGCCGCATTCGCAGCGCGAGGCGGGGCGGACTATGGACATTCCCCTTTGAATCCGGTAGACGCACACGTTTAAAAAGCTTCCCATGCACGCTCCGACGCAAAATACGAATGCGCCGATTATTGCGGGAAACTCTTGAGCGGTATCCAATATGCTTGCCGTCATTTTGCGATTTCAATGAGGGTTTTTAACATGAGTTCACCGGGCGGGACTTCGCCGGTCCATATTGAAAAAGATTTTGCCCCCTGCCATGCAAGCATTGGCAATCCGCCGCTTGCGGAAATTCCGGCGCAGCGCGCGGCGCGAACTGAGGCGGTTTCTCCCCCGCGTTTATACGCCATGTCGAAAAATACTATGTCGGACGGAAGCTTTGAGAAATCGAGAATGCTGTTGTCTGATTCTCCAAGGCCTATTGATGTCGCGTTCACGACTATGCTCGAGCTTTCAATTTTTGTTTCCGCGCAGTCGATGGGAAATGTTTCTATGTTTGTTTTAAAGCCGTGCAGTTCAAGATCGCCGGCGAGTTTTTCGAGCCTGCCGGGGCTCCTGTTAAATATTTTCAGCGATTTGCAGCCTTGCAAGCATGCTCTAAATGCCGCTCCCCGAGCCGCTCCGCCCGCTCCAAGTATCGCGATATGCGCCCCGTAAAACCTCTTTCCGAAAGATTTTTCGACGGCGGTTTCAAGCCCAAATCCGTCTGTGTTGAAGGCTTTCCATGTTCCGCAATGCAGCATTAAAGTATTGCAAGCCCCGGCGAGTTTGGCTTCCTCGTCAAAATCCGAAACCATGCCCATGGCTAAGACCTTATGGGGTATTGTCAGGTTTATTCCGCGGAAATTTTTTTCCCTTAAAAGGGAAAGTGCGCTTCCAAGCGATTCGGGAGGCACTTCAAATGCAAAATACCGCGCGCGCGCATAGGCGGGGTTCCTTGTTGACAAATCCTTGAAAGCCGCGTTTTGCATCGCCGGGCTGAGCGAATGGGCAATTGGGCAGCCGAGAACGGCGAACATGGGGCGAGATGAATCCGAAAACTCCCCTTCGTCTAAGTCTTCAATTTTAAAAACCCTCATCTTGCCTTTCTAAGCTCCGCGCGATCCGAACAGGAATGTGCCGACTCTTATCATAGTCGATCCCTCTCCTATGGCGGCTTCGAGATCCCCGCTCATTCCCATTGAAAGCTCGGGCAGGGCAATGGAGAAATCGCGCTGCAGCTTGTCGCGCAGGTTGCGCAGGTTGTTAAAGCAGGCGGTGGCGACTTTTAAATCGGAATCGAGCGGGGCTATTGTCATCAAGCCCTCTACGGATATGCTTTTGCATTCGAGAGCGATTGCCAAAAGTTCCGGCGCTTCCTCAATATCAACCCCGAACTTTGCCGGGTCACGCCCGGCGTTTACTTGGATTAGGACGCGCTGGATCTTTGAAATGGAAGACGCTTCGGCATTTATCTTCCTTAAAAGCTTTGCGCTGTCCACGCTTTGAATCCGTGAAAAATTTTCGACTGCCCGCTTAGCCTTGTTGCTTTGAAGGTGCCCTATTAGTTCCCATTCGGGACAGGATTGCCCGGGCGGAATTTTTCCCATTTTGTCGAGAGCCTCTTGCACGCGGTTTTCACCGACGGAGGCGAATCCGTATTTTGAGCAATACAAGGCAGCATCTATGGGATGCGTTTTGGTCACGGGAAGAATTTTTACGCTTTCGCGCGCGCGGCCGGATTTTTGCGCGGCGGTTTCCACGCGTTCAATCAGGCGGCGGCAATTTTCCGAAAATTCCTCGTAGGAAATCATGTCTTATTGCGATTTCTTGTTTGCCAGGGACGCCTTTACCAAGCGCGTTCCGAACTTCCACAGCGGGCCGGCGACGTTTGCGGCGCTTGAAAGCACATCGTCGAGCCCGTTTACGAAGCGGTCTATCTCCTTTTCAGTTATGATGAAGGGAGGGAGGATTTTTAGCGCGTCGAGTCCGTGGCTGGCGACCTGGGTTAAAATTCGATGCTTGTCCATCATGGACGTGACTATCATCTGGGTGAACAGGGCGTCATTGGCGGCTTTTAGCCCCTTCCAGGCCGCCTTTTGCAAAATACCTTTGGGCTCCTGAAATTCTACCGCTATCATGAGACCCTTGCCCCTGACTTCCTTTATGAATGAATGTTTCTCCTTTAGGGCGTTTAGCCGGTCGAGCAGAATTTTTCCAGCTTTGGCGCAGTTCTCGACGAGCCCCTCTTTTTCAAGCACGTCTATGGTTGCCAGTCCGCATACCATGGCGAGATTGTTTCTTCCGAAAGTCGTGGAGTGGACCACGCACCTGTCGAGCGAGGAAAAAGAGCTTTGGTGTATTTCGCGCGTGGTGACAAACGCCGCGCACGGGACATATCCGCCGCTGAGAGCCTTTGCCATTGTCACTATGTCTGGATCGAGATCCCAGTGCTGGAATGCAAACATTTTTCCCGTCCTGCCGAGTCCGGTTTGAACCTCGTCGGCAATGAACAGGGCGCCGTATTTTCGGCACAGCTGCTGGGCTTTTTGAAAGAAATCGTCTTTGGGAAAATTTACTCCCTTGCCTTGCACGGGTTCAAATATAAACGCGGCGACGTCTCCTTCCTTCAGCTTTTGTTCCAGAGCCTCCGCGTCGTAATGGGGGATATTTTCCGCACCGGGCAGGAATGGGCCGTATCCGTCCTGAAAATTGTGCGATATCGTAATCGAGAGCGCGCCAAACGACATTCCATGGTAGCCGTGGCTCATCGAGATTATGCGGTGCTTTTTCGTATGGGCGCGGGCGAATTTTATCGCGCCTTCATTCGCCTCGGCTCCGCTGTTGCAGAAAAAACACGCCGTCAGCCGGTTGTTCAGCAGCTTTACGATTCTCTCGGCAAGCAAGCCGCTCAGCAGCGCGCAGTCGAGCTGGACCATGTTCGGCAAGTCCATATCGATGGCGTCTTTTACGGCTTTGGCTATGACCGGGTGGTTGCGCCCCATGCCGTAAACCCCGTAGCCTGTCAGAAAGTCGAGGTAGTCGTTCCCTTCGGCGTCGTAGAGGTATGCCCCTTTGGCCCTCTTGTAGCATTTGTCGAACCCGATTGTCTTTATTACGGTTGCAAGCGTGCGGTTTACATATTTTTCGTGGAGATCGTAGTTTTCTCCGAAGCGAGAGTTTATAAGCTCTTTAATGTCGAATTCTTTCATTGCCTTAAAAAAAACCTGGCATAAAGTAAGGTCTCAAAAAAAATACTTCAAACATATTTTATGCAGCCGCTTTTTATATCGCATTATGTAGTGGACTTTGATCCTTTCGCCGTTCGCTTCCCCGAATGGCTGGGAATCGAGGGCATTAGATGGTACGGGCTATCGTATCTGGTAGGCTTTCTCATCGGATTCGCCCTATTCAATTTTTATTCCGCCAAGGGGAAAAGCCCGCTTTCGAAAGACGACAACTCTTCCCTCATTACATGGCTGCTTTTTGGCATAATTATAGGCGGGAGGCTCGGATACATGCTTTTTTACGATTTCTCGCGCTTTTGCCAGAATCCGGCTACTTTCTTCTACATATGGAAGGGGGGAATGGCCAGCCATGGCGGGTTTATCGGCGCAGTCGTCGCGATGATTTTATTTGCCAGAAGCAGAAAAGTCTCGTTTTGGACCATTGCCGATATCGTTTGCGTTTCGTGCTCGCCAGGAATTTTTCTCGGGAGAATCGCTAATTTTATAAACGGAGAGCTTTGGGGAAAAATTTCGGACGTATCGTGGGCTATGATTTTTCCCCATTCGGCGCCTTCCGGTACGCCGATAGCCGAAATAGCCGCAAGGCATCCCTCCCAGCTATACGAAGCTTTGGGAGAGGGCGCTTTGCTCTTCGCATATATGCAATGGCGCTATTGGAGGGGGAATGCTCCTAAGGGCCAGATTTCCGGCGAATTTCTCGTTGCGTACGGCATCATACGCATAATTTGCGAGGTCTTCAGAGAGCCGGATGTCGGGGTATCATTTATCCTTGGATTGAGCAGAGGCTCTTTTTATTCAGTGCTTTCTGCATTTGCGGGATTGGCAATAATCATTTATACCCGTTATTTATGCAAGAGGCGCTTGCACAAATAAAATTCCTAAAAAGAAATTATTTCCCTTAGCAAGCCCAGTTTTCGCCTATGCTTTCTTCTCCTCCTGCCTATCCATGCCCTGTGGTTCGGGGCTTGTAAAAATGGACTAACCGAATTTTCCGTAAAACTTAACAAAAAAAATGGCGCTTTTTTTAGCGCCATTTTTTTGACAGTTTTTTTGAGTCGGGCTTTGTTAATACTGAAGTTCCAGCACCCATTAAAACAACTCTATTCCGAAAATCTTAAATTTCTTGGGCGTCAACTTGATGACGAATCCGCCGTCGCGCTCCATGCGTATTTTCAGCTTGCCGTTAGAGGCCGCGTCTATGACTTCGTGCTTGTATTCGGAAGCGGTGTTTGCGGATTCCTTGGTGTCGCTGAAGATTTCGGCTTTGGCGGTGCTGTCCTCCTCCAGGAATTTTGATAAGTCTATTTCAACATCTCTCGCATTCCCGGAGTTCATGCCGGCTATGTACCAGTTGTCGTCCTTGAGTCGGGCCATTACAATGTATTCGCCGATCTTGCCCTCGAGAACTTTTGTATCGTCCCAAGTCGTCGGGGCGTGTGCTATAAACCTCGTGACATCGGGCCATTTTTTATAGAGCGTCGGAGAGTCGCAGAGCATTTGGAGAGGCCCGTAGAAAATGACGTACATCGCCATCTGGTGGGCGCGCGTTCCGAACGACATCGGGCGTCCGCCGCTTATCTTGAAGTCTTCGGGAGTGGCGTTTAGCATAGAGCCTGGAGTAAAATCCATCGGCCCCTGCAGCATGCGCGTGAATACGAGATCTATGTTGTGGCTTGGCGTGATTTCCTTCGCCCATTTATTGACTTCGTTGCCTTTTACAGCTTCAAAGTTGAGGACGTTGGGATATTTGCGCTGCAATCCGGTAGGATTTTGGCAGCCGTGGAAATCGACAACCATTTCGCGGTCGGCGGCAAGTTTGGCTATCCTTTCATAGAGCTCCACGCAGACTTGGTCGTCGCGGTCAAAGAAATCGACCTTTATTCCGTCGGCCCCCCAACTCTTCATCTTGTCGAGGGCTGCCTCTCCGTATTTGTTCAAAGTTTTTCCGAGAACCCAAAGGACTACTTTCACGTCTTTGGAATGGGCGTATTCTATTATGGAAGGAACGTCAAAAGTGGTTTTGCCTGCAACGAGGTTTTCGTCGACGTTGCTGTGGTCTTTGCCTTTTTGTCCGTGGTGCCCGTCCACCCAGCCTTCGTCTATGAGAAGATAGGGAATCATGTTTTCGGCGGCAAAGTCGATGTAGTAGCGGTAGGTTTCGACATTGACTCCAGTCCTGAAATTAACTCCTTCAAGATTCCATGCATTCCACCACTCCCAGACGCAGGTTCCGGGCTGGATCCAGTCGGTATCGTCTATCTCGCAGGGAGAGGCGAGTTTGTATACGGTGTCGTTGTCGGCAAGATCCTTGTCGGAACGGGCGACTACAAACGCCCTCCAAGGAAATTCGCGGGAAGCGTCGGTTTTAGCTATAAAATTCTCGGTTTTGCTAACCACCTGCTTGCGGCCGATTTCCTTAAATGCCTTGGGATATTTTGAATGGTAGGCTTTAAGGCCGTCTTTGTAGGCTATGCGCAAGCCGGGGAAAGACTTCAAATCGCTCTCGACCAGAGCGAGGGTATAAGAGCCTTTTTTCATCAGGAGCGGCGGAGTGGCGCTGTGGTAGTTTGCCAGCTCTTTTGCGCTCATGCGCCGGAAGAATTCCTCGAAGGAGGTATTGTCTGCCTTCACCGCGTGGGCGATGATCTGGTCGTCAGGCTTTGAGTTGAGGTCGAGGATTTCGTCGATAACTATCATTTCGCCTTTGCCAAATTTCGACACAAAACGGTATGCGACAGATTCGTCATAGGCCCTTACGAGCAGGTCAAACTTGTCAAATTCGAGCTTTAATTGGTTGTAAACATCGGGAATTTCAGACCTTATGCCGTAAACCGGCTCTATCGTTTCCTCGCACATCGTCGTAGAGGACGCTTTGGCTTTTGCGTCGATTCCGATTGCGCCGCGGTCGGTGTTCATTCCGATTTTAGCAGCGTCGAGAAGGCGCTGGCCGTCTGCGGTTATCGTAAGGGTGAGGTTTTTCCCGTCGCATATGCTCGCTTCTATTTTACCATTCGGAGATTTGACGCTATAAGTGTCAGCGTTGACAAAGCCGGCAAAAAGCAAGGAGATTAGAGTAGGTAGTATTTTTTTCATTATCGTTATGTTCATATCGAATTAGAAACGGATTTAGCCCGTCCATAATTTTAAATGAGCAAATGTTATTTTTGAATGCGCGCAGGTCAAGTTTTTATCTTCGCGCCGGCGGCTGGATAAATCTGCGGGCGGGATTTATTTTGAGGATCTAAGCTTTTGAAGCTTTTCCTCTATGAATTTGCGCATGGGATCCGAAGCTTCAAGCTTCCCGTCCAATATAGCCGGCAAAGCGATATTTACAAAGTCGGCATCGCGGCTGGAGGCGAGCTTTTTTATTATTATTTTTGCAAGAGATTTTTCTTTTTCGGAATATTTGGCGCTGCCGTTCGAATCTTGAGCTTTTGCAGCTGCTATGCGCTCGGCGAGTTCGGGCAAATCCGCGTAGCTTACGCACTTTTCAAAGAGCGAGCTCACTTTGGAGTCCCTTGTGCCCCCGTCCGAAAAATACATTGTCCATAACTTGTTGCGGGCGTCGGTATCGCCGCGAAATACCAGTATTTTAAGGCTTTCAAGATCTCCGGAATTTGCGTTTTCATTGAGGATTTTTGCGCATTCGGGGAAGGGGTTTTCAAGAAATACGGCTTCCGCCAGCCTTCGGCAGGGATCGCTTTCGCTTTTCAGCACCGAAAATATTTTTCTTAAATCTTCGTCGTTTCGGCATAGAAAACGTGCCGAATACACCGCTTCGGCTCTCAGCTTTGGATTTGGAGAGTCCATGCATGGGCGGACTATTTCCCAATAGCGGACGTCGGGGGCTTGAATGAATGTGCCGATTGCGGCGGTTTTCTGTTCATCTGGCAAGCTCGGAAAAGCCGCCAGTATTTCTGAGGACGAATCGTATTCCCTTCCGCAGCCCATTATTCTTGCCGCGCTCATGGCGGGCTTCCCGCCACCGATTATGACTCTGTCGAGATATTGTGAGCGCCCTTCCGGCTTTTTCAGCCGGGCGCGCGCAGATACGGCGCGCGAGTCGCTATCTGGCAGGAGTTCAAGTGCGTCCCATGCAAGCTGGCGGTTTCCGGATAACGCGGCGGAATCGGCTACCGAGAGTATTGAATCTAAAGCGGCCGCTTTGCGGAAGTCGCCTTTGGAGCATATCTTCTCGAGCGCCTCGAGCGCGTCTTCGCCGCCTATTCGTCCGAGAGCTTTTACCGCGGCGAGCGCAACGAGCCTGTCGGGATTTTCTGCGGCTTCGGCTAAAGCGCCGACATTCCTGTCGCCGCGCGCAGCAAGTGTCGATATGGCGGATATTGCAGGGTATATTGAAGGGGAGCTCTTGAGAAAATCCCTCAAAGCTTCGTCAGATTCTTCGCCCTCAAGCGTTATTAGAACATCGCATACGTGCGGAGCGCGAAAATCGGAGTTCAAGAATTTTTTTAGTGCGGGGACCGAATCGTCAGAGGATATAGTCTTTAAAATCGAACAAATCAAAGCAAACGACTCATCGGAAACTTCCTTGCTGCCGAGAATTTCGAGCAGCTTTTTTTCGGTCGGTTTAATTTTCGCCTTCTTGCGGGAGTCGGACAAGATTTTAAAATAAGGGGCGAGGCTGTCTCCCGCTTTATATTCGGCGAGAAGTTCGTATTCGTTTTTTTGTTCCCCGCCGGCTTTGGAGCTTCCGCCTGCCGGATCTTCCCCAAACTCAAGGTTCCCGCCCGTGACGACGGTTTGTTTAGGTCCTTTTTCACCCGTGCCGGATTGGTCTTTGAGACCCGCGGAGGGTTCAGACGCCTTTGCGGTTAGGGCGAAGCATATCGCGCAGGCGGCCGTCAATATATTTTTTAAGTGCGCCATAGATGGAATTTCTTATAAAATTTTCGGAGTTAAACACTTAGCTGCCATGGGGCTGCGTATGAACGGTCGCACAGGCGCGCGGCTTGACTGTCTGATACTATTTCCTCTTTCTTCGGATCCCAGCGAATATTTCGGCCGAGAATGTAGGCTATTTCTCCGAGCAGGCAGCCCGTATTTGTGCGGTGCGCAACTTCTATGTCAGTAACAGCCGGGCGACGGTCTATTACGCTGTCTATAAACGCCGTAAAGTGGTTGCGGGGGCGCACGGGAAATAGCCTGTCTTCCGTAGGGAGAATCGGGATATCGGCGATGCCTATGGGATCAGACCATATTGTCTGGCGCGACACGAAAAGTTTTCCGCGCGTGCCATAGAACATGACTCCGTTTTTATTCGAGTCGGACATTTCTATTTCCAAGGCATTGCCATAGTAAAAGGTGACTTTGAAATGCGTGGGTTGGTCGGAGAATCCGTCAATTGGCATGACAGTTTCGCTGGGTGCGATTTCGCTCGCTCCGCTCTTGTCGATGCCGACCGCCCAATGCGCTATGTCGAGGTGGTGTGCGCCCCAATCGGCTATCTTTCCCGCAGAGTACGCCCGAATGCCGCGCCACCTCGTGAAAGTTTTGCGCGGATTATAATATGCTGCACGCGGGGCGGGGCCTTGCCACATCTCCCAGTTGAATCCTTCGGGAACAGGTTCAGGGGCGAGAACTTCGCCCTTAAAGTTGGCTGGCAGCCCTATTTCAATGCGCTTGATGCGCCCGAGGTAGCCGTTGCGCACAAGCTCCGCGGCATGGACAAAATCGGGAAGGGAACGCTGCCATGAACCGGTTTGCCATATCCGCCCGGAGGATAATACGCAATCGCGCAATGCTTTGCCCTCGCGTATTGTCCGCGTGAGAGGTTTTTCACCGAAAACATCTTTGCCGGCGCGCACGGCTGCCATTCCAGTAAAGGCGTGCCAATGGTCGGGGAGGGCGAGCATTACGGCGTCTATATCATCGCGCCCGAGAACCTCGCGGAAGTCGTCATAGGTGGCTATGTCTTCCCCAAATATTCTTTGCGCGTTGCGAAGCCCTCCCTTGCCATTGTTTGAATAGCCGTAGTATTGTTTGCCTTCAGTATTGTTCACGTCGCACAGAGCGGTGATTTGAACGCGCTTGTCGCTTCGAAAATTTATCAGATTTGAAGTCCCCTGGGTGCCGAGACCTATCCCGCCGAGACATACCCTGTTGCTCGGGGCTATGCTGCCGTCGCGGCCGAGCGCAGACGAAGGCACAATCATTGGAAAACCGGCAAAAGCTCCCAGGCTTCCGACTCCGCCAATCTTTATAAAATCGCGTCTTTTCATGGTGTTTTTCTCGTATGCTTAAAATTCCATCTCAAACGTTTGAATAAAGGAAAAATATATGAAACTGCTATCATATGTCAACAAATTTTGACACCCGGAGAATCTGCCTGTTTCGATATTTTATTCTTTTTGCCCGAATATTTCTATCTTTTCTCCCTCAAAGATCGCATTCCAATAATGCCTGGCTTACTTCCCAATTAGCTTAATGTGCGTTTTTAAGGCGATTTCACGAGGATCGGCAGAATAGTATTTTTCATTTCCAGGCGAGGCTTCCGGAACAAATCCGCGCGACTGATAAAAGCCGGCGGTTTGGGAATTTTTCGGAGTCGCTATGTATATTCCGCGCACGCGCTCAAATCCGCGGTCCGAAGCGAACCTGCAAATATCGTCGAGCATCAGGTCTTCAAGCCCGCGGCCTATGACCCTGCAACTCATTATAAAAGAGTCTATAGATAGTGTTTTTGAACCTGGAACAGGCGAAGCCAAGGCGATGCCGACTATGCCATTGTCGCCAAACTTATCGGATAGCCTGAAGCATTTTGCATAATTGTTCACATCGCCGGCAAAGGACTTGATTTTAGCTTCGCTCTCGCGCCGGGTCGTCAAATTGAATTGGTTCGTTTTTGCGGTCAGCTGGGCGGCTCGCGCTATATTGGTCGAATTTATCTTCTCGCAAACGCAGGACATATCTAAAGATATCAAGAAATCTTCGAGGCTGTCTGCTTTTGCAAAAGCCCTGGCTCTGTCGGCGTTTTGCTTGTATGTTTCACTCCGCTTGAGGTCGTCCTGCGACACTTCAAGGACGTCAAATAACGCTTTATCCGATAGAAATTCTATAAAATTCGCGGGGTCGTCGGGCAATAGTAGGGATACGACTTGGGGAAGGGCGCTTTTTACTTCTTCGATCTCTGCGGGGTTGTCGTCTATAAACACGAAAGAATCGAGCCCCAGATTCAGTTCGGAAGCCATTTTTGCAATAGCTTCGCTCTTCGGCTTCCAGTTGGCTGAAAAGCATACGATATCGTTCCGCTTAAGAATCATTGCGTCGTGCTTTTCAAAGGGCAGAAGGGCGTCGGCTTCATTGTTCTTCGAGCATACGCAAAGCAATATGCCCCTGCTTTTCAGTTCCTTTAAATATCTTTGAAAAGCTGCGAATGCCTCTCCGCGGGGGCTGGGGGCCCCGAGTTCTATCCCCTCCAAACCGTCCTCGCCTATTATGCCGCCCCATAATGTATTATCCAAATCGAGCACGCAGACTTTCTTTGGCGCAGTGATTTTTGCGGATATGATTCTCGCTGCATATTGCGCCACCAATGGAAGCGCTTCCATATTTGGATGCTGTTTGGCATAAAACCACATGCCTTTGTCTTCCCACTTTTTCGCTCCAAACTCCGCGCGCAGCTCTGAAAGCGGAAGAACCTCAACTCCGCCCGCTTTGGAGGCTGTTTCCGATATGGCGGAGGAAACGCGCGCAAGAGTGTTTGCCCTTCCGCCGTATTTGAAAGACAGCAAGCCTCCGGAGTCTTCTGAGGGTGAATCTAAATCCGACTGTATGATTGTGGCGTTGGGACAAGATTTTTTTGCGGCTGCCCAATACGAAGCCAATTCGGAGGCAAATTTAGACGCGAGACTATCAGGGGCGGAAGTTTGCGGTTCAAGGGGAAGATCGCGGTAGTTTAAAGTTATTAAAATAAAATCCGGCGAGAATTCGCGCAGCCAAGAATTTGGATTCAGCATGTCTTGTCTCCAATTTCCGAAATCGCCGCATTTTAACGTTATGGACAAAGATTTTGCGAGCCCGAAGTAAGTGAAAAGAGGCTCGAAGAACGTCGTTGTTGAAGACGATAAAAGCGCTATTTTTACGCTTTTGAGGGGGAGTGAGCCGCGGGTATCGGCACGGATGAGCTTAGCGCTGAGCTTTGAAAGCTTTAGTGCAAGATAATAGTCTTTAGCCGCCGAATTTTCCGCCGCGCGGAGTTTTTTATATGCGCTTTGCAGGTCACCGCTTTTTATGGCCTGTTCTGCGGACGCATACAAAGCTTTTCTCTCGTCGGAATCCATTTATTGTGAAATCTTTTTTATTATGTCGGATACGCCTGTTATGCCGGCGACTTCGCTGGTTGTAAATTTTACTCCAAACTCGCTTTCGACTGCCAGAATAATTTGGATCATCGCCACGGAATCCCATGCCGGAATATCGGAGCGTCTGGTGCGATCGGAAATTTCAATAGATTCGTCGTCGATTATTTCTCGAAATATGTTCTGCAATCTTTTCAGTTTCGCATCCATGCAATATAATATCTTAAAATGTTACTTCTTGTAGGAATTTCGACCGATTACAAATAAATTCTTTTAGTTCTTAGAATGGAGCTTTTACAGCTTGCTTTTTCATGATATGATAAAAAAGGCAAAGTGCATGTTCGCATTTGGAAATATGCCGGCGAATTCATGGCGCAACACGAACAAAGTTAGCGGCAGTTGCATTTGCGACTTTCGACAAGCTCAAACAAGTTTTTATTTGAATCCATGACCCATGCTATCTTGCGCCCGTCGAATGCGGCAGCAGCTATCGGTTCGCAAAGGGTAAAGAAGCCATTGTTTCGGAATTTTTTTAGATCTGATTCCATATCGTCGCTTTGGAAGCAGATGTGGTGAAACTTTATCCCTTTTTTCATGGCTCCGTCTAATTTGCTGTTTTCCCCGTGCGGTGAGATGAGCTCTAAAAGCGAGTTCTCGGCGGGAAGTTTTAGAAAAAGGACTTTTGCTGTTTGAATTTCGTCGACAATTTCGTCTGAAACGCGTTCATATCCGCATGACTCGCAAAGGTGCCTGGCTTCCTTTTCAATATTTGCGGATAGCATTCCTATGTGGTGGATCTTCATATCAGAAATCGGTCGATGCCTTTGATGGAAATACGGAGTGCGGAGCAATCTTCATGGAAAAAGTGCCCCATGTCAAGCCGGCGCCGAAAGCGGAAAGCAAGAGTCTTCCGCCGGAGTCGAATTTACCCTGGCGAAAGGCTTCTGCCAATAAAACCGGACTGGACGCCGCACTTAAATTTCCCAATTTTTTCATAAAGAAAAACCTATGTTCGGGGGAAACTCCAAGGCTATTGTAGATCTGGTTTAGCATCATTTTATTTGCCTGGTGCAGCAGAACTAAGTCGTAGGAGGAAATATCAGCCCCATTTTTGGCAAGGGTAGTTTTTATTGCCTTCGGAATGGCGGATATGGAGAAGTAAAATACCGCTTCCCCGTTCATCTGGAGGTTTTCATCGGTCGATGTGATTCCGTTTGCGTCAGTTTTTTCAACCCTTGTTTGCTCCGATACGGGGATTCGCATACCTCCGGCTGGAACTATGAGATATTTCCACCCGGAACTGTCTGATCCGAAATCGGCAAATTCAAAACCGCAATCGCCTTCGGATTTTTCAATGACAAAAGCGGCCGCGCCGTCACCGTGGAGCGTGACAAGCCCGCGGTCTTTGGGGTTTATCAAGTGCGTTATTGTATCTGAAATTATAAGAAGGATCTTTTGGCATTGGCCGGACGATATTAGCCCGTTTGCCACTCCCATTGCATAAGGGAAGGCAGCGCATCCTAAGGGAAGATCAAAAGCGCCGCATGAATTGGGCATGGATAGCCTTTCGTGCAATATAAATGAGGAGGGGGGGATAACATAGTCGCGAGTTTGCGAGGCGAATATCAACATGTCGAAATCGGATTTGGCGATATTCAAATCGTCCAGCATGCGTTTCGCAGCAGCTGTTCCCAAATCGACTGCCGTCACGTCGCGGGGAGATATTCGGCGCTCGTAAATTCCGCTCAACTTTGATATGTTACTGATTTTCTTGGGATCAAAGCGTTTAGATAAATCCTCGTTTGAAAGGATCTGCCCTGGTAAAACATAGTGGGACGCAGTTATTTTTGCGCGATAATCCATAGTTGTAGAGGAAATAAATTCCCTATGGGAAGTGTCAACGTAAAATGCTCTAGTTGCTGCTGTGCAAGCTTGCCGATAGAAATTGGGAGTAGGGCCGGGGTTCTTTGGCTGTCGCGCCTGTATCGCTACTAAAAACGGCTTGACTCGCTACAATTTTAAAGCTGTATTACAGCGATAAACAAATGCCGCTATTGTGATTTTGTCTTATAGAAAGCAAAATTATGAATGAATTTATAAAGAACCTTCGCGAAAACATTGATGCGCTTGATGGTGTGGAATTGACTCCCGAAACAAATTTGGCATCGCTTCCAAACTGGGATTCGGTCGCTTTATTATATGCGATGGTTATGATAAACTCGGAATACGGCGTGACTTTAAAAGTGTCGGATATAAATTCGGCAAAGAATATCGCGCAGTTATACGAGCTGGTTAAATCAAAAAAATGAGAAGCGCGCCTCTTGCGGATTTTTGATTCTATTTGAACTTGGCTATCTTCAATCTGTCAGCGGCGGGGTGTTGTTCTTTCGGAAAAACAAACTTTGCATGCGGAAATTTTGCTGGCGATTTGCTGGAATAACTCTAGAGGGGTACCCAGAAGTACTATGCCGTTGTGGGACTCGTAGTGCAGTAAATGCAAATCTTATTGAATCTAATAGATATTCATTTAAAAGACAACTATGAAAGATTTAATTATAGTCGGAGCCGGGGGATTTGGCCGTGAGGTTTACGGTTATGCGCT
>CASFWX010000104.1 GCA_949298545.1 uncultured Verrucomicrobiota bacterium | reverse complement strand
GTTCTCGGAAGCATGACGCATTGGGCATGGTGTTCCATTATCACTTGGACATTCCCGATCTTTGCGGAAAACCATTCAGGCATGATTTTCGGGATCTTCGGATCAATGGCGATTTTGACTTTCTTCTTCGCTCTTAAAATTCCGGAAACAAAAGACAAGTCCCTCGAGCAGATCCAGAAGGAAATGCTGGCATAAACAATGCTTTGGCATAGCCGGCTGCGAGCGTTCTTTGGCAATCGGCTATGTAAAAATGCATCTATTTATCCTGCTGACAAATTCTATAAAAAGCCAAAAAAAGACTTGCACGCATTTGAAAATGCGTTTTTAGTGCCTACTCTTAATTATCGCAGGGTGGAGCAGCTTGGTAGCTCGTCAGGCTCATAACCTGAAGGTCATAGGTTCAAATCCTATCCCTGCATCCATTTCTGAGGCCCGCATTGTAAATAGTTTGCGGGCTTTTTTATTTGTTTTAGCAAATTAGCCCATACCCCGCCATATCCGTGCCCACCCCCATTTGCTTGCGATTCCTCCAATCATTCACCAGCGCTTTTTATGGCAAGGCTTGCCTTAAAATGGCCATAATATTTGGGAAGATTCACCCCAAAAAGAATTAAATATCATGCCGTGCGTTTCCATCTCCCATAAGAATAAGGCAAGGACATGTCCAATCCTAAAAGCCCTTCCCATTTAAAGCTTATTTTAGAGAAAATACGGCGCCTCTTCGAAAGTTAACAACTACATTGCCCCTTAAGCATACTTTTTAATATTTACAAATTTCCTCTCTCTCAATGTTGGTATCAAGCTGCTATACTGGAAAAATCTTCAGTCTATCCCGCTCAAAATTTTGCCTGAATGTTTTTAAGCAACGCCTTAGACAGGCAGATGCCTGGGCGGCTCAAAAATAGCCCGGTAAAAAAGAGATTGTACCAACGCTCAATTAGTACCCGCCATATCTAAAAGCATATTGAAGCCTGCGCGCAAAGGAAAGTTTTGAAATTCAAGTCGCCGCATCTGCATATTTCTACGCCATGCATTCGATTAGCAGCAGCCGATCTTGGAAGGTATATTGTATCCAATCCGCTCTTTGGGTATTTGAATTTCCATGCGCGATATTATCAATAAAATTAGGAAAAACGGCTTCTGCCTTCAGAAAATGCAAGCGGCGACTGCAAGAAAAACAGCCGCCGCCAAATATGAGATGGAATTAGAGTTTTCCGGCTTAGAATCCGAATGACACGCTGCCACCGAACCAGAAATTGTGTTCCCTTCCCAAGAGGCCGTAGTGATCTACAACATCACCCTCGTTTCCGCCATTTCTATATGAATAGCGAATGCCTCCGCTGACCGTACAATAGTCAGTAAGCGCATAAGCCAAATCCGCGCGAACTCCATAGTAGAAGTACGAAACGCCCTCGTCAGGTCCCCCATTGTCGCCATTTTTGCGTCCGGCGCTGGAATACCCACCGTAAATACTTACAGGGAGCGTGAGCTTTTCATTGCCAAATGTCCACTCGCCTACGGGGAACTCGTGCCCGAGGGAAATCTCGACAGTCTGCTGCTTGAGAATCCAGTTATACCAATAATAAACCGATGGATTGATATTTACGCCCAAATATGCCGACGTATCGAGGCAGGCCCCAAAATAGACTTCCATATCGCGCGTGATATCTCCTGCCGCCTGAACCGAAGTCGAAGGATACCAATAATAGATGTATCCAACGTCGAGGCGCAAAGCTCCCAAATAATAGTTTACGCCGGCATAAAGGTCAAGTTCTTCAAGGCCGCCAGCATCGCCGCGAACAGGGCTTGAATACCAAGCACCCGCATAAATGTCGAAATCGTATATCGGATAGGCAAATTCGACTTCAGGGCAAATGGAATGCCCGGCAAGCTTCTCGCCGCGGAACACATATGCAGACTCGTATCCGACGCTTGCCGAAACGCTGAGAAGATCAAGCGAAAGTTCCGGCATGATAGTCTTATCCTCAACAACTCCGCCGTTCATAAGGGTGGTGGTGTGTTCGGGTATCAGAGTCGGAGTGTCTCCGCTGACTTGCGCTCCCCCCTGAAGGGTAGAGACGGGATTCGACTGGGCGAAAGCCAAAGGCGACGCTGCCGCTATTATTGAATATGCTATGAACTTTTTCATGTCTATCCGTATGAGAAATTTTACGAGATTTTAAAAGATTTGTTAAATTTATGTTTTTTTTAATCTCCATGCAAGAAGATTTTTCCCGGATTTTTTACGGCAACTATATAGAATCCGCAATAGCTTTGCCCAGTTTCAGTGCGTAAAAATCCGGCATTGCGTCTGAAAATAAAAACTTTGTCCCTTTTAAAGGCCCAAGGGGCAAATTTTCAAACTGCACTTGGCCAAGTACAAAACAATCGAAAGAAAATAAACGCGGTGCGCGGCATTTCCCGCGCACCGTCGCCCATACCTTCTCTATTTTTTTAATTTTTGAGGAAAAGCTATCAATACCTATAGAACTCCGACTTGTACGGACCCGCCACAGGAACTCCTATGTAGTCGGCCTGCTTCTTGGTGAGCTTTGTCAGTTTTGCCCCGAGTTTTTTCAGATGCAGGCGGGCGACCTCCTCGTCGAGCTTCTTCGGCAGTATATAGACGCGGTTCTCGTACTTGTCGCGATTCTTCCACAAGTCCATTTGGGCGAGAACCTGGTTCGAAAACGAATTGCTCATTACAAACGAAGGATGGCCCGTCGCGCAGCCTAAATTAACCAATCTGCCCTCAGCCAACAAGAATACAGATTTCCCGTCGGGGAAAGTGTATTTATCGACTTGGGGTTTGATGTTGACGCGCTTAATTTTCGGATAGGATTGAAGCTTTGCAACCTGTATCTCGCTGTCGAAATGCCCGATATTGCAAAGTATTGCCTGGTCCTTCATGCGCTTGATGTGGTCTATGGTGATTACGTCGCAATTCCCCGTCGTTGTGACATAGATGTCCGCCATTCCGAGCGCGTCTTCAACAGTCATGACGCGATATCCCTCCATAGCCGCCTGAAGCGCGCATATCGGGTCTATCTCGGAAACCAAGACGGTCGCGCCCAATCCCTTGAGTGCTTGAACGCAGCCTTTGCCTACATCGCCGTATCCGCAAACCATCGCAATCTTCCCGGCTATCATAACATCTGTCGCGCGTTTTATCCCGTCTACGAGCGATTCGCGGCAGCCGTATATGTTGTCGAACTTGCTCTTGGTGACGGAGTCGTTCACGTTTATTGCCGGAACGAGAAGGCGCTTGCCCTCAACCATCTGGTAAAGCCTGTGAACGCCTGTAGTGGTCTCCTCAGATATTCCCTTCAATTCCGAAACTACTTTCGTCCAATGCGATTTATCGGACTTGGCGACCTTTTTAAGAAGCTTCTTTATAACCGCCTCCTCATGGGAATCCGACGGGCTGTCCACCCATTTGTCGCCCTGCTCGAGCTCAAATCCCTTATGCACCAGAAGGGTTGCGTCTCCGCCGTCGTCAACTATCAGCTGGGGGCCCTTCCCGTCGGGCCATGTGAGGGCTTTATATGTGCAATCCCAATAGTCCTCAAGCGACTCTCCCTTCCATGCGAATACCGGAGTCCCCGACTTGACTATGGCTGCCGCAGCATGGTCCTGCGTGGAAAAAATATTGCAACTCGCCCAGCGGACATCCGCGCCAAGAGCTTTTAAAGTCTCTATTAGCACAGCCGTCTGAATTGTCATGTGCAGGGAGCCGCTTACGCGAACCCCTTTTAGAGGTTTTTTCGCGGAATATTCGTCGCGGATTGCCATCAAGCCGGGCATCTCGCTTTCGGCTATGCTTATTTCTTTTCGGCCCCAATCGGCAAGAGCGATGTCGGCTATTTTATATTCTTTTGCTATCGGCATTTTTTATCCCAAATATTTTTTATTTCTTCAAAGCCGCCTTCTTGAGCGCCTCAACCTTGTCGGTCTTTTCCCACGGAAGATCCGGCTTGGTAAAGTGCCCGTAATTTGTGGTGCGCTTGTATATTGGAGCAAGCATGCCAAGCTGGGAAACGATGTCGGCGGGCTTAAAACTAAACACCTTGCGAACCGCCTTTGCGATATCCTCGTCCGAAATTTTTCCCGTTCCGAAAGAATCAACCGCTATGCTGAGCGGATCGGGATGCCCTATCGCGTAGGCCACCTGTATCTCGCACTTGTCGGCCAACCCCGCCGCAACGATATTCTTTGCGACCCACCTGCACATGTACGCCGCCGACCTGTCGACTTTGCTCGGATCTTTTCCGGAGAACGCCCCTCCCCCGTGCCTTCCGTATCCGCCGTAGGAGTCGACTATTATCTTGCGGCCGGTAAGTCCTGAATCCCCTTGCGGGCCGCCCACTACAAAGTTGCCAGTCGGGTTGACCAAAAACTGGGTCTTTTTTGTCAAAAGTTTTTTCGGCAGCACTTTTTTTACGACCTTCTCGACGATGTATTTTTCAATCGCCGAATGTGATACGCCCGCTGCATGCTGAGTTGAAACGACGACGTTGTCTATGGCCGCGGGTTTGCCGTCCTTGTATTCCACTGCTACCTGGCTCTTGCAATCCGGGCGCAGCCACTTCGGGCCCTTGCCGCTTTTGCGCTGACGGGCAAGTTCCGTCAAAATTCTGTGGGCGAACATGAGGGCGGCAGGCATCATTTCAGGCGTTTCATTTGTCGCGTACCCAAACATTATTCCCTGGTCCCCCGCGCCCTGCTCGGCGGTTTTCTTGCCTTTGGCTTTTCTTGCGTCGACTCCCTGCGCGATGTCGGGGGACTGCTTGGTCAACAGATTCGAGACAAATATCTTGTCGGCGTGGAACACGTCGTCGTCGTTTACGTAGCCTATTTCGCGAACCGCATCGCGCACGATTTTCTCGTAGTCCAGCTTGGCTTTTGTCGTAATCTCGCCGGCTATCACCACGCAATTGCTCTTTACGAGAGTTTCGCACGCCACGCGGCTGTACTTGTCCTGTTCCAAACAGGCGTCAAGTATGCTGTCGGAAATATAATCTGCCACTTTGTCGGGATGCCCTTCACCCACAGACTC
>CASFWX010000103.1 GCA_949298545.1 uncultured Verrucomicrobiota bacterium | reverse complement strand
AGCATAGTTGTCGACTGCTCCAACGGAAAAGTCGCAGGCACGGGAGTTTTTAAATATCCGAGCGGACAAGACGGTGTGATATGCGACAAGTCCGACGCCAATCTGGCGCGCCAAAGCCCCGCCGATCTCATAGAAGGATTGAAAGCCACCGTGCTCAAAGCTCTCTCCGAAGCCTCCAAAAACGTCAAAGGCTTTAAAAAGTCCGATGTGATAGGAATCGGCATGGACGGCACAGGATCCTCCCCGATACCGGTGGACAAAAACATGACTCCGCTGGGGCTTCTCCCAAAGTTTAAAAACAATAAAAATGCGCAATGCTGGCTCTGGAAAGACCATACGTCCTTCAAAGAGTCCGCCCAGATTACAGCCTTGGCTAAAAAAATCCGCCCGCAATACCTCGAGAGATGCGGCGGTTCCTATTCTTGGGAATGGTTCTGGTCAAAGATATTCCACTGCATGAATGTCGACAGAAAAGTTTTCGATGCCGCATACTCATGGGTCGAATTGTCCGATTTTATCCCGGCCCTGCTCTGCGGAGTCAAGAAGCCCGAAAACATAATCCGCGGAGTATGCATGGCAGGACACAAAGCCATGTATTGCGACAACTGGGGCGGCCTTCCGGATAAGGCTTTCCTCAAAAAGCTCGCCCCCGAACTCGCCGACCTGAGAGACCGCCTATATGAAAAAGCCTTCGACGCCTCGCATGTCGAAGGGCGCCTCTCGAAGGAATGGGCGGATTTCTTCGGGCTCCCCGAAGGCATACCCGTGGCAATGGGCGAAATCGACGTCCATTACGGCGCCATAGGCTGCGGAATCCGCGAAGGCACCTTAATTAAGGCCATAGGAACTTCGACTTGCGATTGCATCGTATTCAAAAATACGAAAAAAGTCCCCTCGATAAAGGGCATTTGCGGAATAGTCGACGGCTCGATACTGCCCGGGCACTTCGCCATAGAAGCCGGACAAAGCGCTGTCGGGGACATTTTTAAATGGTTCGCCCAGATACTTTGCGAAGGCGAACTCTCAAAACTCGCCAAGCTCGACGAACAGGCGTTGAAACTGAAACCCGGCCAAAGCGGCATAATCGCTCTCGACTGGAACAACGGCAACCGCAATATTCTCGCCAATCCCCTTCTCACCGGACTGATTTTAGGACAGACACTGCACACCACGCAAGCCGAAGTCTACCGGGCCCTCGTCGAGGCCACAGCTTTCGGAGCGCGCATGATTGTCGAACGCATCAAGGAAAGCGGCGTGAAAATCGAACGCATCGTCTGCTGCGGCGGGCTTGCCGAAAAGAGTCCCCTCCTCATGCAGATTTACGCCGACGTCACAAAGTGCGAAATGGAAATTTCCGGCGTCGAGCAAAGTTGCGCCATGGGCGCGGCGATAGGGGCAGCCGTATCTGCGGGAAAAGCTAAGGGTGGCTACGATTCTTTTGAATCCGCCATGAAAAAGATGACTTCCGTCAAAAAGAAAAAATACAAGCCGATTGCAAAAAATGTCGCAGTCTACGAAAAGCTCTTTGCCATATACAAAAAATTGCACGACGCTTTCGGCGGCGTCAATAAGAAGGCTGACTTGTCCGCGGTCATGCCAGATCTCATTGAAATTAAGAACGAGGCAAATTCATAATTCCTCTCCGCAAACTGCCGCAAGCAAGCCTTGCCAAGCGCGCCGAAGCTTTCGGCGCGCTTTTTTAACACTTGCCTTACCGAACATGGGCACTAGAGAAATTCCGAATTTCCCTTAAAACTTGCCGAATCTTTTGCCCCGCACATAAAAAAAGCGCCCTGCCCGGCAATGGACAAAGCGCTTTTTAAAAATGCCGAACTCTTATTAGGAATTGGGGAATACGGCCTTCCTCATGTCGCCATCTCTTACGAAAGCTTCGTGGAAAGCGTACGCCATTGCCAAAGTTTGTGGAGTGTGGCCGACGGGCGCTCTCCTTACAAACTCTCTCAAGAGATCCTTATAGTCGGGATGGGCGCACTTTTCTATGAGAATTTCGGCGCGCTCGTAGGGAGTCTTGCAACGCAAATCCGCAACGCCGAACTCGGTGGCGATTATGTTTACGCTGTGTTCGTTGTGGTCGCAATGCGAAACATTGGGAACTATCGCGCTGATAAGCCCGCCCTTGGCAACCGACGGGCAAGTGTATATCGAAAGATAAGCCGCCCTGGTGAAATCGCCGCTGCCTCCGATGCCGTTCATAAGATTTTTGCCCATTATGTGCGAGCTGTTTACGTTGCCCGACAAATCGACTTCAATCGCAGTGTTTATGGAAACGACTCCTATGCGGCGCGAAACTTCGGGGCTGTTTGAAATCTCCTGCGGGCGAAGCACTATGTGTTCGCGGAAAAATTTTGGATTCGAATATATCTCCTGGATTTTTTGCGGAGTAACGGTCAGCGAAGTCGCGCTGGCGTGCTTTATTCTTCCTTTCTCAATGAGATCTATTACAGAATCCTGCAAAACTTCGGAATACATGCAAAATTGCGGTATTTCCGGATTGGATCCGAGGCCCCCAAGCACCGCGTTGGCAATGTTGCCGACGCCGCTTTGTATGGGAAGAAATTCCGGAGGAATCCTTCCGGCTGCCATTTCGGCGGCGAGAAAATCGGCCACGTTCTGGCCTATCTTTTCCGTAATGGGATCCGACGCCTTAAAAGGCTTCACTTCGTCTGGCGCATTTGTCTCCACGATGCCGACAATCTTTTTGGGATCTATTTTTACGACTTCGCACCCGCACCTGTCGCCTGCGGCGTATATCGGTATCTCGCGGCGGCGCGGGGGGTTGGCGGTCTCGTAGATATCGTGGAATCCGCGCAGCTCTTTAGAGTGGTAGGAATTGAGTTCTATAATAACTTTTTTTGCCAGCTTCAATCCGGTCGGAGCAATTCCGACAGAGGTAGTCAGCAGAATTTCCCCGCTGTCTGAAACGTCTGCTGCCTCCACGATCGCCCAATCGAATCCGCCCATAAAGCCGTAGTTCATGTACTGCGGCGTCATCGACAAATGCAAATCCGTAAATTTGAGCGTATTCTTGTTTGCGCGGCCTCTCAAATCGGCGTTCGACTGGTATGGCGCGCGGTATCCTATCGCCTCCGCGCGCGCCAGAACGCCGTCGCAGGAGTCCCCGGTGGACGCTCCGGTCACAACGCCTATTTTGAATTCGCGCCCCGCAGCATGTTCAGCTTCGGCCTTCGCCGCTATAGCTTTGGGTATGGCTTTTGTCGCTCCGGCGGGTGTGAATCCGCTGAATGCTATCTGTTCTCCGTTTTGGATTAGGCTGGCCGCCTCCTCCGCTGTCATTCTTTTGTAGCTCATTTTTCTCTGCCTGATAAAAAAATCATGGCGCAAATTTTATTGCGCCATTTTCGTTTTGTCCGTTTTTAAATTAGTGCGCCAAGGTGGCGATAAAGAAGCCCGCAACCATGGCAGTCCCTATTACCCCGGCTACATTCGGCCCCATGGCGTGCATGAGCAGGAAGTTTGAAGGGTCCGCCTTCGCCCCCTCCACTTGCGCGACACGCGCAGCCATCGGAACGGCAGATACTCCCGCCGCCCCTATTAGAGGATTTATCTTCTCGCGCAGGAACAAGTTCATGAACTTGGCGATTATAACCCCCGCAGCCGTCGCCACTCCAAACGCTACAACTCCCAACGCGAGAATTGAGAGCGTCTCGACGCGGATAAATCTGTCGCCCGTCATGGTAATGCCGACCGAAGTCCCGAGAAATGT
>CASFWX010000102.1 GCA_949298545.1 uncultured Verrucomicrobiota bacterium | reverse complement strand
TTCCAAAGGGCAAACAACTATTATCCGGATATAGACGACGCGGCAATAGCAATATGCTGCTTAAAGCGCATACAGAAACTTCTGCCGCGGGAAAGCGCGCGCGCAAGGCGCGTCGACAGCGCAATCAGGCGCACTATAAACTGGGTTCTCGAGCTGCAGTCCTCCAACGGCGGCTGGGCCGCTTTCGACAAGGACAACACCCGCAAACTCGTCACAAAAATTCCCTTCTGCGACTTTGGGGAGGTTCTCGATCCACCGAGTTCAGACGTGACCGCGCATGTCGTCGAAGCCCTTGCAATGTGCGGATTTTCTCGCAACCACCCGGCGATTTCAAAAGCCCTTGAATTCATTTACAGCGAGCAGGAGGACGACGGATCATGGTTTGGGCGCTGGGGTGTCAATTACATCTACGGAACCTGGAGCGTGGTTCCCGCCCTCATTGCCGTAGGCGATACAAAAGAATCTCCACATGTCCGCAAAGCGCTCGAATGGCTCGCTTCAAAACAAAACTCCGACGGCGGCTGGGGCGAGAGCATTGCGTCGTATATGGAGCCGAAATATTCCGGCACGGGCATACCGTCGACAGCCTCTCAAACAGCTTGGGCGATTATAGCGCTGATGTCAGCGGACGACAAGAACTACGACCCGGCAATTAGGAAGGGCTGCCAATTCCTCGCAGATTCCCAACGCTCCGACGGCACCTGGGACGAACCCTACTATACAGGAACGGGATTCCCGGGATACGGGCTCGGCGCCAAGGTCGATTTGCGCGCCGGAGCCACACTGCCGCAAGGAAAGGAATTGGCGAGAGGATTCATGCTCAATTACAATTGGTACCGCCATTATTTCCCGATTACAGCTTTGGGGCGCGCGGAAAAATATTTTGATAGAAAATAATTTTTATAAAAAAAACGCCTATCCGATGAGATTGGCGTTTTTTATGCGCCGAAAAATACGCTTTAAAAAACAGGCGCCCGACGGCCCCGCCACCAATGCAATTTTTAACCGCATACCCGAACGGCGCGGCAAGTATCCGCTTCTCCAATCCGCCGCCCGCTAAAATCTCCGCCGTTTTTTTTACCGTGCGATTAATCTTGCCCGTTTCGCGCCGAAAAAAATACTTTGAAAAGCGATTATGGAAAATCCGTTTCTAAAAAAAGACTTTCCTCCCGATTGGGAGTCAATGCGCCCAGAATTTGCCGCGGACGCGGTTCGCGCGGCGATAGAAGTTGCAAAACAAAACTTCGCCTCAATTCGCTCCGCTGGAACTCCAACATACGAAAATACAATTCGCGCCTTCGACCGGGCGGCGATGGACCTCGACAGGGTTTGGACCTATTTGAACCATCTCCAAAGCGTGGCGGACAATTCCGAACTGAGAAACGCGCTAAACGATCTCATTCCCGAAGTTAGCGGGTTTTACTCGTCGATACTACTCGACGACACCCTCTACGCCCGCATAAAAGAATTTTCTCAATCGCCGGCCGCCCGCGATATTTCCGGATACCGCAAGCGCCTGCTCGAGGAGACCCTACTGGACTTCGAGCTTGAAGGGGCAAAGCTCCCCCCCGATAAAAAGAAGCGCCTTGCGGAAATAGAGACCATTTTATCCTCCAAAACCCAAAAATTCTCGGAAAACGTACTCGATTCGACAAAGGAATTCGAACTCCGAATAAGCGACGCCGCGGATTTGAAAGGTCTTCCCCCCAACGCCATCGCCGTGGCGAAAAAAAAGGCCGAATCCGAAGGCTTCGGCGGCTGGATTTTTACCCTCGAACAGCCCTCTTATGTGCCATTTATAAGCTATGCCGATTCGGAAAGCCTGCGGGAGAAGATGTGGAAAGCATATTCGAAAATCGCTTCCTGCGGCAAGTTTTCAAACCTGTCTCTAATTGGAGAAATCCTCGCTTTGCGAGACGAGCAGGCAAAGATACTCGGGAACCCGGATTTTGCGGACTTCGTTCTCAGGCGGCGCATGGCGAAAAGCGGCAAAAAAGCCTTAAAATTCATAGAAGATCTGCGCGATAAATTCTACCCTTTCTTTAAGAGCGAATGGGAGGCAATGTTGCGCTTCGCCCGCCAAAACGGCTTGCTTAAGGGTGAATATGTGGATCCGTGGTCGTCTGCGTATATTGCGGAAAAATTCCGGCTATCCGAATACGGATTCGATCCTGAAGAACTGCGGCCATATTTCCCTCTCGATTCCGTATTGCGCGGCGTCTTTGAAGTCTCGGAGCGGCTCTACGGGATAAAGATAGAAGAGTGCAAGCTTGCAAAACCGGCATGGCACGCCGATGTAAAGCTGTTTAAAATGACCTCTCCCGATGGGAAGCTCATGGGATTATTTTACGCCGACTTGTTCCCGCGCAAAGAAAAGCGCGCCGGGGCGTGGATGAACATGCTTTCACCATCGGACGGGAAATTTCCGGCTCTCGGCCTGATAGCAGGAAACTTTTCTGAACCCGCCGGAGAGATTCCCGCATTGCTGTCTTTCGACGACGTATGTACGCTATTCCACGAATTCGGCCATCTCGTTCATTTCTTCATGATGGACTGCCCGGAAATCGGGCTTAGGGACGTGGCATGGGATTTCGTCGAGCTGCCGTCGCAAATTATGGAAAACTGGTGCGAGAAGCGGGAATGTCTCGACATTTTCGCGCGCCATTGGAAAACCGGAGAAAAAATCCCCGGCGCCCTGTTTGAAAAATTCAAAGCTTCGCGCAAGTTTATGGGAGCAAACTCAGCGATGCGCCAGCTCTCCTTTGCAGCCCTCGATTTGCGCCTCCATATAGACCCCCAAAAATTTGCAAATTCCAAAGATATTGAAGAACAGGCGCAAAAGCTCCTCTCCGGATACTCACATAAATATTCCCAAACGCCTCCGACAATACTTCCGCGCTTTACGCACATCTTCGGCGACAGCGTCGGATATGCGGCGGGATACTATTCGTACAAATGGGCGGAAGCTCTCGATGCCGACGCTTTCACGCGCTTTGAAAGCGAAGGGCTGTTCAACGGCGAAACTGGGCGCGATTTCGCAGAAAAAATCCTCAAAGTCGGCAATACTATAGACCCCGGCACCGCCTTTGAGTCTTTCATGGGGCGCCCCCCCTGCATCGACGCGCTCGTAAAGCGCACTTTGGCGGAGTAAGGCGGTGCGCGCACATTGACAATTGACTGACAATACCGAAGAATAAAAGAAAACTTCCGGCGCCGCGCTCGGGCGTTCCAGGGGGGATATAGGCTTGACCGCTTTCAGGCATTCTCCAATATTGCAAACAATATGCCAAAAGACACACCCTTAATAGACTTCCACAAACGGCACGCCGGACGCATTGTCGACTTCGCAGGCTGGAATCTTCCCGTCCTCTATACGGGCATAATAGAAGAACACAAGGCGGTTAGAAACGCCACGGGCCTATTCGACGTAAGCCACATGGGGCAAGCTTTAATAGAAGGCGCAGGCGCTTTGGATTTCCTGAACGCAAGCCTTACAAATACTTTCTCAAAACTCGAAATCGGCGCGGCAAAATACTCGGTTTTTTGCTATGAAAACGGAACGTGCGTAGACGACGTGATTGTATACCGCATCGGCAGCCTCTCATATCTCATAGTACTCAATGCCTCCAATATAGATAAAGACATATCGCGCTTAAAAGAGCTCTCCGCCGGATGCGATGTCGTGGTGGAAGACGTGTCCGACAAGTACGCCCTGCTCGCCGTGCAGGGGAAAACTTCGATTGACATGGCGAGCAAAGTTCTTGGATCCGATCTCTCAACGCTCCGGCGCTTCTACACCCGCCAATCCGGTTCCGACTTCCTCATTAGCCGCACAGGATATACCGGCAGCGACGGCGTGGAGATTTTTTGCCCCCCCTCCAAAGCTGAAGAACTCGCCGAAAAATTTGTCCAAGCCGGAGCCGCATTATGCGGGCTAGGCGCGCGGGACTCCCTCAGAATGGAGGCGCACTATCCGCTTTACGGCCACGAAATCAGCGACACAATAACTCCGCTTGAAGCGGGTCTCGGCTGGGCTGTAAAGCTGGACAAGAATTTCGTTGGACGAGACGCATTGGCAGCTCAAAAAGCGGCAGGGTTAAAACGCAGAGTCGCATGGTTTAAGGCTGAAGGCAAAAGAATAGTGCGCCCCGGAACTCCGCTATTCTCAAACGGCAGCCAAGTCGGAACGGCGCTCTCCGGCGCTTGGTCGGGACTCTGGGAATGCCCTATCGGCTCGGCAATGCTGGCGGTCGAGGATCCAAAAAAACAAGAAATTTACGCGGATATCCGCGGATCAAAAGAGAAAATTTTTATTCTCTAAAATAAAAGGAATATAAAATATGGAAGCCAAATTCACAAAAGACCACGAATGGATAAAAATTCTGGACGATGGCTCGGCTCTCGTCGGAATAAGCAACCACGCGCAAGAGGCTTTGGGAGACATCACGTTTGTCGAGCTTCCTCAGGTCGGATCCGAATATAAGGCGGGGGAATCTTTCGGCGTGGTAGAATCGGTAAAAGCTGCAAGCGACATTTACATGCCGGTAGACGCGAGCATACTCGAAACCAATTCCGCTCTTGAAGGAGATCCGCAACTTGTAAATTCCGATCCGATGGGCGCGGGCTGGCTCGTAAGAGTTGCCCCGAGCAATCCAGCCGACGCGGACGCGCTCATGTCAGAAGCGGATTATCTCAAAACCCTTTGAGGCAGCCTCCTCGTTTGCACAAGGCGCACTTCCCCTCTTTAGGGCTTTGCAAGTGATTGTGGAATTCCCCGTTATTTCGCTATAAATGACAAGGGGGGGGCGTTTTTTTTGCAGATCTTGCAACAATTTTATTTTTTTTTTCAAAATTCCTCTTAGAATGGGGAATTATGAAAAGGGCCATTTCTTGTTTTACCTGCACATTTATCTTCGCATGCCTTTGCCTTGCGGACAATGAAAAATTAAATAAAGCAGCGGGTCTGCCAATATTCGGGCAGAAATCTATCTGGCAAGAAAGCCCTAAAGAACTGAAAAGCCGCCTTAAATTCCCGTTCGAGGAAACCCAAACTACCGATGGCGGAGTTCTTTCGCTGTATACTAAAGGCAAACTATTCGGCGCAAACGCAAACGAGATTAAATTTGAATATAAAAACGATAAAATATCGGCGTTTAAAATCGTGTTTTTCAACAAGGGCGATTCCGTGCGCGACGGCAAATGGAGCAGTTCGGACGTCGCCAAAATGCGCGCCGACGCGCGGGCAATTTTCCAAACCTTGTCGGGTGAATTTGGCAATCCCGAAAATTCATCTATAGGCGAAAGATCGACGCGCGTGCGCGCAAAGGAATGGAAATACCAAGACACCAAAATGCTTCTCGGCTTTGAGGATAAGGAATTCATAATAATGCATATACTCCCGATTTCCGAGAATGGTGAGAACGCAGTTGAAGGGGAAGAAAAGACGCGGACCGACGTCTCGTCCAACGTAAATAAAAGCGACACAGGCGACATCACAATAAAAGTGCCCATGGTCAACCAGGGGAACAAGGGCTACTGTTTCCCCGCGACGATAGAAAGGCTTTTCATGTACTATCAAATAAAAGATGTCGATATGCATAAACTCGCCGACATGTTCGGCACGGGCGCCGGCGGAAGCACTTACTTGAGCGCCGCTTCAGACGCTCTGTCAAAACTCGCCCGGGCAAACAGGCTGAAATTTAAAATGGAAGGCATTGATTTCTCGAAAATTTCCAAGTACATAGACGACGGGGTTCCGATGGCATGGCTCATGTTTTCCACGCCGGATTACAACGCCAAGCGCAGGGAGAGAACGAAAGAGCGCAAAAATGCTGATTTCGAAGAATGGCAAAAGATATGCCGCAAAGAAAAAAAATTTAAGCTGGGACGCGCTCCGCGCGACAGCGGCCATATTTGCCTTATAGTAGGATACAACAAGGAGACTAAAGAACTTGCGATATCCGATTCATGGGGCGACGGAGACGCCTCGCTGACTTGGATTAGCTTCGACATGGCAAAGGCCGTGTCGCAACCCTCTCCCCTGCTGGTCTTATCGCCGCGTTAATCAAACATTAAAAAATCACTCCCAGCCGAAGGGAGCAAGATTTTAGTCAATGATGGCTTGGTGAATCTCGAAACATAAAGCTTGCACAAGCTAATGGCGCTTTGGGGGGAGATTTGCGCGCTTTCGAAAAATCGAGTTCCGCCCAAATAATCTTGGGGGCGAATTTGTTTTCCGGCGCCCTGATATTTACAACATTTGCGCCGTCGCGCACGGCGTCTAAAGTAAAATGAAACCTCACCGCAAATTTTGCGGCGCCGAATTTTTTTGCTTCTGCCACCTCCTCAAAAGAATCCGGCGCAATGCCGTTGAGCCGCACGGATATTTCCTCCATGTCCGCAGGGCGCGCCAATCCCAACAATAACGACACTTCCGCCTCGGCAGGTTTTTTACCGGACTCTATGCGTATGGACACTTCGGAAGATAGCGCGACCGGAAGCTGCTCTTTCATATCAGAGCGTGGCGCCGATGGCTCGTGCGAACATATGTCGTAGTCAATATACGAAACAGGATGCCTGCGAGGAGGTTCAAGTGAATATTCTTTTGAAAGCCCCGTCTTGGCGACAGATTTCCATACGCCGAAATTATACATCAAGTTGAAGGCATATATCCCGTCGGCCCCCCGCCGCCACATATTGGCGGCCCAGCCCTTGCATAATGCCTCGTCCATAGGCACCCTATTGTAAAATCCAGACTTCATCGGACAGGCGACAACGCCGTGATCGAATGCGGGAATTATCGCCACACGATACCCTGAATCTCCGAGCGATTTCCTCCACTCGGATATATCTATGTCAAAATTGGCGTTGTAATAACAAGACGGCGAAAGCGCGTCTACAAGCCCGAGTTCAACCCATTTCGCAACGTCAAAACCCATTTCCAAGTTTCTGTCGAATTCGGCAAAGACACGCGCGCTTACGCCAATAGGATGCCCGCGCTTCTTTTCCCATTCGCGTGCGATAGCGCGCACTTCGCCCATAAATTCGGTAATATATTTGGCGCCCTCCTGCTCTTTCCCGGGCGCCAGGCAGTAAGGCGCGCGCATCCAATCGGTCTCGAATCCATCGATGTCATAGCGCTCAAAAAGTTCCTTTATGAGAGCCAAATGCCAGTCCCGAACCTCCTTTTTGGAATAATCGAATGCATAGTCAGGCCAGACGGCGCGGCGACTTTCGGGAATCCTCCACAATTGCGGATTTTCGCGCCAAAAATTCGTATTACGGAAATACGAGTATGTGTTCGTGTGGTGGACGTCGTTCATTCGCATTGAAATCCATGGCGATATGGATTTTTCGCGGCAACGCGCTATCCAAACGGCATAAGGATCTATTCCGCGATCGGCGAGAGACTTGCAATTCGACCTCCAAAAACCACCGTTGTCACGGGTTTTGTACAAATCTGCGCGCCCGTCGCC
>CASFWX010000101.1 GCA_949298545.1 uncultured Verrucomicrobiota bacterium | reverse complement strand
CTTGGGCGATACTCCCTCTCCCATGCCTTTGCGGGCGGATTTTATCGCAAGCGCGGCCGAAAGCGTGGGATTTGAGTCGTCGTTGCCAAATATGTTGTTTTTGCCTATCGACGCGCATGCTCCGGATCTTTTTAGAATATTCATCAGGTCGTCGCGCACTTCGCAGAGTATGAGGCGCCTTTTAGTCGACCTCATGCGCCGGGCCAGCTCCTCCAGATCCATTACGCTTGTGGCGTCGAGGTTTATGGCGTTTCTCAGCTTTAGAATGAGAACCTTGAGATTGGGCTCGGCAGCAAGGCGTCTCAGCTGGTTCTGAAGGACGTCGCTGGCTCCGAAAAACATGTTTCCCTCGACATGCACGATTGAGATTTCGGGATCGTGGCGGGGTTTTGACTTGTCTGCTATGATTTCCAATTCTCCGTGGTCGCCTATAGAGTATTCAACCACTTCGGGGGAGGCGGCTTTTTTGAGGAAGAGAAGTATGGATACTATTATGCCAACAAAGATTGCATCGTCGAGGGTGGAAAATATCCCGGTCAGGAATGTCGACAGGAATACGATGGCGTCGCTAGGGGTGCTTTTGAGCGCTATGCGGATTGCGCGGGGCCTTATCATCGTAATAGTGGTGCAGACCACGATTGTTGCGAGCGCCGCTTTGGGGACGTAGCATATCAGGCTTCCGAACAGCAGGAGAATCAATAACGTGAAGGCGGCCGAAGACAGATTGAAAATTGGGGTTTTCGCGCCGCTATTGACCATGAGCGTGGAGCGTGTCATGGAGCCAGAACACACAGTTCCGGAAGTGAAGGCGCATGCGAGGTTGGAAGCTCCGAGTGCAAAAATCTCCTGGTTTGTCGACAGCCTGTCCGCCTTTTGGGAGGCGAGGGATTTCCCTATGGAAAATGCCTCTATTAGCGCCATTAGCGCGACCGCCAGCGCAAGCGAAGCCGATTGCTTAACTCCGAGCGCGCTGAAGTCGGGAGCGGAGATTTTCCATTCCGCTGCCGATACCGCTTGCAGCCTTTCGGGTTCGGCCCCGAAGAATTCCATGCCCAGCCAGCAGGCGATTCCGACAAGGATTAGTGCGGCGGCTTCCGCGGGAATCTTTCGGCAGAATTTTTTTAATGGCAGGAAAAATGCTAGGGTAAGCGCTGTCATAAATACCGATGAGAACGATGAACTTGAGGCGGATTTGAACGAAGCCAATACGGTGTCCACGAAGGTAATAGGCACTACTCCTTCGGCGTACGAGAAGCCGAATATATTGCGCGCTTGGTTTGCTATTATGAGCAGGGAAGCGCTGGTGACATAGCCTATTATTACAGTGCGCGATATGTATGAGATCCAAAAAGTGAGTTTGAATGCGCTGATGAACATCAGGAAAAGAGCCGCCATGATCAGAATGTTGGGCAGGGCGGCAGTTCTTGCCGCTTCGGTGGCGAGCCCAGCCACGGAGAACGAGCTTAAGAGCATCACCGCGGTGGAATTGCTCGGGCCGAGTGCGATGTATGCCCCTTTTGAAAGGCAAAGTCCCACCAGGGCGGCGACTATTCCGCAGAATATCCCGTATGAGATAGGGAGTCCAGCGACCATCGCATAGGCCATATTTATGGGGAAAGAGAGAACCGCGACATTGAATCCGGCGCGCATGTCGTCGGCAAACTTCGCCCTCGTGTAGTTGCAAATGTGCGAAGTTATTGGGAAAAGGCGTATTTCCGTGCACTTCCCATGGCGGTTCTTGCGGGGAGCGATTTTCACTTTCTGACAGAATAAAAGCTTTGGTGTTTAGCGGCGTCAAGCCAAATGCTAAAGGCCTAAATCCCGCTTTGAGGAGCATTCGGACGAAAATTTCCATGCATTGAAAGGCGGTCCTTGCGGCATGAACTAAAAGCTTGCAGATTTTTTTCGGAAGCTTAATGTGCGCGGTTCTATTAGAGAAAATGGACGCATTATACGAAAACCTTATCAGACCCATTCTATTCACGCAAAATCCAGAGCTTATGCACGAGATGGCGTTGAAGGCCATGAGGGTTGTGGGGGCGATTCCTCCAGTCCGCGCAGCGATGGAGGCTTTGACTCTCGTTAAGACGCCGAAGCAGATAGAGGTTTTCGGTTTGAAGTTTCCCAATCGCGTCGGTTTGGCGGCGGGTTTCGACAAAGATGCCAAAATCTGGCGGGCGGCTCCGGCTTTCGGATTCGGGCATATTGAGATCGGCACTGTTTCAATGCTCAAGCAGGCGGGGAATCCGCGCCCGAGAATCTTCCGCTATCCCGGCGAGGAGGCTGTGGTGAATTGTTGTGGATTCCCAAACGACGGCGCGGAAGAGATAGCCTCCCGCCTTTCGTCCTCTATGCACAAAGGCAGGAAGGGGCGGGGAATGTGCCCGCTCGGAATCAATATTGGGAAATCTAAGATAACTCCCCTTGACGAGGCGGCATCGGATTATCTTTTCAGCTTTAACGCTCTCGCCGACTACGCGGACTTTTTTACGATAAACGTCAGCAGCCCGAACACTCCGGAATTGAGAAAACTCCAGGGAAAGAACTTTTTGCCGGAATTGCTTGGGGCCATTTCCAAAGCCAATTCCGACAGGGCGAAAAAACTGGGGGTTGGAAGGATCCCGATAATACTGAAGATAGCGCCAGATTTAAGTTTTGACGAGATAGACGCCATACTTTCGATACTTTTGGAACTTCAGCTCGACGGGATTTGCGCGACCAACACAACGGTCGACAGGCCTTCGGAATGCTCCCACATGGAGAAGGCGGGCGGGCTGAGCGGGGCTCCGCTTTTTGACAAGTCGCTTGAAGTCGTCAATTACGTCTCGAAAGCGACCAACGGAAAGCTTCCGATAATAGGGGTTGGCGGCATTACCGACGTCGAAAAGGCGGGGAGAATGATGAACGCGGGCGCGAGCCTTCTGCAAATTTACACAGGCATGATATACCGGGGGCCGTTTTTCGCCCGCAAAATTGCCGACTCCCTAATATGGCGCGATAGCGAATGGGTATAGTTTTAGGAATCTGAAAAACAAGAACAGGATACAAAAAAGATGGCATCACCTACCGACATCAGAAAAGGAAGAGTAATAATGTACAACGGTGTTCCCCACGTCGTTATGAGCATGCTTCACCGCACGCAGGGAAGGCAGGCGGGCTTCGTTCAGACAGTTCTCCGCAATCTTCAAAACGGAGCTTCGACGGCGGTCAAGTTCCGATCGACGGATTCGGTCGAATTTTGCGAAACTGAAAATAGGCAGCTCGAGTTCTCCTATGCGGACGGGGACCAATACCATTTTATAAATCCCGAGACTTTTGAGGACGACGTGATAATGAAGGACACCATCGGCGACGACGTGAAATGGCTTGTAGACGGCAAGGTTTACACGGTTCTTTTTGTTGACGGGAATCCGGTGTCTGTTCAAATGCCGAGCAGCATAGACATGCTTGTTGCCGAGGCGGCAGTCGGGCTTAGGGGGGACACCTCGAGCGCCCCGACAAAGTCTGTCACCCTGGCCAACGGTGTATCCATTCAGGTTCCGCTCTTTATCAAGCAGGGCGATATAGTAAAAATAAGAATAGAGGATTGCGTTTATCTCGGCAGGGCCTAATCCGTCGAAAAATACAGCGCGCGCGGCCGTCTTATGGATATTGGGAAGGATCGCAATTTTACAATAAAGGCTTCAGATTTGCAGGGCATACTGGAGTATGTTCCGCTGTATCGCAATCAGACGTTTGTCGTGGCGATAGACGGAAGCGTTGTGGACAGCGACAACTTCCCGAATGTGATAACCGATATCGCCGTGCTTCGGAGCCTCGCGGTGAATATTGTGGTAGTCCACGGAATCGGCAAGCAGCTGAAGGATTTGTGCGCGGCTCAGAACGTCGTTCCGAGCGATGTTTACGGAGACAGCCCCGTGGACGGGGCGACTTTGGCTCTCGCGCGCGAGGCTTCCGCAAAAGTGCTCCAGACAATAACGGATTCTTTTGCCGCGCGCGATATACGGTGCGTTTCAAGCAACGCCGTCCGCGCGACCGAGATCGGCATCATATCGGGCGTAAACTACGAAAACGCGGGCCGCATAGAGAAAATAGACTTTGACACGGTGCGCAGCCTCTTGGGACTCGGAATGATTCCGGTGTTTTCTCCGATAGCCGTAAACAGGGAGGGGCGCGTATTTAGAATAAACTCTGATTTGCTCGCGGCGGACTTGGCGGCGGGTTTGGGGGCGACTAAGCTCATTTTTCTGACTGTCACCCGCGGCTTCATGGTGGGCGGAGAGAAGGCATTGGCGGTTCCCGTGGAAAAAGTGGGGAAGATTTTGGAGGAACGGCGCGATATGCTTGATCCGAGAGTCTTTTCTAAGGCAAAATATTCTGTTCGCGCGCTCGAGAGCCAAAATACGCGCCGCGCGCACATTCTCGACGGGCGCGAGTTCGCGTGTCTGCTCACAGAGCTTTTCGACAAGGTCGGATGCGGAACCATGATTTATTCGGACGATTATCAGCGCATACGCCCGGCCTGCCAGGAGGATATTCAGACCATATTCAACCTTTCAAAAATTTCGGCGCGCGAACAGAATCTAATATCGCGCTCCATGGACGACATAGCAGAAAACATATCGAGCTATTTTGTCTACGAGATGGACGGCAGCATCATAGCTTTTGTATCGCTTTTGGACTTGGGCGGCGGCGCGGCGGAGCTGGCGGGTCTCCATGTGCAGCCTTTTTATCAGGGGCACGACGTTGGAACGCGCATGGTTGAATTCGTCCGCATGAAAGCCAAGGAAAGGGGCTTTAAGAGGCTCTTTGCCCTGAGTACTAAAAGTGCTCCGTTCTTCTCGCAGGTATGCGGATTTTCCGAGGGGGG
>CASFWX010000100.1 GCA_949298545.1 uncultured Verrucomicrobiota bacterium | reverse complement strand
TTTGCTTCATAATCTCCACGAGCCTGTCGCCCTTGTCGATTATGGCTTTTGTCCTCGCATCGAGATCGGAGCCGAATTGGGCGAAGGCAGCGAGTTCCTTATATTGGGCGTATTCGCCCTTGAGGCCCCCGGCGACCTGCTTAAAAGCTTTAAGTTGCGCGGCAGAGCCCACTCGTGAAACAGATATGCCGACAGAAATTGCCGGGCGCACGCCCTGGTTGAAAAGGTCTGTATCCAGAAATATCTGCCCGTCGGTAATCGATATTACATTGGTGGGTATGTATGCGCTGACGTCGCCCTGCTGGGTTTCAATTATGGGCAGGGCGGTGAGCGAGCCTCCGCCGTTTTCCTCGTTCAGGCGCGCGGCGCGCTCGAGGAGTCTCGAGTGCAAATAGAACACGTCGCCCGGATATGCCTCGCGCCCGGAGGGGCGCTTTAGGAGCAGGGACACCTGGCGGTAGGCCGCCGCATGCTTGGAGAGGTCGTCGTACACGATTAGGGCGTCCATGCCGTTTTGCATGAACCATTCTCCCATGGCGCAGCCAGAGTAGGGGGCTATGTAGAGGTTGGCGGCGTTTTCGGAGGCCGAGGCGCACACTATTATCGTGTATTCGAGCGCTCCCTCGGATTCCAATAGCTGAATGGTGCGCGCTATGTTCGAGTTTTTTTGCCCGATTGCCACATAGACGGAATATACGGGGCGGAAATTCCCGTCGCCGGAGGCCAGCCCTTCGCGGTTGATCCGGGCTTGGTTTATAATTGTGTCGAGGGCGATGGAAGTCTTGCCCGTGGAGCGGTCGCCTATGATGAGTTCGCGCTGGCCGCGCCCTATGGGTATCATAGAGTCTATTTCGAGAATGCCCGTTTGAAGCGGCTGGTTTACGGAGCGGCGCGGCAGGATTCCGGGCGCTATCTTTTCGACAGGATAATACTCGTCTGAGGCGATTTCGCCCTTCCCGTCGAGAGGCCTGCCGAGCACGTCGACCACCCTTCCCAAAAGTCCGCGCCCGACAGGAACGCTCAAGAGTTTTCCCGTCGTATGCCCCTCGTCGCCCTCCTTGAGCTTGGAGACGTCCCCTAAAAGAATGCAGCCGACTTCGTCTTCGGCAAGGTTGAGGGCTATGCCGAAAACGTCCCCGCCAAAGCCAATCATTTCGTTGTACATGGCCTGGCTCAGGCCGTTTAACCGGGCGACGCCGTCGGCGAGAGCAATTATTTTGCCGACATTTGTCCGGCTGTTTTCCCTCTCGATGCGCGCTATGCGGTTGCCGATTTCATTCAATATGTCGTTCATAACTCAGAAATTACCTATATTTTTTAGAGAGAGCGCCGCCGAGCGTTCCCATATGTTGTCTCCGCATGTCAGCCTCACTCCTCCGAGAAGCTCCGGCGATATCACCTTCCGGAAACGAAGGTCGCTTCGCCCGGTTTCGGAGCGGAGGAAATCTTTTAAGCTTTCGTAGGCAGCTTCAGATATTTCTCCTGAAACTTCAATTTCGGCGTCCTCGCGCGAGAGGACGGGCTTGAGGAGTTTCATATAGAGCCGCAAAAGGGGAATTCTCCTCGCGGGCGGAGCCTTTTGTTCTATGTAGTCGCAAACCGCCTTGACCCGCGCTGCGTCGACGGCGCCCCGCTCGTTCAGGGATTCGGATACAAATATTTTAGCTTCCGCCTTTAAATTCACTTATTTGCCCTCTCTGAGCTTTTGGGCGGCGAGTTCTGCAAGCTTGCCTTTTTGTTCCGGAGTCAAAACTTCGCCCGCCACAGCTTGCGCGGCCGCCGCTACAAGCTCTGAAAGCTCGCTTTTTAACTCCTCTTTCATTTTTGCTTTGTCTCTGGCGATTTGTTCGTCGGAGCGCGCGCGGATTTCGGCGGCTCTTTCGGAGGCCTCGCGCGCCGCCTTCTCAAGTTCGGATTTTGCATCGTCGCGCGCCTTGCGGAGCGTTTCCGCCGCTTCGCGCGCGGCGTTTGCGAGCAGCCGGGCAGATTCTTCGCGGCTTTCAGAAAGGCGCTTTTCAGCTTCGGCGGCGTCGTCGAGACCCTTTTGAATGGCTTGCTGCCGCTGTTCGGAAACCCTTATTACGGGCTTGAATACGAACCAATAGAGAGCCGCCGCCACAATGGCGAAGGAGAGCCCTTGGCTGACGAGCATTTGCCACTCCACCCCGAATTGGTCGAGAAACCCGAGCGGATTTGCATCGGCGGCGGCCACCAGCAGTGTCGCGTTCATATTATTCAGCTGTGCGGCGTCTTACTTTCCGAGGAAGAGGGCGTAAAACGCAACTGCTTCCGCGAGCGCCATGCCGAGAATTCCAAGAACCATAATTTTTCCGAATGCGCCGGGGTTGCGCCCGACAGCGTCAACGGCTTTCGCCCCGACAAAACCAACCCCCAAAGCCGCTCCGAGGCAGCCGAGGGCTCCCTGTATGCTTCCGCTGACGGCCGGCAGCGCCGAAACAGCCTGATTTGCCGCATCTGCAAGTATGTGTATCATATCCTTATGTCCTTTTTTTTCGGTTTAATGCGTTTTTGCGTTTTCCTCGCTCTCTTTGCCGGTGAGCAGCCCTATATACACCGCCGTCAGCAAAGTGAAAAGAAAAGCTTGAATTAGCCCTATTAAAAGTTCCAGCAAATAAAATGGCAGGGGGATTAGCCACGAGACGATTCTCGGCAGCCCCAATGCCATCTGGTGCATGTTTTCCAGGAGAACCTCTCCCCCGAACGTGTTTCCGTAGAGTCGGAATGAAAGCGAGAGAAGGCGCATGATTATAGAAATTACGTCTATGCAGCCGACCGCGAAGAACACCAAAAACAGCGACAGGTAAATCGGTAGGGCTACCTCGTTCCTGTCTGCCTTGTTCCCAAAAGTGTCTTTCAAAAACTCTTTTGGCCCCGCGTACTTCCACACGAAGAATATCCACGCGCAAAACGATATTATCGCAAGGGAAAGCGTGGAATTCAAATCGGTGTTGGCGGGGCGAAGGAAGGGAACGAAGTGCGATTTAGCGCCTTCCCCCGAACCGGAAACAATCTCTTCGCCTATGCTTCCCACTCCGGGAAGGAGGCCAGACCAGTTCATGATTAGAATGTATGTGAAAAATCCAAGCAGCAGGGGGAATGCGCCCTTGAATGCGGCTTTTCCCATCAGAGGTTCGAGGACGGACCTCAAAGATTCGACAATGCTTTCAATTACGAGCTGCCCTTTGGTCGGGACGAGTTTAGCTCCGCCGCGAATTAGAAACCTAAAAGCCAATATTATTATTGCGGCGAATATCCAAGTTGTGAGCATTGAGTTGGTGACGGGAAATCCCGCTATATCGAAGAGCTGTTCTCCCTTGATTTCGGCGGCTTCCGCCGATACAGGCATGAGCGGTTGAAAAAATAACAACCAGCCGAGAATCCTTTGTATTTTCCCGATACCCATTTGTCCTACAGTATGGGATTTTTATCGGTCAAACAAATCTGGCGGTCAAGTTTTTTTATCCGCAAATTTTTCCGGCGTCTTATATTTCTGCAGCGCAGCGGATTTGCAATTTCACTCGCCTAAGGCGCGGTATGGAAATGCCTTTGTGTTTTGCTCGGGCCGTTTTCTTTTTCCGCTTGCCTGCTCAAACCCGGATATTGTGGAGGCCTGAAAAGCTGGCGAAAAGCCTTGTGCCAAATGGGCATAATTAAATGCGCGGTCGGCTAAAAGACGAAGAACCCGTTTAGGCCTTTAAACGGCAGACTTAAAAATCAGGCGCGATTGGAA
>CASFWX010000099.1 GCA_949298545.1 uncultured Verrucomicrobiota bacterium | reverse complement strand
GGAATTTTTGCGATTAGGCGCAAGCACAGTTAATTAACATAGATAAAAATTGTTTTCATAACCTATTCGAGCGCCTCCTAACAGAGGCGCTTTTTTATGTACTTTTAATGCGTCTGATTAAGCTAATGCAGCATAATAACTGGCAGAGGCTGCAAAAAACCTTCCGCAAGCAGTTTTTTTAGCCCTTCCAGAGTTTTGGTATCCGGAATTTTGATACGAAGGCAGCTTTTGCCATAATAGCAATTTTTTCAAAACGATGTCATAATAGTCATTTGTCAAAAATCGGTGTTTTTGTTAATATCTTAACAGCGCAACAGTGTGATATCGACGGAAGATTTGGCGCGCGCGGAGATAGGCAAAACTTTCAGATGGGTCGATATTTTCAACGAGTCGCGCTTCTCTGGCGCGGCGAAAATATCTGGCAGACAGAGTGGAATTCTGCTATAAATACTGCCTTTTTATAAAGTACAATACATAAAGATGGGAAAACAGATGAAAATGAAAAGGCGTTCATTTGTAGGTGCGGTAATTGCGATGCCTTCCGTTTCTGTATTTGCTGGAACAGAACATGCTGAAAATATAGGCGAAAAATACGATATTCTCGTTGTTGGAGGGGGAGTCTCTGGTTGCGTTGCCGCAATACAATCGGCGAGGGCCGGGGCAAAAACTCTGGTGGTGGAAAGCTCATCTCAACTGGGCGGAACGATGACAACTGGCGGAGTAAGCAATCCCGGAATTTTTCATGCATGGGGAAAACAAGTTATTGCGGGAATAGGTTGGGAGCTCGTGGAAAAATGTGTCCGCGAGCATGGGGACAAATTGCCAGATTTTTCCGACTACAAAAGGCCTCACTATTTTCTTCAAGTTCGCTTAAATGAATATTTATATGCGTGTTTGGCGGAAGAAAGCGCATTAAAATGCGGCGTGGACCTGCTGTATTATAGCTTCCCGGAAACAATAAAGGAAACTTCAAACGGATTTGAAGTTGATATAAGCGGCAAGTCGATGCGCAAAAAAATATTTGCGCGCCGCATAATAGATTGTACAGGCAACGCTGCAGCAGTTGCAATGGCGGGCTACAGGCGTTTGCGGGGCAAGGAGGTCCAACCCGGGACGCTCGACTTTTGCCTATATAATTACGAGTTAAAGGAAATAGACAAAGACGCCTTAAGCGCAGCTTATTCTGCCGCCTTGGAAAGCGGAGAACTTAAATCCGACGAACTTTGGATAAGCATAAACGGAGTTCTTCACGGGCACGGCAGAAACGCGCAGCATCTGCTAAATGCCGACTCATCAAATGCCCTTATGCAGACTGATTCAAACATCAGGGGGCGCAATGCATTTTTGCGCCTTTACAGATTTCTGAAAAGGCAGAAGGGCTTGGAGAATATAAAAATTTCCAACATAAGAGCGGAAGCGGGCGTGCGCGAAACATACAGAATAGACGCAGAACACAATATAACTGTCGATGAATATGTTTCAGGGGAAAGCTATCCTGATGCTCTTTGCCATTCCTTTTTCCCAATTGATTTACACGAGAAAAAAGGTGTAAAACCGCGCATGTTAAAGGAAGGCGTAGTGCCAAGCATTCCATTGAGGGCAATGTTGCCGAAAAATTCAAAATATTTAATAGCGCCGGGCAGGCATATAGGCAGCGATAGGCTTGCTAATTCCGCACTTAGGGTGCAGGCATCTTGCATGGCAATGGGGCAGGCTGCTGCCGCTTCCGCTGTAGTATCACTTAATGGCGATATTCCCATCGGGCAGGCGGACATCTCAAAAATCCGATCGCTGCTTGCCGAGAACAACGCTATTCTTCCTCCGTTAGCTGATGGCGCTTAACGCAAAAATATAGCCGTGCGCCTATTGCAAAAGCCTTAGAACGCAATGCTATTTGAATCCAAGTAGCCGCAAACGTCCCCCCTCGGGGCGCTTTTTTTTGCAAAGCAAGTAGTTCAAAGCAAATTTCTAAGCGGAACCTCAACTCATGGCAAGCCGTCGGAAAGAGGGGAAATATCCATTTGCAATAAAAAATAGGCGGATAAAGCGTTTGACAAAAAATGGAGGCAAAATAAATTCGTCGAAAAATAGGATATGGTATCTGAAGACTTAATGGAGAGGCTCTCGTGGTCGCGCAAGGATTTGATATCGACGGAAGATTTGGCGCGCGCGGAGATAGACAAAATTTTCACACTGGCCGATATTTTCGGCGCGTCGCTCAAGGGCGACAAGGCAAAGCTCCCCTATTTAAAGGGAAAGGTCGTAGTGAGCCTGTTTTTTGAACCGAGCACGCGCACGCGCACCGCTTTCGAGATGGCTGCGCACAAGCTTGGGGCCGACGTAATAAGCGTGGCTTCGAACATATCGTCGTCCGTAAAAGGCGAGAGCCTAAAGGATACTGCGCGGAACATAGAAGCTTTGATGGCGGATATGATAATAGTTCGCCACAGCTCCTCAGGCGCGGCAAAATATCTGGCAGACAGGGTGGGCATACCCGTGATAAACGCCGGCGACGGGGCGCACGCACATCCGACCCAGGCGCTTTTGGACGCGTTTACCATGCGCGCGAAATTCGGGGGGGATTTTGCGGGAAAGAAAATAACCATACTTGGAGATATCCTTTTCAGCAGAGTTGCGCGCTCTAACATATATCTTTTAAAGACGCTTGGCGCGGAGATTACTCTCGCCGGGCCTTCAACTCTCGTTCCCGGCGAGTTTGAGAAGTTGGGAGTCCGCGTCTGCCACAATCTCGAGGACGCCGTGTCCGGGGCTGACGTGGTTATGCTTTTGCGCATTCAGCACGAGCGGCAGCGCTCTACCTATTTCCCGTCGATATCCGAATACGCAAAGATTTTCGGCTTGAATAAAAGGACGGCTTCTCTTTTGAAGCCCGGAGCCTTTATTATGCATCCCGGCCCCATAAACAGGGGGGTGGAATTGGATTCCTTCCTCGCCGATTCTGGCAGATCGGTCATTCTTTCGCAAGTGACAAACGGCGTTGCAGTCAGAATGGCCGTAATGAAACTGTGCATGGACGCAGCTGAAAAAGGAAAGTAGTTTTATGGAATTAATCGTTAAAAACGCAAGGGTCATAGATCCGTCTCAGAATCTCGACGAAGTGCGCGACATATGCGTCAGAGACGGCAGATTCGCTCCGTCTGTATCCGGCAAAGCCGAGGTTTTGGACGCCTCAGGCAAGGTTCTCGCGCCCGGGTTTGTGGATATGCACGTCCATTTGCGCGAACCCGGGCAAACGTCAAAAGAGACGATAGCCAGCGGTACCGCCGCCGCCGCCGCGGGCGGATATACGTCGATAGTGGCGATGCCAAATACTTCTCCCGCCGCGGATTCCCCGTCAACCATACGCCTTATAAACGATATAATTTCCGAGAGCGCCAAAGTGCGCGTCTATCAAAGCGCATGCATTACAGAGGGTAGGAAGGGGGAAAAGCTCGCCCCATACGGCTCGCTTAAAAATCTTGGCATTGTGGCACTAACTGACGACGGTTCCTGTGTCCAAAGCGCCGAAATTATGCGGAACGCCATGGTTTACGCCAAAACTTTTGGTTTGTTTATAATGGACCACTGCCAGGAGGCTACTTTGACCGCGACTTCCCAAATGAACGAAGGGCTGATGTCGGCCAAGCTCGGCCTCGCCGGTTGGCCAGCGGCTGCGGAGGATATGATAGTCGCACGCGACATAATTCTCGCCCATTACGCCGGCGCCCACATACACCTGCAGCATATATCGAGCGCTTTGTCAGTAGACATTATACGCGATGCCAAAAGGCGCGGGACGAGCGTCTCGGCTGAAGCTACTCCGCACCACATTTCCCTCTCGGACGAGTGCCTCGCGGATTACGACACGAATTTCAAGATGTGCCCTCCGCTCCGTTCAAAGAGCGACATGGACGCGATTATTGCAGGAATTCAGGACGGAACGATAGAAGTGATAGCCACCGACCACGCCCCGCATTCGATCGACGAAAAGGACAACGCTTTCGACGGGGCCCCTTTTGGAATAACAGGGCTCGAGACGGCGTTTCCCGTCTGCTATCAAGCGCTTGTAATGAATGGAAAGATTTCATTGCCGAAGCTCGTGTCGCTAATGTCCACGCGCCCGGCGGAGCTCTTAAAAATCGAGGCTGGAACGCTGAAGCTTGGGGCTCCCGCGGATTTTGTCATATTCGACGAAAATGCCGAATACTTATTCGACAAAACTTTTTCCCTGTCTTCAAACTCGCCATGGCTGGGGAAAAGGCTCAGGGGCAGGATATTGAAAACTTACGTCGGTGGCTCGGAAGTTTTTTCCGCTTAACATGGATTCTTTCTTGCTAACCGCGCTTGCGTTTGCGCTTGTATTTTGGGCGTTGGCGGTTTGCAGGTTTTCAACTTTGCGCTTAAAGGGCGCAAAATCCTTGCGCTTCGAAAATCAAGACGTGCTGCTTTTGCTTTTCCTCGCAAGCATTGTCGCGCTTTTTGCTATGAACATATCCGCGGATTTGGCGGGATTTCTCGAAACCGACGAGGATGTTAAGATCTTTTTGGATACGATTATAGTGCAATGCCTTGCTATAGGGGCGGCTTTCATTTTTTCACGCATGTGTTCAAAGCCTTTTAGTGTATTCGGGAGACTGGAGCTCTCGCATGCCAGATTGGCTTTTAAATATTTCTTCGCATGCGCGCCGTTTATCCTTTTGCTCGGGTTTGAAATAGCGTCTCTGTGGTTTGCGTTTACGGGCGAATATCCCGAGCCGCAGGAAGTCATAGATGTTGTCGGAGTTTTGGACGGGTGGCGTTTAGCGTTGTCGCTGCTTTCGATTATCGTGCTTGCGCCCCTTTCGGAAGAGCTTGTATTCAGAAAAATTTTGTACGGAATATGTCGCGGGGTAATGGTTTCGATCGGAGCGCGCATGAAGTGGCGCATAGGGATATCTGCGGTTCTCACATCGCTCCTCTTTGCTTTCATACACATCAATGCCTTTGCATTTTTGCCGCTATTTTTTATGGGAGTTTTTCTCGCCCTTTCATACGAGAAAAGCGGCAGCATATGGACTCCTATCATATTCCATTCGCTCTTTAACGGGGCTAACATAGCCATGCTTTTTTTGTGCAATGAAATTGTTTGATCCAATAAAACCAGTTTCTTCTATTTCTGAAAAGGAGCTAATTTCGAGAATCAGAAATGGGCTCGGCTCCGCGGGGCTGCCTCCTCCATTCGGTTCAGGGGACGATTGCGCGCTGATTGATGGAAAATCTTTGCCTAAAAATGTGTTTTTTACCGTGGATTCGGTAATAGCGGGAGTACATTTCCCAATAGATACTTCGCCCCGGCTCGCAGCGGAAAAACTAGTGAAAAGAAACGTAAGCGATGTCGCCTC
>CASFWX010000098.1 GCA_949298545.1 uncultured Verrucomicrobiota bacterium | reverse complement strand
GAAGTTTCGGCAGGGCAGGCTATTGGAATTCGAAACGCATAGGCGCGCTGTAGAAAATGCCCGGTACATGCCCATGGCGCGGATTGTATTTGTTCGTTGACGGGAATGCCGCAGCTTTATAGCATTTGGGCATGAAAAGTTTTTTTGCGTTTGCGCTTATGGCGTTTGCGTGTTTTGACGTGCTTTGCGGGGAGAATTGCCTGCATAAAGAAATTCCCCTGCATTTCGACAAGGTTTGTGCGGGGGCGCGCAAGCTTGAAAGCGGAGCCATTCGGGTGGAGTCCGAAGGACAAACGAGATTTTGCGAGGCGGAAATTCCGCTGGATATAATAAACGGCAACTATGTCTCAATATCGGCAGACATAAGATGCGTTTCGCTCGGAGTTCCTGGCGGAAAATACGGAGGGGCGAAGTTTCAACTTCATATATGCGGAGAGGACGGAATTGAGAAATGGCATGGCGCAAATATTGAAACTGGCGGAAATTTTCACAATATAAAGGTATCCCGCATGTTTTCCGAAGTAAAGCGGGCGGTTTTGCAGTTTGGATTGCAGGATACATCGGGAGCTTTGGAGATAAAGAACCTGAAAATAAGTTATTGCCGGCCGTGGGCGCCAGAACTTCCGGAGGGTTTTAAGTGCCAATATACGCCTGAATTTTCCGCTTCCCCGACCATGCGCGGATTTATGAGCCCATATCGCGAGCTTACCGAGGCGGACTTGAAAGTTTTAAAAGAGTGGGGCGCGAACATAGTGCGCTACCAGTTCAACCGAAATTGGGACAAAGAGAATGTCAATATGGACGTGGAGGAATTTTTTTCCTGGGTGGATTCCAAAGTCGCCGCCATTCTTTCCCTGTCGGAGGCGGCACGTAAGGCGGGGGTGCGCTTTGCGGTCGATATGCATACGCCGGTTGGCGGCAGGGCGTATGGGGATATGCGCATGTTCCATGAAAAAAAGTACGCCGACGCCTTTGTAGAGGCGTGGCGCCGCATCGCCCGCGCGCTTAAGGGCGAGCCTTGCGTCTGGGCTTACGACCTAATCAATGAACCCGCCCAATGCTCCGTGCCCGCCGAGGCTGACTGGCTGGAGTTGCAATGGAGGGCGGCCAAAGCCATTCGCGAGATAGATCCCAAAACTCCAATAATTGTGAACGGTTCAGATTGGGGCTGCCCGTCGGGTTTTAAAAACTTAAAACCTCTGCCTTTGCCTGACATAATCTACCAGGCGCATATGTACATGCCGTTTGAATTCACCCACCAGGGAGTTTTCGATTTCGCGCGGGAGCCGGTTTCCTACCCCTCTAATTTTAAAGGAAAATCTCTCGATAAAAGCGCGCTTGAAGAATACCTAAAGCCGGTTGTCGATTTTCAGAAGAAATGGGGCGCGCGCATTTACTTGGGGGAATTCAGCGCGATTCGCTGGGCGGAAGGGTCCGAAAAATACATATCTGACTGCATCGAAATTTTTGAGAAGCACGGCTGGGATTGGTCTTACCATGCGTTTAGGGAGTGGCAGGGCTGGGACGTTGAAGTCGGTGGCGGGAAAGATAAACCCATATACGGAGTTGACACGCCGCGCAAGAAAGTCCTTCTTGAGGCATTTAAAAAGAATGCCAAAAAATTTTAAGTTTTTTGTGGTGGATATTTGATAAGGCGGAATTATCTTTCGGAGAAGATAAAAAGAGCATTTGCGGCATTGCGCTTTTATTGTTTTTGGGTGTCACAAGAATACAAATAGAGAAATATTTGTAAATTTCACAGGCGCGAAAAATTCCAAGCTGCCCTTTCCCATCCGGATATTTGGGGTATCCGTTCTGTTTAGAGCAGTTATTGAAAGCTTGTTTCTTCCGGAGAACACATTGGAAATTCAATGCTTCGACCGCGTAGGAGACAGCGATATTTCGCATTTGCGCAATAAAAAACAAAAGCGCCCATCTTTTGATGCGGCGCTTGTGAAATTTTAATTGGGAACGGCTCTGAGAATTTGTTTTTCAGGCCTTAAACTTTAAGATGCCCCCTACATATGTGCGTTTAATTTTAACGTCGGAATCAAAAATCGCGATATCAGCCCTTCCGCCCACCTCAAGGGTTCCCGCGTCTTTTAGCCCGAGCGAAGCGGCAACATTTGAAGACGCGCACGCGACAGCTTGCGGAAGGGTTATTCCCGCGACGTTTCGCACGTTTCGCACGGCGTCGTTTATCCGCAGGACGCTTCCGGCGAGGGCGCCGTTGGAGGCGAGCCTGGCGGCTCCGTTTTCAACCTTGACGTCGAGTCCGCCGAGAGTATAGGCGCCGTCGGGCATTCCGGAGGCCCTCATCGCGTCGGTTATAAGGACAATGTGGGAAAGATCCTTCTTTGCGAATATGAGTTTGAGCATCATGTCGCTGACGTGTATTCTGTCGGCGATAAGCTCGATGTAGACGTCGTCGTGGAGCAGGCCTGCCCCCATGACGCCGATTTGCCTGTGGTGCAGGGGGGAAACTTGGTTGCAGAAATGGGTTATGCACCTCAGGCCCTTGTCGTATTGAAATTTAAATTCTTCGTATGTGGCGGCGGTATGACCGGCTGACGGAGTAACGCCGCTTTTGACCATTGCCTCGACAAAATTTCCCCCGCTCTCGTCGATTTCCGGTGCGAAAGTTATTTTTCCGACAGGGAAAATCTCGCGCAGCTGCTCTATTTCCGACGCGTCGCATTTCCTAACAAAAGCCGGATTTTGCGCGCCGAGCATTTTGGGATTTATAAAAGGGCCTTCCAAGTGCACGCTTGTCACGCGGCAAAATTTTTCATTTTCCGGGAGAGCGGCGTATTCGCGCGCAGTCGCGAGAATTTTTTTGAGGTCGCTGCTGGAAAGCGTCAGTGTGGTGGGAAGAAAAGTCGTGACGCCCTCGCTGACTTTTTGCTCGCACATCTTTATGAGCCCGTGGAGGTCGGCGTCGGAAAAGTCGGCTCCGCGCGCGCCGTGGCAGTGCGAATCTATAAATCCGGCAGAGGCGTATAGGCCTTCGGCGTCGAAAATCTCGTCTGCCGATTCTTTCGCGTTGGCGAAGCCGCCGTCATGAACGCTTCCGATATTTTCGATTTGCCCGTTTGAAATAAAAATATACGAATCTGGAGCTTCTGATTTTTCGGATACTATTACGGCGTTTTTTATTAAGCAGGAGTTCATGGAGTTTTTATTTTTTTAGGGAGGGGAGCCCGGCTGCGACGACGGCTTGGCCAAGGCGTTTGAAGTTTTCGTCCGGAAGCGATATTTTTACTTGCAGATCAGGGAACTCTCCGCCGAGAACTTTTTGAGCGTTTTCAATGACGATATCGGCGCCTCCCCCGGTCGTGACGCGCCCGAGGGCGAGTATGTTTTTGAGCGGATAGAATCTCGCGTAATGGGCTATCGCATAGCCGAAGCAGGTTCCTATTGTTTCGTAAATTTTGGCGGCGCGTTCGTCGCCTTTTGCCATCAGCTGCTGTGTCTGAACAAGCAGTTCCGGAAATGGAGTTTTCGGGTCGAAATCAATGCCGGCGCGCTTCATGAAGCGCGGCATGCACTGCTGTGAAAAATATTGGACTCCGCAGCCTATGTCTCCCGACCATTCGTCGGCGGGGGCATCGGGGTTGTAGTCGACCGGCACAAATGCGAGTTCGGATAGCCAGTCTCTTATCGCGCCCTCGGGCGATACGTATCCTGCCGCGAGGCTCGTCCCCATGGAAATTCCCAGCATCGCGTTTTTGCCTGTTATGCGGGTTCCCGCCAATGCCGTGACGTCGCCGTCGTTGGCAACCACCAGCGGAACTCCAAATTCCTTGGCGAGATTTTTGAAAATAGGCCTGACTTTTGACTTGAAGTCCTCCGGAGACACCCCGCGGAAAAGCGACGACACGCGGGGCTCGTTGTCTACGAATATTCCAGCCGAACTTCCGCCTATAGCGTCGAGGCGCGGAAGTTTTTCTGCGGCGCGGCGTATGCTGTCGCGTATGCCGTCCAAGTGGTACTGGGGATCTTTTTCAAAATACGGCGACCATTTGACCTCTTCCGAATGCACGACTTTGCCGTCTATTACCGCGGCGCATTTCCTGTCTGATCCGCCCAAGTCGAAGCCTACGCGGCACCCGTCGAAATTGCCGCCTATCTTGACTTGCATTTCTCCCCCCTCGGGTTCTTCCGAAAGCGCTTCGACAGAAAACGCATTGCCGTAGATTTTTGAGCCCATCAAGTCTGCGTCGAAGGCGCGCTTCCCGCCTTCCGAATATTCTGCCGACAAGTCGGCAATTATTTCCGGGCAGTTCCACACTCCTATCTTCCAGCCTCCGCATGCCCACAGCATGGTTTTTGCCATGCGTTCGACTTTTTTGAAAGTATCAGCCTTGCTCCTGCCATCATATGGAAGAATCTTTGTCTTGAAAACCGATTGAGCATCTCCATGGCGGTAAACGCAAAGCGCTATTTCCTTAGCTTCGGGGCATTGAGCGGCGATGGCGTCGTATTCCCTGTCCCAGACGGAGGCGGGAAAGAAATCCGGTTCGAGGGCGGGCGTGTATTTGAGAGGGATTTTATTCATAAATTTTTAATAGATCCGCTTTTTGTTTTTCGCATTTAGGAAAATGCGGGATATGGAAACTGTCAAGGTTTTGAGTCGTGCAAAAATTTTGCAAAAACTAAAAAAAAGAAATTTGTCAAAGGTTGATAGGATTTCGGCAATATTTTCCAAAATGGGGAAAATGCGGGATTTTTTTACAATATATAGTTAAATTGCTCTAAAAAGGAAAAATCCTCTTGACAGGCTGTTATGTTTTTAGGATAAAAAGGCTTTAAAGAAAAAAACGTTTGTTTATATTTGCAAAATCTATATTTATGGAATCTAACAAAAACATTCACGCCATCAGGGGTCCTAAAGGCGAGCCGCGCGGCGGCATAGTAGCTGCGCTCACTATTCCAACCGACGCTGAAGGCAACGTAATAAAAGATGTTCTCGCAGAGAATATGAACTGGCTCAAAACTCGCGGCATAGGCGGACTTATGGTTTTGGGCAGCACTGGAGAATTTCTCAAATTCACGAAGGAGGAACGCTGCAAGGCTCTCGAGATTGTCGCCGAAATTAACGCCGGAGACTTCCCTATGATAGCAAATTGCACTGCCGACACCGTAAAAATTGTTTCCGAAGTCGCAAATTGCGCCCAGAAAAACGGCTTTAACGGAATTTCCCTAATGCCTCAATACTTCTATCCGCAGTCGCAGGCTGATATGTTAGAATTTTTCCTCCGCTGCGACGAGAGCTACGATTTGCCGACGCTCCTGTACAACTTTCCCGAGCGCACCGGCACCCGCATAGGCGAAAGCGTTGTGGAGGGTTTTGCTAAACGTGGAAAGATGTTTGCCTTGAAGCAGAGCGGCGGAGAATACGAATACCACAAGGCTCTTATTGCTTTGGCCGACAAATACGATTTCTCCGTGTTTTCCGGTTTCGATACGAGATTGCCGGAAGTGTTCGGACTAGGGGCTAAAGGTTGCATAGGCGGTTTGGTCAATATCGTTCCCGAATATATGGCGCAGATTTTCCGCGCGTGCAGAGAGGGCGAAAAGCCTGACATACCCGTTGAGGTTCTCGGCGAGCGCGT
>CASFWX010000097.1 GCA_949298545.1 uncultured Verrucomicrobiota bacterium | reverse complement strand
GAAGCTCGGGGCGTGGGAAATTGTACATGTCCCCGCCCGTTTCGCCGAGTCTTAGTGCGGTTGGAAAAAAATTCCTGGCGGGAGCCGCTCGACATTTTGCGGAACCAGTCATTTAGCCTTTTGTTTGCCGGAAGACTTTCTGAAATCTTTTATTCTGTGGAAAGTCAGGAAGTTTGCATCGTGGGTTGAGTGGGCTTGGGCTTCGCCGTCGAACCACGATGTGCGCGAGGCGACGACTATATCGTCTCCGTCAAAAGCCCAATCTACATATTGAAAGGCTTGTGTGAGCGGATCCGGGCCCTGAAAAGCGATGTAGTCGACTTTCCAATTTTCGAGATCTGTGGAGGAAGCCACCGCAACGGTGTTGCGCGTGCGCTCGACGCCATAGGGATTTCCCGTCGCCTCCTTGACCACGCAGCGCATGCTTTCGGGAATCCAGTTTGTAAGGGAAAAATATTTTTTCGTTTCGGGATCGTAATGTATCGTGAATTTTTTGCATGCGCCGGGAAGCCTTATAAATAGGGAATTCTTATTTATGACTTCAAACATGCCGATGCTTTCAACCTCAACCATTGCGGCGATGTCGTCGGTTGTGCTGTTGACGCGCAGTATGTTGAAAATCTTTCCGTCGGCGACGCGTTCCACGGCGTTCCCCTCGAGCCAGGCATTGTGGATTTTACTTTTTAATTCCTGGGGAAATTCAATCGGCTTTGTGCGCTCCCAATTCGCCCCGTTGAGGAGATCTTTGTTCTCGGGAATCGAGAACACGCAGAGCATGAGATTGTCTACTTCCATAGCGCGCCAGATTCTTCCCTGGGCAAAAAGCACATTGGTAGTGGAGGTGTGGTAGCGCCCTTTGCGTATCAGCCCGTTCGAGGTGTTTGTCGGCTCCGTCCAAGTTTTTCCTCCGTCGGTCGATTTCCTGATTACGCAATCGCCGCGGCAGGTGCCCATTATATAGAGGGCGTCTTTATGATAAAACAAGCCTCCCCAAAACATGGGGAACTCGGCTGCCTTTTCCCATGTCTTGCCCTTGTCCGTTGACCGGTAAACGACAGTTTCAGGCGACTTGACGTGGTCGGCTTTGGGGCCGAAATAGTCGTGGCTTGCAACGTAAGTTCCGTCGGGAAGAATGCATATGGACGGGCTTCCGATATATTTGCCGGAACTTGCCGGCGAATGTGCTATTACAGACAATTCTCCTTTTACGGGAGAAAAGTCGGGTTTTATCTCCGCGTTCGAAGAACAAAGCAAGCTTAGGCTTGCCGCGCAGATATAAACAGACAATTTCAAAGAATATCTATCAAATACATTCATAACATTTCCGAGAAAAAAACATAGTTTTTTATTTTGCAATGTCAACGTAAAAGTGTGGCGCAAGAGGTTCTGGTTTTTATAATTTATTTTATATCTTTAAGTTATCATTTAAAAAAAGAGTTATTTCCACTCGTGGAACATGGGTTTTTTTTGCATGTGGATTTTTGTGGGATCTATGCTGACATGTGAAATACATTTGCGCCGATTGGTATAAGTTATATCGACGGTTCCGTCAGAGCGCTGTATGATTGCCGGGTATGAAAATTCGCCTTCATTTTTTTTGTCTACGATTGTCAAGACCGGGTACCAATTCGCGCCATTATCGCTAATTGCCAAATTTAGCGGAGTGCGTTTTTTATTGGAGTGGTTGTAAACGAGCAGTTGACGGCCGTCCATGAGAGTTAGCGCGTCTGTTGCCGAACATGGATTAGGCAGCCCTGTAGTGCTTAAAGGTGACCATGTTTGCCCGTTGTCGAGAGACCATGTTTCATATATGTATCCCTGGCCTTTTTTCGCCAAATGTGGCGGAGTGCGCCCGACGGCCTGAAGGCGCCCGTCGGGATACACAAGAATCGAGGGCTGTATGCCGCCGGGAATATGTTGCGTCCGTTTCCATGTTTTGCAATGGTCGTCGGATATCAGAAAAAAAACTCTCCAATCGGAGGGCGAGAATTCGTCGCTTGAAGGGGCGATTACTCTGTCTCCCACATAGACAGGCTTGTTCTTTATTGGGCCTAAATTGTCATTCGGGACGAGGCGCGTCGGCTTGCTCCAAGTTTCCCCCTCGTCGGTTGACACGCTTTGCCAGCCTTCCCAATATTCGCCGTTTTTCATGGTGCACGGACCGTTCTGTTTAAAAAACAAAATGATTTCTCCGGTTTTCGGCCTAAACAGTACGGGATTCCAACAGGCGACTCTTTTCCCGAGAGAGTCTTCCGAAGATATTATTTTTCGAGGCTCGAGCCACTTGCCGTCTTTTTGGCGGCTGAGCCAGATGCATACGTCGTCGTTGCCTTCCTTTGTTCCTGCAAAATACGCCACGATGAGTCCGCCGTCTTTCGTTTCGAGAATTGTGGAGGCGTGGCACTCGTTAAACGGAGGATTTTCAAATATGTTTTCGGCGGAGACGACAAAGTCGTTTTTTAGGAGCGATGGGTCCGGAGGGAGGGGCGTTTTTTCCTTGCCGAAGATATCGAGAGATGCGCAAGAGAGTGCGCAGAGCATTATGAGAATGTTTATTTTTTCCATCTTTGTGCGTTTTGTAATATTTGCGTTTGGTGAAGATTCAGGTTTGATTCCGTCGGGTCGACTTGCGGGCGCAGTTTTGATCCTTTACGGGAAATTTGGAGAAAAGCCTTCTCCTTTATGCAGAACGTTTTCTCGTCTTCTTCTAATGAGCAAAAAAATAAAAGCTTGTCGAAAAAAAAATCGGACGAAAATTTTTTAATGGGATTTTAGCCGCACTTCCCGCGAGTCGAAGTTTTATAGAAGCAATAAATTGTACGGTGATTTTTTTCGCGGCAAGGGCAGATTTTTTACTGGGGGGGAAAAGGCACCGTATGGGGCTTTGAAATTAGAATTTTTTGAAATTTTAAAAAATCCACGCTTTAAGAGAAAAAATTTTACTGGATATTGAAATTTAAGCGCGCGCCTTCAAAATCGCATATTTTGTCCAAGGCTTTAGCCGTGTTTTTTGCGGTATATTATTACACGCGCCATCTGCTATATAATTTATCTTCGTTTGAATATGCCAATTTTTCATCAAACGCAAATGCCATATCGCTCAAGATTGCAGAAAATGGCGATGCCTCATAAAAAAGTTTTCATTATTCGGATTGGAGTTCGCCGCTATTCAAATACATTAAAAATATTGGAGCCTTCTTTAAAGTATTCTTTGATGGGAATGGCTTTTTGCCTGTATTCACACGCAGGGCCGGAGGTGGCATATGAAAAATATCAGCTAAACCTATTCTCGTTCCTCCGCTGGGAAATGCTTTTCGGTGTATAAAATCTGCCGCAGTGTTTAAATTTTATTCGAATGCTTATAAAAAATCCGCCCTTCGCCCAAAAATTCCCAGTCGGTCTTGCCAAATTTGCAAAAAATCATTTAAAAGTTGCGCCTATAGAAACTGCATCAGATTCTTTTAGCGAACGCAAACGCGTCGACATTCTTGAAGCCTGCCGCCTTCAGTGTTCTGGCGCATTCCGACAAAGTCGCTCCGCTCGTCATTACGTCGTCGACTATGACTATGCGTTTTGTTTTGTCGATGCTCTGTCCGGATAGGCGCGCCGGTTTGCGTATGGCAAATGCGCCGCGCACATTTTCTGCGCGGGAGGCCCTGTCGAGAGTGGTTTGGGTAGGAGTAGGGCGGATTCTGACAAGGATGTTTTCCGTTGTGATTCCCGAATTCGGGAAAGCCCGCGCAATGGCGTTTGCTATGAGCACGCTTTGATTGAAGCGCCTCTTGAGCGTGCGCAGCCTGTGCAGGGGCACGGGAACGAGAGTGGCGTTGCTGACAAATTCGGATATCCCTTGAGATTTTGAAAGTATTTTTGATATGTCTTTTACGAGGTGGGCTCCGTCGCGGTATTTCAGCTCATGGACGATTTCTCTCGCCACGCCCGAAAAGGAGCATGCGACGAAACTTTTTGAAAAGTGCGGGGGATTTTCCAAACATCGCGGGCATGATGGAAGGTTTGGAGAGTTGGCAGGTCCCACGATTTCGGAGCATACCAGGCACCGCCCTCCAGTAATATATGGTATCGAGGCTTTGCAGGATTCGCAAATATATGCGAAGTCTCCGCGGGGATTGATGCGCCCGCACATAAGGCAGCGTCGCGGCGCAAAGAAGTCTGCCAGACATTCGGATATCTTAAAAAAATATTTTCCAATTCCCATTACTTTTTAATGTTAAGCGTGCAGCAGTTTTTTTCAAGGCTTTATTCGGCACGCCGGGTAGATTTGTTATCATTAGATATTGGGGCGAATGGCAATAAAATTCGCTATCTAAAGAGATGCGATTGGGGAGGAAGAGGCGGCGGCCTGGCTTGGCGCGGGAAGCGAAGTGTGGAAGTGTTGCGGCGCAATTCCGCATGCAGGGCGGTTGGCGAAATTTTTTAAAAGGTCTATTTTATGCGGGCATAGGCCGCAATAGCCTTAAAATAAGGGCATTTCAAAGAGTTAGGCATATAAAACTTTTGATGTTTTTTTGGTGCGGCTCGGATAATTTAGATAACAGCTCGAATTTTTGAGGGGGGGGTAGGGAGGATCGAGTGTAGATTTTTTAGCTTTTAGGCTGAAAACCGCATTAAAATTTTTCCCAAAAAGCGCGTTATAGGCATTTTTTTAAGGAATTTTTGATTTATAATATTTTGATAATTATATGATTATAAATTTTTTTAAAAAAAATGAAACTTTTTTAAAAAAAAGCTTGTCAAGCATTCGGAAAAGTTCACTGTAGGCGGTCTTTTCAACTTTTGAATAATTGAAAAGATAGTTCTTTAAAAAAGGAAGTTCTTTGAAAATTAGTAAGTACGATTGTGCGAACCCGCCAAAGATGAAAATGATTTGG
>CASFWX010000096.1 GCA_949298545.1 uncultured Verrucomicrobiota bacterium | reverse complement strand
TGGAGCCAGCTGTCAGGCTTGAACTGACGACCTGATGATTACAAATCAACTGCTCTACCAACTGAGCTAAGCTGGCAAAAATTTATCCGTCCAAAAAATCGTCATGCTCTTTCTTTGCAAGCTTTTTTTGCGTTTGCTAAATTAATAAAAATAAGCGGACGCCAATGGCATTGCCTTGGCGTCCTTCTATTTGCCGCTCTGTGCGGATATTGCATCAAAATATTTTAGTTTTTGCGCAAAAATTCTACGCACTTCTTGATCAGTGGCAGATTGTTATCCCAGTCGGCTTCGTATTCGATGACAAAATACCCGTCGAAGCCTTGGCGGTCCAATTCGGCAAGCATGCCCTTTACGTCGAGTTCGCCCTCGCCGAATACGGCCGGATCGTTCTTTTCGGCGCCGAATTTCTTTTGGTCCTTGAAATGGACTGAACCTATTGTGCCTTCGAGAGTTTTCAGGCCTTTAACGGGATCTATGCCGCAGCGGGACCAGTGCCCGACGTCGGGGCAGGATTTCACGTGTTCGTATCCGCTTACGAATTTCTTTAAAGTTTCGGGATCCCAATATTGATTTGAGCTTGAATTAGTATGGTGGTGAACGCACATTGTCACACCGTACTGTTTGCCGTATTTCTCCCATATCGGGAAGCGGGCGACGGGATCTTCAGTCATGATTTTATCAAATCCCATGTCTTTGGCAAACTCGCAAAGCTCTTTTACCTCGGCTTCGTTTTTGGTGTTAGTCACCCCGAAAGACACTATTTTTATGTTTGCGTCGCGGAAGAGTTTTTTGACGAAATCGCGTTGTTGGCGGTTCATTTTGGGATTCATTTTTACTCCGGGCATTGATTTGCTGACCGCTTGGCCGGGGAAGCATTCAACGCCGTCTATATCGCAGCCCTTCAATTTTTCCACCATTTCCTCCACCGTATAGGTCTTATGGAAGGAGTACGCCTGGGGCGCAACCTTGCGTTTGACATTTTTAGAGTCGGCGCTTGCGGAGCTTTGGCAACCGAACAAAGCCAACGACAAGCATAATGCTATAATTAACTTTTTCATAGATAAAGGCATTTTTTTATCAAAGCTGCGCTTTGGCAAGATTTTTCTAAAATATGCTTCACATTTAAAATCTAACTGTTAATCATCAAATTTGAAACAGCGCGTTTTGCGCGCTGTCTCTTTAATAATAAATAAATTCTATCTTATATATTATGAACAGGAGAAACTTCGCTAAAGCAGCCTCGCTTGCGGCTGTAGGTTCTGTAATTTCAACAAGGCTCTTTGCGGATTCCGCAGTTTCAAAGGTCGCTTCCTCTACGAAACCGTATAAATGCCTTTTTGCGCCGAGTCTATCGCATTGCAAGGCGAGTACGGAAGGAATGTCAGCCCCGGATAAAATCCAATTCTTTTACGATTGCGGGTTCCGCGCGCTCGAAGATAACGGAATGCTTAATCGCAAGGTCGAGGAGCAGAATGCCATGGCAAAGAAAATGTCGGATCTCGGAATGACGATGGGGGTGTTTGTGTTGTATTCGGATTGGAAGAGCCCGTCGATGTCCGGCAACCGCCCCGACATTTCAAAAAAGGCGGTAGACAAGGAGGCTGTGCGGGCAATGTGGCGCGAGAAGGCTGAAAAAGCCGTGGAGCTTGCCAAGCGGGTCAACGCAAAGTGGTGCACGCTCGTACCGGGCTTGGAGGATCCCTATTTGGAGCCGGAATACCAGTTCGCAAATGTGGTGGAAAATCTGAAATATGTCGCAGATATTCTCGAGCCCGCCGGTGTTATTGCCGTCCTCGAGCCTCTAAATATCAAGAACCATCCGAACCTGTACCTCAAGCGCATACCGCAAGCCTATGCGATATGCAAAGCTGTCGGAAGCCCGAGCATTAAAATTCTCGACGACTTGTATCACCAGCAGGTCACCGAGGGAAATCTGATTCAAAATATCGACACCGCTTGGGAGGAAATAGCCTATTTTCAGCAGGGCGACAATCCCGGGCGCAAGGAGCCTGGTACAGGGGAGATCAATTATAAAAACGTCTTCAAGCACATATGGGACAAGGGGTATCGCGGAATACTCGGAATGGAGCACGGCCAGAGCGACAAGACTGTCGAGGGAGATAAAAAGCTCCTGGATTCATACCGCGCTGTGGACGTCGAAGCTTAGTTTTAGCGCCCGCGCCGGCGGGCTGATTTGCATGCAGGGCAGGGTGCGTTCCATCGTAAACAAGGAGCGCGCCTTTTTTTTAATGCTTTATTTAAGCGCTGGCAACGCGCGCGGCTCCATTCAAAGTCTGACAAGCCGGTTCCGCTCCGTTTGTTGTCGCCGTATGCATGTCCCTTCGAGATGGGGGAGGGGAAATTTGCTCAGCTTTCTGCGGCTTCGCACACCGCCCCGCTAATGTGTCGCGGGGGCTTGCGAGTGAAGCATGATTTAATTTTAAAACAATATAGGGTGCGATTTCGGATAAATCATGCATCGCATCAAGCGTGCTGGGGTGCAGATTCTTCTATGTCTTTCCGCATCATGTCGAAGATCCCGCAGATTTCTTTAATTTCCGGCGGAGGTTGGCGCGTTGAAAGCAAGGCGGCAAATGAATCGGGGCTGTCCGTGGAAAATCCGTAGATTTGGCTTGGAGCTTCCTTGCCCATATCGCTTGGCTCTATCGCCACTCCGGGATTCATGGCAAATATGTCTTCTCCGAATTCCGACCGGCGCGGAAAATCTATGCCCAATGCTTTTTTCTCGACATCTCCCACAAATCTTCCGCGGCAATCCGGCATTGACAGCCTTTTATGTACCGTGTCCCGGGCATTTTCATTTAGATACCATAGGCGCAACATCGAGAAGTCAGAGAACGAGACGTAGTCGCGCCCGAATTTGAGGGGCAGGGAGGATAGAATTTTTTTCAGGTTTGCGGAATACTGTTTCTGGGTCATTCCGCGGTCCGATATTACAGTAAGATCAAAGGGACGGCCTGTGGATTTTAAAGCTTCCATCAATCGGCAGATTCGCCTTTCGCAGATTTTTAGCCCATTTGATAGGCTTTCATCGCTTCCGACATTTCTGCGCGCGAAAGAATAAAAAGCGTTTTCGCGTACGAAGATGAAATCGGGATTCTTATCAATGGACTTTATGAGCCCGTCAATTCCTCCTCCGCCGCTTTCATCGAGCTCGTAAATGATGTGCGGAATTCCGCTTTCCCGGAGAATATCGCTGATATTTTTAAAGGGGAGGGCTGAATCTTGTTCCAAAATATCCCTCTTTGGGCGGCAGTCAAAAAGCGGGAGCCTGTCATATGGCATATTGTAAATTCGAAAAGATCGGCTAAATCCCCTTGCCGAAGCGAAAGCCTTGGCGGCAAGCTCTCTCGAGAACTTGCGATTCATGATGCATTTTGGGTGTAGACCTGCTCCAAATAGAAATTTCAAATATCGAAAAATTCCAAAAGGGGAATTTTCTCTATCGAAATGGAAGAGGGAAAAGAACCCGTGTTCGCGCGGCGCCCTTCCGGTCCAGATGCCCGCCAATGGGAAAGATCCGCTTTGGGATTTTAACTTTCTCCTAAAAGGAAGGTCTCCGGATAAGAAAGCATTTTTTTCGGCGCGCTCCCAGCCGAGTCCGCTTATAAGGTAGTATGCGTTTATTTTGCGCGTAGCGGGAACATTAGCGCAGATGTCTTCTTTTGAATGCATATGAAATTTGGCTTTTTAGAGCTTCTGGTCCGATCCGATGTTTGCGGCGGCAGAGGCTTATTTAATCTCTTTAAGGATTTCGATGTGGGCGCGTATTTCGTCGATGCCTGCCGAATCGGGTTTTGCGAGGAACCTCTCAGAAATTTTAATTGCCGCGTCCATTGGGTTGTCAAAAAGCCCTTCGCTTATTCCCAAATAGGAAAAATGCCGTTTCAATTTTCTATTAACCCAAGCATTTCCTATGGCCCTCGCAGGAGTTCGGTGGGAATTTGCCTGAATTTCCGAGCGAAATTTTTTTAAAACCATAAGCGCAATGGAGCAGGCTTCGCTGGCTTGGGTCCTCAAAGAGGCGCGGTCGCATGGAGTCTGGCTCGCGTCTTGCGATCCGAGCGATAGGCGGTAGGCGTCCTTGAAGCGGGCTATGCCGTGAAAATCCTCCGGGCCGAGCAATTCGATTTGTGCGAGCTTTTCGTCCGAGCGGAAGCGGAAACGCCTGAGTGTGTACAGCAGGACGTCGCCGCAGGCGAGGACGGTTTTGTGCATGTCGCAATAGAATTTTTTTAGGTCCGCTTCCTCCGCGTCGAGGGCTTTCATCGAGATAAGCAGTTCTGAAGAGGCGTTCATCAGAAGTTTTGCAAATTCCTCTGGAGCTATTTTCCTTCTGGAGTTTTTGCGGAAAATGCGCTTGAACTTTTGCGCGTCGCCATAAACGACCTTGTGCCCGAATGTCATTTCGCGAAATGCCAGAGAATCTGATAGCTTTGCCGCGCGCGAAGTCGGGCAAGCCCTGGCGAAGCGCGCCTTGACGCCAAGTTTTGCGCTCCAACTGCGCTCCATAGTCGAAAAGAATTTATCTATGCGCGAAAGAGTTTCTGAATTTGAGCCTTTAGAAAAGACAAAGAAATCGAGGTTTTCGCGCAGGCGCGGCTTCATTCCGTCTCCGCACATCGCCTCTCCTTCGCCGCGCCCGTACTTGCCTCCGAGAATGAGGAAATCCAGGCGCGGCGCTATCGGGCTCAAAGAGACTTCCGCCGCTATTTTACCGAGCGTTTCGTCGAGCGAATTTTCAAGCTCGCTATCGAATATAGAGCAATATTTAGATTTTCTCGCTTTCATTTTTAGCTCTTGGAAGGCTGGCATTGAGGACTGCCCGCGCGAGGGCAAAGAACGCCAAGGCGCGGAAATTTGCGCGCGCAAAAAATCCGCCTTCGCAAAGATAGAGGCTTATGCTGGTTAATATTGCGGGCAAAAACATATTTTGGAGGGTTATTTCATCAGGGGCGAATCTTGTCAACGAATTTGGCATTTTTGCGATGCGGCATTTTGCGGATTGCTTTCCGGAATGTAATATAATGGCAAAAGTATCGGATAATTAAAAATTTATTGCCAAGCCAAAGGTGGCGGCGGCGGGTTTACAGTAAACGACACCTGGCAATATGGCAAAAAAGCAATAGCCCCAAAAGAGATAAAAAAGTTCGACAAATTTTTTCAAATCGGCATATTGGTCTTTATTATGAATTTCAACGTACTAACCGATATAACAGTTTTTATCCTATTTATAATAGCAGTAGTAGCCGTTGGCTTGATAAAAAGCCGCGGAGAAGCCGGAAGCGAGGGATATTTTCTTGCGGGGCGAGGACTCACGTGGTGGCTGATAGGGATTTCTCTAATAGCGGCAAACATATCGACCGAGCAGTTTGTGGGAATGAGCGGTAGCGCAGCCGGAATTTCCGGATTGGCGATAGCCAGCTACGAATGGATGGCTGCAATTACCCTCGTGTTTGTGGCGTTCTTATTCTTGCCGAAGTTCCTCAAGAGCGGAATTTACACTGTCCCGCAGTTTCTCGAATACAGATTCGACGCGTTTTCCCGAACGATAATGTCGGTATTGATGGTTGTTGTTCTCGTGCTGGTAAACATCACCGCGGTTATATACTCTGGTGCGACGGTAGCCGACACGGTTTTCGGGCATAGAGCGGATATTCCGATTGAGATAAATACAGCTACGGCGTGCTGGACGATAGGAGTGATAGCCGCCATATACGTGTGCGCCGGCGGCCTCAAGGCGTGTGCGTGGGCGGATTTATTGCAGGGAACCGCCCTCATCGTGGGCGGAGGGTTGATAGCGTATTTTGCTTTCGACGCATTTGCGGCAAAAGATGTCGCGCAAATAGCGACTACGCGCACGATAGATCCGTCCACTTTGGCGGGTCTCAAGGACGCCGGAGTTATGGAGAAATTCATGACCCTGAACGCCGACAAACTGACGATGTTTATGCCTTCGGACCACAAGGAAATACCTTGGACCGCCCTGATAATCGGCTTGTGGATTCCCAATTTTTATTATTGGGGATTCAACCAATACATAATACAGCGCACTCTCGGCGCGTCGAGCCTGGCGGAGGGGCAAAAGGGAATAATGTTTGCCGCCGGTTTAAAATTGATAATACCTTTCATAATAGTGATACCCGGCATAATTGCATTCAACCTTTTCGCGCACGAGCAGGCTCTGTCTGACAAAGGCGATCAAAAGATACTGACGGAGAATGCGAAGGCGTATTCCACCATATATTTTGATTCTCTCGATTCGCGCGGCATAGAATTCGACTCCAAGGCCGCCGAAAAAGATTTCACCTACGAGCTGGGGCGCAAAGACAGCGCCGGCAATCCCGTTAAGGTCGCGGTTCTAAGCGCATCGGAATTGAAGGCGCTCCGCGACTCCTACGACGCGGCGAAGAAGGACGGTTCCCTCTATAAGAGGTATTACGTTTACGACAATGGCTGGGCTGAGTTAAACTCCGGCAGCCAAACAGATTCGCCCAAAGCGCTTGTGGACGCTTGGAACAAGAAGCACGTGGATTCCCGCGGAGACAAGAGCTTCGAGCAGACCTTATTCGGATACAAATATGATTCGGCTTTCGGGCTTCTGATAAGCAAAGTTCTTCCCGAAGGTTTCGGTTTGAGGGGTTTTATATTTGCTGCTCTTCTCGGAGCGGTGGTCAGTTCTTTGGCGGCGATGTTAAATGCGGCCTCCACGATTTTTTCGATAGACATCTACAAAAAATTCATCAGGCCGTCGGCTGGCGACAGGCATTTGGTAATAGTCGGAAGGGTTGCGGTGATCTTGTTTGCCTTGATAGGCTGCTTTGTTGCGCCGATGCTTGGCAATCCGAAGTTCGGGGGGGTGTTTACCTTCATTCAGGAGTTCCAGGGCTATCTCTCGCCCGGAATCCTCGCGGTGTTTATTTTCGGAATGTTTAGCCGCAGGGCTCCGCGTTTTTCGGGCGCTGTGGGCATGCTGATGGGGCCGGTGATATATTTCATACTGCAGCATTGGTTCGGCGACATAGCGTTCCTCAACCGTATTGCAATAACTTTTGCATTGACGCTCGTGCTGATGCTGGTGATGACCCTGGTAAAGCCTCTCAAACAGGACGTGTCGATGCCCGTAAACGAGAATATGAATCTTGAGTCGTCGGCGGGGGCAAAAATTGCCGGAGTTTCCGTTTTGGCTGTTTCAATAGCGCTTTATGTGGCATTTTCCGGGCTCTTTATAAAGTAGAGATTTTTTTGGGTTTCAGAGATGAAAGACAGACTTTCTGAGGAATTTTTAAAGCTTTACGGCAGGAATGCCGAAATTTTCGCCCAGGCGCCGGGGCGCATTGAATTTATAGGAAACCATACCGATTACAACGGCGGTTTGGTAATGGGAGTTGCCATAGACAAGGTCGTGATGGTGGCTCTCGCCCCGCGTCAGGACAGAAAGCTCCGCTTCGGAAGCATAAGGAGCCGCGAGGTGGTCGAGGTGGATATGGGCGATTTGACTCCGCGCCGGCGCGAATACAATTGGGTAAACTATCCGCTGGGCGTGTTCAAATTTTTGAAAGAGGCGGGAATGTCCGCCGAAAGCGGCTTCGACATGCTCGACATCAGCAATCTTCCCGGCGGCGCAGGATTGAGCTCTTCGGCTGCAATTGAGATGTCCAGCGCGTTTGCGATGTCGTCGCTTTTTGGATTCAAGGCGGACTTGAAAACGCTTGTCCGCATTGGGAGAAAGAGCGAGAACGAGTTTCTCGGAATGCCGTGCGGCATACTCGACCAAGGTGTATCGGGATTCGGCAAGGCTAACTCGATTGTTTTCATAGACTGCCTGGCAGAGGATTTTTCGACCTATCCGCTTCCTGAGGGCTGCAAATTTTGGCTGTTTAATTCCACAAAGAAGCACGCTCTTGTCGATGGCTTCTATGCCGCGCGCCACGCCGAGTGCGCGGAAGCTGCAAAAATACTGTCGGCAGGCGGAGACGAGCGCCTGCTGAGAGCCTTTTCCCTCGAGGATCTCGAATCAGCCAAGGCAGCGATGAAAGAAAACGTCTATCGCCGCGCAAAGCATGTCATAGAGGAAAACGCGCGCGTAATGCGCGCCAGGGAGCTATTGCTGTCGGGCGACATATCGGGCGTGGGCAAGTTGCTGACGGCCTCGCACAGAAGTTCCCAGCTGCTATTCGAGAATTCGTGCGACGAGCTCGACTGCCTTGTTGATCTTCTCGAAAATCGAAATGGTGTTTACGGAGCCAGGCTCAGCGGTGGTGGTTTCGGAGGGGCTGTAATGGCTCTCACAGATTCGTCTTTCTCCGAAAGCGACGCCGACGATGTGGCAATCGCCTATGCCAAGCGATTTGGCAAGAAGCCCGTGGTTTTCGATTGCGCTGCCGGAGACGGGGCGAAACTCGTCTAATATAGCGGCTGTTCGCGTTTTTTTCGTATATTTGGTGGCGCGCAGGATCGCATTTTTCAATAAAATTCAAGGATTATAATATGAATGTTCTCGTTATAGGAGGTGCCGGATATATCGGCAGCCATTGCGTAAGGCAATTAATAGCGGCCGGGCATAATCCGGTCGTTTTGGACAATTTAGTTTACGGGCACAAAGCGGCTTTGCTTCCGTCCGTCAAATTTTATAGGGGAGATCTCGCCGACGGCGAGTTTGTCGGGAATGTTTTGGATAAGGAAAAGATAGACTTGGTAATGCATTTTGCCGCATTCATCAATGTCGGCGAATCTGTATCCAATCCGATAAAATACTACGACAACAATTTGTGCGGGGTCGTCTCCTTGATTGATACAATGCTCAAGCATGGAGTTAAGAAATTTGTGTTCTCGTCGACTTGCGCGACCTTCGGTATCCCGGAAAGCCTGCCGATAGTAGAGGACATGCCGCAGCATCCGATAAATCCGTACGGGCAGACTAAGCTCGACGTCGAAAATTTTCTCAAGAATTGCGCCAAAGCGTACGGTCTCAATTCGGTCGCCTTCCGTTATTTCAACGCGAGCGGGGCGGCAGCCGACGCTTCAATAGGCGAAGACCACAAGCCTGAAACCCATCTGATACCGCTGGCTATATATGCCGCTATGGGGAAAAGGCCCGCCCTGAAAATCTTTGGAGGCGATTACAACACGCCGGACGGCACCTGCTTGCGCGACTACGTCCACGTCGACGATTTGAGCCGCGCGCACATAGCGTCTTTCGATAAGCTCGACGGCGACGGAATGTTTTTGCATTACAATCTCGGCACCGGCACCCCCAATTCAGTAATGGATATAATAAAAGGCGTAAAAGAGGTAAGCGGTCTCGATGTTCCGTACGAAATGTCGCCGCGCCGCCCCGGTGATCCTGACGCTTTGTATGCCAACTCCGAAAAGGCAAAGTCCCAGCTCGGCTGGAAAATAGAATACAAAGATGTTCGCAGCATAATCGAAACCGCATGGAGATGGCACAGCACCCATCCGGACGGCTTTGCCGAATAAGCGAATTGCCGAATGCGAGGAGAAAGATGTATGGAAATGGAACTCAGGGAAAAATTTGAAGCAGCAGGCCAGGGGGGCGTATTCAAATACTTTGATTCTCTCTGCGATGCGGAGCGCGATGCTTTGCTTGCGCAGCTTGGTCAGGTCGATTTGAAGGAGCTTGGAGGATTGGTTGACAGCCTGGTCTTGGGAAATGGAAAGTCTGAGGCTTTCGATTTTTCCGGCCTCGAGCCAGCGCCCTATAAGATTCTGCCGCCCGATAAATCCTCCGATCCCGAATGGTCGGAGGCAAAAAGAGTTGGCGAGGAAGCGATACGGTCTGGAAGGTTGGCTGCGTTTGTCGTTGCGGGGGGACAGGGAACGCGGCTCGGATTTGACGCTCCAAAGGGGCTTTTTAAAGTGACTCCCGTGAAGGGCAAAAGCCTCTTCCAAGTATTCGCCGAAAAAATACTTTCTGCTTCGCGCAAATATGGAGTTTCAATTCCTTGGCTTGTGATGACAAGCCATATCAATGACGCCAGGACCCGCGCATTCTTCGAGGAGAATAATTTTTTCGGGTTGAAAAAGGAGGACGTTATATTCTTTAAGCAGGGGCTGATGCCGGCCGTGACTCCCCGCGGGGAAATAATATTGGAGGAAAAGGGGAAGATTGCGATGACTCCCGACGGGCACGGCGGCTGCTTGCGCGCAATGTTTCGCAGCGGGGCTTTAGAAGAGTTGAAACGCCGCGGGATAGACTGCATCAGCTATTTCCAGGTGGATAATCCCCTTGTAAATATCATAGACCCGTACTTCCTCGGTTTCCACATATTGGGCAAATCAGAAATGTCGTCGAAGATGATTCCGAAGGCTTATCCCCTTGAAAAGGTTGGGCATTTTTGCATGAAAGACGGCAAACTTTGCGTCGTAGAATATTCCGATCTTCCCAAGTCTTATCAGGAGCAGCGGGAAGCCGATGGCAGGCTGAGGTTTGTCGCCGGAAGTGTGGCAATTCACATTTTGGACAGGGGCTTTGTGGAGCGCCTCGGAGGCGGAGCTTCGGGAGAGGGCTTGCCTTTCCACCGCGCGGATAAAAAGATACCCTTTGTAGGCGAAGATGGAAATGTGGTAAAGCCCGACAAACCCAATGGAATAAAATTTGAAATGTTTGTCTTCGACGCTTTGCCGATGGCGAAAGATCCCGTAGTTATAGAGGGCGCGCGCGGAGACGAATTTTCCCCCGTAAAGAATGCCGAAGGGGTAGATTCTCCGGCGACGTGCAAGGCAGATCAGAAAAAACAGTTCGCAAGATGGCTCGCTTCCGTCGGGAAAAGCGTTCCTCTCGACGCGGACGGGATTCCTTCGATCGACTTGGAGATATCACCGCTGTTTGCCTCCTGCGGCGAGGATTTTGTATCGGCTTGGAACAGCCTCGAAACAAAACCTGACATTGCAGACGGAATGTACATATAGGCGTTTCGGTTAAATTTCAGTTTTTAGAAGCGTCCCCATTGCGGGACGTTTTTTTTGCCTTTGTGCTTTTCCCTTTCCAGGCATGGTTCATGCAAGCGGTTTGGAAATGTCACCGTTGCCATGGTGTTGCAGCGGCAATCTTGCATTTGTTTGAATGTGTTTTGAATGTAAAGCTTGTCCGCGGCGAATGCAATATAGGCGGATTGGTTAAATTCCCATTTTTTGAAAGGCATCATGCCTTTCGGAAATTGCGGCGCTTTTGGCAATGCGGTATTTCGGTTTCTTATGTTCCCGGGCCCCTGTTCATAGCGAATGCGCGCGTGCAGATGGACAATGCGCCAGGTTTGAAGTCGCAGTGGCGGCGAATTTCTAAAAATGGACAAAATATCAAAAAATCTTCCTTTGTCCAAAACATCAAAAGTTAATTTTGAGTGATATATAATAATTGATATTATGGCGCCATGAACGCAAAATACCAGACGCCTAATACGCTGTCGCACACATTGCGCGCGCGCTTCAATACCGTGAAAAACCTTCGCCCCGACGTTTTATCAAGGGCGCTTGAGGCATTTGAAGAGGGGAGGCTCGGAGGAGCCGCGAGGATTTTTGAATCCATACTCGCGCGGGACGATGTAATCTGCGGATTGAACCTCAAGCGCAAAAAGTCCGTAGCGCGCCTTGAAAGCGAGGTTGTCCTTCTGGAAGAAAGCCCCGCTGCCCGCGAACATAAAATGGCCCTCGAGGAGTTTTATGCGACTCTTGAAACCCGCAGCCGCGTGGACGGAAACGAATGCGGGGGATTGAGGCTTTTAATATCCCAGATGATGGACAGCGTCGCAATGAGGTACGCCGTCCACAGAATGCGCTTTGAAATAAAGTCCGGCTCTCTGCGCGGCGCATTCGAGCAATATCCCCTTTGGCTTTTCGAGAACACGACCGGAGTTCTCAGGCTTTTAAAGAGCGAGTCCCAGATCGGATCAGGCGAGAAGCTAAATCCTGGCGAATGGATGGTATCGCGCGGGGACGGCCTCATGTTTCCGTCGTCAATAGCGCACATTTTTAAGGAGTTGCCATTGAAAGATTGGCTTGTTTACTGCGAGCGGAACGGAATGCCTGGAATAAAGGCTAAAACCGATGCCTATCCTGGCTCGCCCCAATGGGAGGCCGCATGCGAAGCCGTAGCGGAGTTCGGGGCGGAATTTCATGCTGTGTTGTCCGAAGGCACCGACATAGAGGCGATAGATGTTTCGACAAGCGGCCAGTTGCCCTATCCGGCAATAGTCGAGCGCATGGATAGAATGCTTTGCGCGCTTTGGCGCGGGAGCGATTTGTCGACCATGAGCGGTTCCGACAAAGTCGGAGCGAGCGCCCAATGGTATGAGAGCACAATGATAGAGGAGGACGACGCAGCCAATATCAGCGACACGCTAAACAGAAATGTAGATTCCAGAGTTATAAAGCTCGTATTTGGAGATGTCCAGCCGCTCGCAAAGTTCAGATTAAAACTTCCAGACTACGAGGCTCACAAATGCGAACTTGAAATTATGGAGAGGCTTTGTGCCCTCGGCTTAAAGCCAGACGCGGTCGAATTGGCAAGGCGATTCGCATTTCCTCTTGCAAAGGAAATTTCCGACGAGAGATGTGCCCCCGAAAATGGAACTTCAAAGGGGGATATTTCAGATTCTAAAAAATCGGGGGAGCAGCCGGAAGGGGATTCGCCTGTTCAGGTGCAGGAAGGGAGGGGCGAGAATGAAATTCGATAGGGAAGTCTTGCAGGTCTTGTGCCCTTACGGTGAATGGCCCCATGCAAACGGAATTCAGGTTGTCGATGAGAAAGCCGCCCGCAAAATGCTCCATTCGTCTCGCATTGCAAAATTCTTTTACGGGGGAGTTCCGATATATATAGGCCATCCCGACGACTCTAAGCCCAGGCGCTCTTGCCGGGTTGTTGGAAAAATCAAGAGGATATGCCTGACTAAGGGCGGAATCGCCGTCGTGGCGGCTTACGGCAATGACATTTTGAAAAGAATCGAGAGCGGAGAAATTTCGGCAATGTCTCCGCGATGGCAGATGGAGAGCACTGAAGACGGAAAGTTCCGTCCGGTAAAACTCATATCGGTTGGACTGACCAATAATCCGAACATATCCGGAAGCGGCCGGATAATATCTGCCTTTCCTCCGGGTTCAAAAGCTTCGAGAGGGCATAGCCATGGGGCGGAGAACTTTTCCAAAGAAGCCTCAAACCTTGCCGACCGCGCCCGCAAGTGCGTCAAAAGGGCGGAAGGGGTCAGGTCTGCTGTAAAGGAGATAGCCCTTTGCGAAAGGGTGGCCGCATTGAAGAAAGAATTAAGTGGAGGATCTTTGGAAATTTGCCGCCGCGAAGGGTCGGAGCGGAGGATCAGGCATTCAGGAATGGCCGAACTCGCGCGCGAACGCAGCGTTAGGCTCGGAGAGCCGTATGTGAAAAGTTTTGCGGCGGTGCGCAAGGAATACATTTAACCATGCCGCGCCCGCATTCGCGCGGCTTAACAAAAAAAAAGGAAAAATAATGAAAAAAATCATACATAGCTTCGTCGAATCCGCATGCGGATTTTTTGCGAAGACCGCCCGCGCAGGGATATTTGGAAATATCGCGGCGGGAACACATGCCGGCAGCGTGACAATGACCGCCGGCGCCGACATAGACGGCGCGAACCTCGTGGTGAAACACGGAATTCGAGAGGGCGAAATACTCGTCGCCGGAGCGTCCGACAAGCCATTCGGAGTATGCACTGACGAGGGGGAAAAGGGCGAGTTGCTTGCCGTCGCCCTTCCGGGTTGCGCGGAAAGCACATTCATGTGCGTGGCAGCCGGGGCTATCCAAGCCGGAAGCGATCTCTATACGTCCGCCAACGGCAAAGTGTCCGCCGTTCCGTCGGACGGCTCCTACAAGGTGGGCGTCGCGATGTGCTCGGCTTCGAGCGGAGGCATAGTCGAGGTAGACCCAGCAGGATTCGGGGACAGGGCATATGGAGTGCTCGCTTGCGGAATCCACACTTGGGATACGTCGACTACCTCTTCAACAATGCCGGCTACGGGCGTTTCAGCCGAAGATGTCGTGGTCGCTTCCATAGCGTCCGGGGCGGGTTCCGCGAAGACCGTTTCGGCCGTGCCCGGGGAGGATTCCGTCGTTTTCAATCTCGATGCGGCGGGGACTTCCGGAACTACAAAAATCGCATACGTAATAATTAGAAAGAACTAAGCCATGCAGGAAGAAAACATCATAGCCGCCAACGAAAATAAATTTACGGCCGGGAATTATTCCGAGGCGCTCACCGCTTTCACTACGGGGTGGGTCGATCCTGAAAACACCGCCGCGCTGCTCGATTTCATAGCCCCGCCCATTCCCGTCGGGCGGAGGTTTGAATTCAAGCGCAGCGACAACGCCCAAGCATTCTACTCCGAAAGCGACGATGTCCGCGCCATAGGTTCGGAGTTCAAGCGCGTCAGGTACGACGGCGAGAGCGTCAACGAGAAAACAATCAACAAGGGCCTTACCATACGCGTCGACCACGACGAAGTGGCAGGAGACGATTGGCAGGAGAGGTATGTGCAAATGCTCTTGCAGAGGCTGCTTCGCAACGAATTGCGCAGGGCGGTGGCAGCGCTCGATACAATCGCTTCCGGGGGCGATTCGGAGCCTGCGGTTTGGAACTCGTCCTCCAATCCGGACGCCGACATCCGAAAGATGCTAATGTCGGCAGCAGACGAGAGCGGCGTGCGCCCGAACAGAATCCTATTCGGAGAGTCCGCCTGGGATTTGCGCATGACGGCATACGAGAGCCAAAACAGCGCGGTGGCATTCAAGGCCGGCGCCATGGTTAAAAACGAGCTGGCTTCAAAATTCCTTCTCGAAGGAGTCGAAGTTATGTCGGCGCGCTACCAGAGTTCTCCGTCTGAAAAGGCGCGGGTCATAGGGAACGAGATATACGCATTTTATGCGCGCGACGGCATATCAAAAGACGAGGCTTCAAACTTGAAGCGGTTCTACACTCCAATGGAGGAAGGTTCGGCTTTCCGCGTATATTGCGACGAACATGCAAAATACACCGACTTAACCGTCGAACATTATTCAAGCATTGTTGCCGCGAGCAATCTCGGCGTGAGAAAACTTAAAGTTCAGGAAGGAGAATAGCGGATATTGAAAGGAGCGGAGATGTCCGTCTCCGCTCCTTTTCCCGCGGATTTTATATGGATTGGATTGTCATTACCAGCGCCGATCTCGACAGCGCTCTGAACAAGCCCCAGCTTGAACTGCTCAAAGCGCAGAGATTGAGGGAACCCGAAAGCGATATCGCAGGCGAGATAATTTCGAATATCGTCATGCGCATACGCGCCGAAATCGCCGCAGGAGGCTGCAATATGCTTGATGCCGACCATTCGAGAATTCCACCGGAACTCAAAGAATGCGCGCTTCGCCTCGCGGTTGAAAGCCTGCATTTGCGCGTGCCGTCAATCGAAATGAGCCAGAGCCAGCAGAAGCATGCCGATATCGCCCGCGAGACGCTTTTGAGGGTTTCGCGCGGGGAACTTCCCGTATCGCGCCCGATCTTTGGAATCAGTACCGGAGACTCCCGCAAGGGCGTTTCGTCGGGGGCGGCTCCGCGAAAGGCGGATTCAAAGTCTTTGGAGAATATTTGATATGGGAACATTGGAAAGGCTTCAGCGCTCGATTTTCAAGTATTTGCTCGGCATGGCCGATTTGCGCTGCGCGGATATTTTTGCGGAGGCTATAGATTCCTCCACAGCCTCCCAATCGGCAAAAGGGCTCAAGATTATTGTAAGGGAGCCCATGCCGTTAAAGGCTTCAAAATACGCGGCGGGACCGACATTTTCAGAAGTGGAAGTTTGCGTTGATATATCTAGGGATTTTAGAATATCATCGGGGGCTCCCTCACTCCTAACAATGGCGGAGATCCTTTCGCGCTCACTTCACAAATGGCTGCCTCCAATGGAATGCGGATACGGCAGGATTACTCTGTCGGACAATATTCCATGGTCCTTTTCCCAAGATGGTCAGACAAAAAAAATATCGGTAAAATTTAAAGCGCAGTCGGTTTTGCAATGAAAATTATAATTTCGTCTCTCGAATTGAACCCGCACGGTGAAATTCCTAAAAATTTTTCCGTTGAATCGCGCAGAAGATGCCAGACTGAATACGCGGTAGATTCCCGCTTGGCGCGCGTTTTTGACAGGGGGAACGCAGTTTGCTCGGTCTCCTTTGAAATAGAGCGCTCGCACTCTTCGCAGGAGAATGCGGAAACCTTCGCAATTTTACACGCGTCGGAAATCCACTCGTTGAGTTCAGCGACGCTTAAAATAGAAACGGGAGGGGAGCATGGGCGGACATTCTCCCTCTCAGAGGCTTCCCCGACGCGCGTAAAAGTCTCATGCGATGGATTGATAACAACCGCCCGCTACGAATTTTCGGGCGCGGCTACGCTACAGGTATAATATGGAAGAGGAAACACAACAAATCCAAGATGACATTTCAGAGTCAGTGAGCGAACTGAGCGCAAGACTTGAAGAGCTCGGGCGCGCCATCGACGAATTAGAGGCTCTTATTTCAGAAAGCGCCGAACAATTAAAGTATCTAAAATCGGGAATGTGACATGGCGCTCTTTATAAAACATCTTTCAGAGATTTTGCCCGCCTCGGAAATGGGAGTGTGTTCGGTTCGGATTTCCAGAAGAAGCGCCGCGCCGGATTCTCTCAACTTGCGCTTTTCATCAGACTCCGCGGTTGGGAGGTTTTCGATTGGAGACGTCGTCGAACTTTTCGACGGCGGCGAAAGGCGATTCTATGGAAGCGTTGCCAAGCTTCCCAAATATTGTTCAGGCGAATCTAAAAATTCCGAGATGCTCGTGGAGAGTCCGTGGGCGGATATGGAGAAAATAGTCTATCAGCAGCTGTGGAAAAGCGCGGATACCGCTTCAGGAGAGGTTGTCCTATCCCCTGTAATGCGAAGCAAAGTCGTTCTCGGGCAAAATTCCGAAGGTGAAAAAATAGGCGTTGGAGAACAGGTTTCAGATATACTTTCATACGCGGTAAGTTCGGGCGCTATGTTCGGATTGGGCAATATCTCCGTTGATGCAAAAATGCTTCTTGATGAAGCGAGAGACTTGTCGTGCGCGGAGGCGCTTGCGCGCGTCCTCAAATGGGCGCCGAATTTTGTCGCCTACTTTGACTATTCCGGATCTGGGCTTCCTCTTTTAAACATCTTGTCTTCGCCTTCGGATTCCGCCAATCTTGACATGGATTCCGGAGAAATATCTTCTGTCTCCGTAAGTTCCAGACCCGATTTGTCTCTGGCGGGAGTTTCAGTAAAATACGAGCGCGAAAATACCTCCGGAGATTTTTCGTGGGTCAGTGTTGAGGAAGATATATATCCTGCCGATTGCAATCCCTCTTCAAAGAACGTCCTCGTAATGAGCGTCGATCTCGACGGGTTGCGCGCGACAGTTCAAACATATCCCATCGAAACCGAGAGCATACAGGAGCAAAGCGCCGATTGGTGGAGGAAACACCTGCCTGCTTTGGCTGGAATAGACAATTTGCAGATTGTATCGGCGGCGCGTTCTGAGGATTCCTATCCGCGCGAACTCGTCAGTGGAACGGTGTCTGAGCGCACGGGATACGAGACTGCCCCGTGCGTTGTTTCGGCGTCTGTGTCGTACGTAGATTCCAACGGTTCGGAGGTCGTAGACGACGTCGCGGTGCGGGTTGTAAGCACGAACGCCCCGAGCGGAACGCTCTTTGCCTGGAATACGAGCCAAGTTTGCGAGGAGAAACCGGAAGGTTTGGCAAAAGCCATCTACGAAGCTTCCTTGGGGCTCAGATTCGAGGGAAGCGCAAAAATCATAGGCGCAAAGGCGGAAAACTTTTTTTGCAAGAAGATAAACATATTAAACGGCGATGCCGCTTGGGAGAATATGAATGCCATTGCGATGTCATGCGAGGAGGATTTATCCACAAATATGTTGACTCTAAAGTTCGGCCCGCCGACCCATTTGTATCCGGCAAACATAGCGGAGCTCTTCAGGATAGGCAGGGAGAGAAAAGCGTCGACATCCTGGTGGTCCAGATCCACCGCGAAGCATGCCCCCCAGGAGGTGGTTATGGACGGCAGAGTATCGGGCGAAAATACGAGTTCGGGAAGCGCGAAGTACGTCAAGTTTGTCGTCTCCGATTCCGACGGCGGGGGAAGAGTGGAGCTGGACGCCAGAGATTTGTCAGGGAAAATTGCCAAATTTAGGGATATAACAATTTGCAAAGACGGAGAGACTTCCACTGTAAAGGTTTTAATGACTGATTAATGAGTATATGAGGATTGGGGCGGAACAATCAGGCAAAATCTTCAATATGCCCGCCTTGGATAGGATTGAGGCAGGTTCGGATTTTATGCTTGCAATAAAACTTCCGGATCCGCCTGATGCCTGGGAGGGGCGCGCCGTTCCAAATATGGCTGTGCCGGAGAGAAACTACAATCGCTTTAACCTCAATACTTGCCCCGGCTTTAAAGACGATGGTGTAGCCATGCGGTCACGATTTGCGTCATAAATTTGGCGCCATTTGTTTACCGTGCCGTAAATCTTTCTGCTTATGCTGCTGAGAGTGTCACCGGGCTGAACGGTGTATGTGCTTGGAATGTCGCGCCTGACATTGATGCCGGAATTTCTGTTCGCGCGATTTTGGCTCGGACTTTCTGGAGGATTTTTGCTTGCGCTGTTCAGAACCTCTTGCCGCGCGCTGCCTGTTGAGGCATTGGCGAGTCGCATGCTTTGTGCGGCCTCGAGCTTGTCTATTGTGGCTATCGCTGCGTTGAGCTTGTGCTTTAGCTCGACATTTTCCTTTTGCATGCGCTGTATGATTTCCTCGAGCTCGAGGCGCCTGATATTGTTTTCGTAAGGAGTCTCTGGCAGGGTTGCGGCGAAGCGTTTCTGGGCGGTTTCTATCATCTGCCGAACCATGGGAGAGGCTTGGGAATTCGGCTTTAATTCGAGGTATTTTCTAAAATGGTAAATCGCCTGGATCGGATCCTTCATCTGGTCGAGATAGATTCTGCCCAATTCAAAGTGCGATTCGGGAGCGTCTGTGCGCTTTTCCGTCACTTTTAGGAACGCGCTCATTGCTTCCTTCACATTGCCGCGCCTGAGTTCTTCCTGCGCGCGCAGATAATGGGGCTCGTTTACCTCCTTCACAACTTCCGCCGAGCCGAAGTCGCATCCTCCGGCAGTGAGTATGTAAAACGCCACCGCCGCCATGGCCATCGCCATAGCGAATGATTTTGAGATGTTCAGCGGGAAGATTCTCATGCAATTATCAATGCCTGAAATGCCTTATGGAGGTGAAGACCATCGCCATATCATGTTCGTTCGCTGCGGCTATGACTTCTTCGTCGCGCACGGATCCCCCCGGCTGTATGGCGGCTGTCGCTCCGGCATTCGCGGCAGCTATGAGGCCGTCGGCAAACGGGAAGAACGCGTCTGAAGCCACTGCGCTCCCCTTGAGGGAGAGCTGCGCTTCGCCGGCTTTCCATACGGCGATCCTGGAGCTGTCAACGCGGGACATCTGTCCGGCTCCTATCCCGAGAGTGCGCTCGCTTCCGGCGTATACTATGGCGTTGCTCTTTACGTGCTTGACAACTTTCCAGCCGAAAAGCATCGCCCGCCATTCATCTTCCGTAGGCTGGCGCTTGGAAACTACTTTCATGGCTTCGCGCGGCTCTGCCACAAAATCTCCTGTCTGCGCGAGCGCCCCGCCTATTACGCTTTTGAATTGGAGCGACGCTCCGCACCTGTAATTCGATATCATCAGGCGCAAATTCTTTTTCTTTGTCAGTATTTCAAGAGCCTCGTCGGAAAAATCCGGAGCGATGATTACTTCCGAGAATATGTGGGAAATCTCCGCGGCGAGATCCGCTTCGAGCCTGCCATTCATGGCGATTATTCCGCCGAACGGGGCCTGCTTGTCGGTCTCAAAAGCCTGCTTCCAGGCTTCGAGAAGGCTGTCGCACGTGGCCGCCCCGCAAGGATTGGTATGCTTTAATATGGCGAGGGTTGGCCTGTCGAATTCAGATATCAGCTCTGTCGCCGCGCTGATGTCGACTATATTGTTATATGAAAGCTCCTTGCCGTGCAACTGCCTGAAATACTTGGAAAAATTTCCGTAAAGCGCCGCAGACTGGTGGGGATTTTCGCCGTAGCGCATTTTTTGCGACATCTTTAAGCCGACATTGAGGGTATCGGGCAGCGAGGATTCGCCGCTGTATTTGGAATTTAAATAATTTGCAATGGCAGCATCGTACGCGCTGGTGCGCTGGTAGACTTTTAAAGCGAGGCGCCGGCGCAGATTTTTGAGGTCTTCACCGCCTTTGCCGAGAGCTTCAAGGACGGCGGGGAAGTCCATATTGTCGCAAACTACCGTCACATCGGCATGGTTTTTTGCGGCGGAGCGGAGCATGGACGGCCCGCCTATGTCTATATTTTCTATTGCGTCTTCAAGCGTGCAGCCTGGTTTTGCGACGGTAGCTTCAAAAGGATATAAGTTTACGACGACCATATCTATCATGCCGATGCCGTGCTCGCTTGCCTGTTTCATGTGCTCAGGATTGTTTCTCAGGCAGAGGAGGCCGCCGTGTATCTTGGGGTGCAAGGTTTTTACCCTGCCGTTCATCATTTCGGGAAATCCCGTATAGTCGCTCACTTCCGTGACGGGAATGGCATTTTGGGCGAGGAGCTTTGCAGTGCCTCCCGTCGATAAAATAGTATAGCCGTGTTTTCTCGAGAGTTCCCTCGCGAATTCTACGACGCCGGTTTTGTCGCTGACCGATATTAAAGCGCGTTTTTCCATTCGCGGAATGGAACGCCATTGTCGCGCTTCTTACAAGTTTTTTTTGCGCTTTTTCCAAAAAAAACTCCAAAACGCAAAAACGCGAAAATTTTGGTTGATTTTGTCTTTATTCGGGGTAGAGTGCCACCCTTTTAAACGAACGGATTGTGTCCGCGCCCGGCGGCGCGGCAGTTTTCCGTCGTTATGCAATTTGCAAATTAAGAAGATAAAATGAAACAGATAAACCTCAAGACAACAGCGCGAACGGAACTCGGCGGGAATACGGCGAAACGCTATCGCAAGAGCGGACAGGTGCCCGCCGTCATCTACGGCGAAAGCGGTGTGAAACACCTTCTTGTTGACGCCAAGGAGTTGGCTGCTGCCCTCAAACAGGTCGCCGGCAAGGCGGTTCTCATTGAAATGGCGTTCTCGGACGGGACGGAATCGAGATACGCGATGCTTAAAGATGTCGAGCGCAATCCGGTCAGCGACGTTCCGACGCATGTGGATTTCATAGAAGTGGTGCGCGGAAAGCCCATGATCGCCACTCTTCCTCTCCACTTCTTGAACGAAGAAGAGGCTTTCGGCGTGAAGAACGAGAACGGAATTGTCGAAATTCACGAGTACGAGGTTCGCGTAAAGTGCCGCCCGCGCGATTTGCCCGAGCGCATTGAGATAGACCTCAAAGATTTGAAAGTCGGAGATGGCGTGCATTTGCGCGACGTCGTTCCTCCCCAGGGTGTAGAATTCATAACAGGGGCCGATACTCTCCTGGTGACTTGCAACGAAATAAAGGCCGAGGAGGAAGCGGTTCCCGCCGATGCCGAAGCCGCCGCTGCCGACGCTGCCGACGCTGCAAAATCTGCCGCTTCGGCTGAAGATTCCAAGAAGAAATAACGGGTTTTTCGGCGCTTGCCTCTGTTAAAAAGCGCCGGAAATGTTCTTTAATAAATAAAGCTTATTTTTAGGCGCTTTCATGAGGCAGCTTGAGCGGTTCGCATGCGGGCGCCGGCTAACCGGAAACAAACGGGCGATGCGCTAGGGTGCGGTCGCGTTTTTAGCCTTCCCTGAACTTTTATGAAAGACGGATTATGGCGCTGAAATTTTTGGCAGGCCTTGGAAATTCCGGCGCGGAGTACGCATTGACGCGCCACAATGCCGGAGCCATCGCCTTGAGCGTATTCGCGGAGTCGATGGGGGCTGAATTGCGGTACGACAAGTATCTTCGCGCCAGTTCGGCTAAGGTTCGTACGCCATTGGGCCCATTGGTTCTCGCGTTTGCGGAAGGATATATGAACGAGAGCGGCGCCAATCTCCAGCGGATAATCGGACGCCTCGGATTCCGCGTGGACGAGTTCGCGGTTTTGTGCGACGACATCAATCTCGAAGTCGGACGGATAAAATTGAGCGTGGGAGGTTCAGCCGGCGGGCATAACGGCCTTGCCGACATAATGGAGCACTGCGGAAATTCGTTCGCGCGCGTCAGAATCGGAGTGGGCGCCAAGCCCGACAAGCGGATGGATTTGGCAGACTACGTGCTCGGGAGGCTTCCCGAAAGCGATCTGTCGGCTTTGCGCAGTTTGGATATAAAAGAATGCGTCATGCTCATGATCTCCAAAGGCGTCGCCGCCGCCCAGAACCTGGTCAACCGCCGATGCCGGGCGGATTCCGCCTCCGCCCGCGAATCTGCGAACGGAGAGGCTAGGCTTTCACAATGACAAAACTGCCTGCCGGGTTTTGCCGGAGGGAATTTTTTAAGCAAAAACACAATATGAATATCAAGAATTACAAATCAACATTCATCTTCGACACGAGGGGATACAACGAACCCGTCGAAACTTTGATTGAAAAAATCAAAGGCGTAATAGAGTCGGTGGGCGGCAAGGTTTCATCGGCTGAAAATCTCGGTCAAAAAAACTTTGTGCGCGTTACTGACAGGGCTTTCCCGGCTGGAATCTATGTGGATTTCGTATACGAGGGGCCGAGCAACATAAACGCTCTCATACGCGAAAAGCTGCGCTTGGACAAGACAGTCGACCGCGTTCTCACCCGCGCGCTTTAATAAACTGGAAAGAGGAGGGGACATGGCATCTTTCAACAAAGTAATCCTAATGGGGAATCTCACTCGCGATCCCGAGTTGAGGCAAACCCAAAGCGGAAACAGCGTATGCCGATTCTCCATAGCGATGAATCGTTCGTACACGGCCAACGACGGCAGTTCTCGCGACGAAACCTGCTTTGTCGAAGTCGACGCTTTCGGACGTTCCGCGGAGAATGTGGCCAAGTATTTTACTAAGGGCAAGCCCATTCTCATAGAGGGACGCTTGCGCCAGGATTCTTGGGAAGACAAGCAGACCGGGCAAAAGCGCACAAAGCTGATGGTTGTTCTCGACCGATTTGAGTTTGTCGGCGGGCGCGACGGCGGCGGCTCTTGGCAGGGAGCTTCCGGGGGATCCCAGCAGTCTCCGTACGACGACGCATCGCCCGCGCCAAGGCGTTCCCAGCAAGGCGCTCCGCGGGTTCGCGACGACCTCGAGGACGACGATGTCCCGTTTTGATTTTGACGAACTAAACACAAAAAACGCATAAAAAATGCGGGCGTCGGACGCTCGAGTCTCAATCGCCCGGCTATACGGATAAAATTATGGCAACAAGCAATGTACTACTCTTAAAACCCGTTCTCGACCTCGGGAGCGAGGGGGACCAGGTTACGGTCAAGGCGGGATACGCCCGCAACTACTTGTATCCCCAAAAACTCGCCATTCCCGTCACAAAGGCGAACAAGAAACAGATAGAGGCGCTCATAAAAGCCCGCGAGATACGCGAGGCGAGGGAGCTCGAAAAGGCTGAGGCCGTCGAAAAGGCGATAAAAGCCATGTCTATAGCGTTCGCAGTCAAGACCGGCGAGGGCGGAAAAATGTTCGGCTCTGTCACGGTAGCGGATATCGTAGCGAAGATAGCCGAGGGGGGCATAGAAATCCCGAAGAAAAATGTGCATCTCGCCCAGCCCGTTAAGGAGCTCGGAAGGCATACCGCTCAAATTAAGCTTCACAACAAGATAAAGTTTGATTTCGAGTTTGAAGTGGTTTCGGAAAATCCGATAGAAGACTCCTCCAAAGATTCCAAGCCCGAATCAAAAGGGGAAGCTCAAAAGGCGGATAAGCGCGACTAAGCTCTTTTTCCGAAAATGTCGGAGAGCAAGCCAGTCAGGAAAGCCGCAGCGCGCCGGAAGGGCGACGCCGCGGCTTTTTCGTCGGCCCGCTCGGCGGACTCTTCTGCCAGGGAGCTGCCTTGCAATATGGACGCGGAGGAGGGAGTCCTGGCGAGCATAATGGAGGACCCCTCGAACGAAGTGCTCAACGCCTGCGTGGCGTCGGGATTTACGGAGGATTATTTTACCCGCCCGCTCCATAAAAAAATGTATTCGGCATGCGTGGCACTGTCGAATGCGGGCAAGCCGTCGGAACTGGTCATACTCGCCGAATATCTCGATGCGCGCGGCGCCCTCGACAAGGGCGACGCCGTCGAGATGGCGCGCATAGCGGGAAGAATTGAAACCTATGCGTATTACCGCCATTGGATGGAAATCGTGCGCGAGAAATATTTTTTGCGCGCGATAATAAAGACGTGCTCGGAAGTCATAGAGGGGGCGTATTCCAATATCGGCGACGTGAACGGATACATCGGCAAGGTCGAGGAGAGAATTCTAAACATCGGGCGCGACAGGGTCGGGGACAGCGTAAAGAAGGCCGACCAGCAGGTCGACAGCGCAGTGAAAATCATCAACGAGATGATTATGAGCAAGGGATCCCTAATGGGCGTCCCAACCGGATTCCCCGACTTGGACTCGCTCATGCGCGGATTGCACGAGAACGAAATGATAGTCATAGCCGGGCGCCCGGGAACCGGCAAGACTTCAATCGCATTGAACATAGTGGAGAGCGCGATATTCTCCCCGAAACGCTACCCGACTTTGGTATTCTCGCTCGAGATGCTGGCGGACCAGCTCTACATGCGAATGATAGCCTCGCGCGGGCGCGTCAACCAGCACGAGCTTGCCAGGGGATTTCTCAAGCCCGAAAAAATGCGCGATATAAATGACACCGCCAAAGAATTGAAAGGCGCGCCGCTTTGGATAGACGACACAGCCGGGCTTTCGATACTCGAGATGAGGGCAAAGGCGCGCAGGCTCAATCAAAAGCTGGAGGGGGACGGGCAGAAACTCGGCCTTATAGTGGTGGACTATCTCCAGCTTGCGCACGGTTCGGATCCGTCGCTGCCGCGCGAGCAGGAAGTCGCCGAGATTTCCCGCGGAATGAAGGCAATGGCAAAGGAGCTTCGCGTCCCCGTTCTGGTTCTCGCGCAGCTCAACCGCGACAGCGAAAAGGAGACGCGCAACCCCCGCGCGAGCGATTTGCGCGAGTCGGGTTCCATCGAACAGGACGCCGACGCCATTTTACTCTTGAGCAGGCAGAGAAAATCTGCCACAGATAGCGACGATACCGTTTCAAGCGCGCTTTGGCCCATCAGGGTGGAGCTCGCAAAACAGAGAAACGGCCCGACAGGCGTGGTCAGCCTGATGTTCAACCGCAATTTCACCCGATACGAAAGCTATACGTCAAAAGACGATGTCGATATTTAAGCCATTAAGAAATTTTTCGCCCGCCTATGGGGGGAGAGCGGCGCTTGCGGCGGCTTTCCGCATTCTCGTTGCGTCCGTATTTTGCGGCCTGTGTTCGTTGAATGCTCAGACTCCCGCCGCCATTGACGAAGACAGCTTGATTATAGACGCAATCAATTATCGCATCGAGGGGCCTAAGAATGTTTCAAAAGACGCCGTGAGCGCGCATGTCAAGCTTCGCAAGGGAATGAAATTCGACCAAAATTCCCTCGACCAGTCCATTCGCTCGCTCTATTCAACCGGGCTTTACGAAACCATAGACGCCGCCCGGAGCGTGAATTCGGCGGGGAAAATGGAAATAGACTTTACCATTGTCCCCAAATACAGGATATCTTTGGTGACTTTCTCCGGCAACGAAGAATATTCAGGCTCCCGCCTCCAGAAGGAGATCTCAAGCTATGCCGGGAGCACCCTCAGCGAGGTGGAAATCAAACGCGACGCGGACAAGATCCGCGAGTTCTACCAAAAGAAGGGCTATTCGCTTGCAAAAGTTTCCTACTCGATAGAGCGCAACGACGAAACCGGAGTGGGCGCTGTCATATTCGATATCGACGAAGGCGGGGATATCGAAATCCAAAACATATATTTTACTGGGGATCCAGCAGTGGAGAAGCATTTTGGATTCTGGGGTAAAATCGGGAAGTTTCTCTTTGGAAGAGACGACCCAAAATCGATAGACTCCTCCAAGCTCCTCTCCGAGATGAAAACGGACACTTGGATACCGATAATATCGCACATTACCGACAACGGAAGATTCAAGGAGGAGGAGTTTAAAGCGGATATAGAAAACCTCCGCAAATTCTACCGCAACCACGGCTATCTCGACGTGGAAATAGACGAGGCGAAAATCAAATTCGAGTTCCCCGACAAGGATTCCCCCGGAGATATGGACATAACGATAAACATAGTTCCGAACCAGCAGTATATGGTCGGCGACGTGTCTTTCAAGGGAAACAAGCTTTTTAAGAGCGAGCAGCTCATGGATTTTGTCAAGTATTTCGATCTGTCAAAAGGGAATGTGTTTTCTCCTGAAAAAATCAACGAATTGATAGAGGAAATCCGCCTGTTTTACGGCCAGTACGGCTATATAGACACCATAGTTCGGGCTTTGCGCCGCCCAAATGTCAACACGGGCGCAATAGACTTGATAATAGAAATAATCGAGAGCGAAAAATACTATCTCGAGTCGATAAACATACAGGGGAACACCAAGACCAAGAGCGATGTCATAATACGCGAAATCGCGCTGTCTCCGGGCGGAGTGTTCGATTTGCGCCGAATGAAGACTTCCGAGAGAATGCTCAAAGAGACGCGCTTTTTCGACGAGGTGACGCTCTCTCCTGAAAATACGAACATTCCGCAGCGCCGCAATCTCAGGGTTGTTGTAAAGGAGGG
>CASFWX010000095.1 GCA_949298545.1 uncultured Verrucomicrobiota bacterium | reverse complement strand
ATGGTCGCAATTTACGACGGCGGGAAAATTTCAGAGACTCTTTCAAGCCCCAAGGAAAGATCGAAAGGAATTAAAGGCGCACCCTATATTTGCGGACTCGATTTCATTTACGGGCTTATTCCCAACTCCAAAGGCGTATTGCAGGGGAAGGTCGTAGACCCGGACACCGGCAGAATTTTCGATTGCGAAGTTTGGATAGACAAAAAGAGCGGGAATCTCGTTGTGCGCGGGAAGTTTTTGTTCTTTGGCAAGAACGAGTACTGGCCGAAGCTGGACGAGAAGGACTTGCCGGCCGGCGCCCGAATCAATCCTGTTTCTGCCGAGCCAAATCTCCCATTCATCAAGTAGGGGATGGAGAATTTTAAATTTTGCGGTTGGCGGTAGATTCTCCGCAATCGGCGATGCTGAGGATTGCTGTTTGCCGGGAGGCTTGAGATCCCTGGCTATCGGACAGCAGATTTTAGAAGTTTTGCAACGTCCGTATTGTCGATGCAGCCGGAAAAAGCATTGGAGCCTTTCCCATAGGCGCTGGTAATTACGGGAAGGCCCGTGTGCGCCCCGCCAGTCCACGATATTCCGGCGCGTCCGCAAAGCAGTTTGACGAGCTTATTTGTAAAATTTTTTGAGACTTTGCCTTCTTTTATACTAAATTCATCTTCGAGGGATTCAATTTCGCTCTCGGATAAAACCATTGGGTCTTCGCCCGAAAAGCGCAAGCCGAATGATTCCTCTACGAGAGGTTTTACATCGTCGAATTCTGCGTCAGGATTTTTCCCGACATATTGGTTTAAAGCGTCGGAGAATGCGGAGACCGAGCGCTTTTGATGGGAAATTCGCCCGATCTGCATTTCGTATTTGGAGAAGGAGAAATTGGGGGATTTTACATATTTTGCCGAGCCGTTTCCAAGAGTTAGGCCGCCTGTTTCGTGGTCGGCGCTTATTACAATCAGAGTGTCGTCTGGGTGTTTTTTTGCGAAGTCTACGGCGAATTTGACCGCTTTATCGAAGTCCGCAATTTCGCCGAGCATGCCTGCGATGTCGTTGTCGTGGCACATCCAATCGATTGCGCCTCCTTCCGCCATAATAAAGAATCCGCTGTCGCAATCGAGCAGCTCTACGGCTTTTCGGGTGATATCGGCGAGGGAAACGGAGTCCGGAGAGTCTATTTTCGGCGGGAGCGCGCCGTTTGAGGCCAATGCTATGGCTTTCCCTTCGCCCGCTTTTAGCGCCGATATGGCTTCTTTCCCATCGGCTATTTTATAGCCGGCTTGGCGGGAAAGAGAATGCAAGTCTCCCCGGTATGACGGGTCTTTTTTGTCGTCAGGTTTTAAGAAACCGCCGCCCCCGAAGAAGTCGAAGCCGGAGGCGATCAGGTCGAGCCCTATGGCGTAGTAGTTTCCGCGCTTTTGGTTGTGGGCATAGAATGCTGCCGGCGTGGCGTGGTTTATGGTTACGCTCGTTATTATTCCGACTTTTTTCCCGGATTTTTTTGCGAGCGCGGCGATGCTCTCAAGTTTATTTCCTTCGGGATCGATGCCGATTTTGCCGTTGTCGGTTTTTGCGCCGCATGCCAGAGCCGTTCCGCCGGCGGCGGAATCGGTTATGAGGGAATTCGCGCTGTGCGTGTATGTTATGGCGTGGTTTTCAAATGAATCCATCGCCATTTTATCCGCGTTTTGCGCAGCGAAATAGTATTTTGCAGCAGTGCGCTGCGGAAGGGACATGCCGTCTCCAATAAAAAGAAAGACATATTTTACTTTCGGCATTTCCGCTTCGGCGATTCTTTCGGCGCGCGCCGAAAGCGGCATTGCAAAAAGGGCGGCTGTAAGCGTGATAAATTTAAAAAAAACAGATAGTTTTCGCATATATGTTTCTCCGTCGCACAAATAAAACACACAAAAACTGCGTTTGCGGCAAAAGAATGGAATAATTAATGCAGGGTCAAGTTTTTTTGTCTATACCTTCGCCGGGTGGATTTGCATTTGCAGCCAAATGCCGTAAAAATTCTCGCTCGACATGCGCTCGCATAAGCGTCAAAACAAAAACCTATTTTAATAATGAAAAAAAACATGAGCGAAAACGACAAGACTCGCCGTCCGCCGCGCAAATTTATCCCCGAACCATTCTCCTACCATCAGGAAATCGAGCTCGATATTTCCGACATTAACAATTTGGGAAATGGAGTCGGCAGAATCGGGTCGTGGGTAGTGGTGGTTCCTTTGGCTTTGGCGGGCGAACGCGTGAGGGCGCGCGTTTATGCCAACCGCAAGAATTACTCCGAGGCGGATTTGATGGAAGTGCTCCGGGCGTCTCCCGAGAGAAAAAATCCGGAGTGTCCGCTTTTTGGGAAATGCGGGGGCTGCCAATACCAGCACTTGTCCTACGAAGGGCAGCTCGCTTGGAAGCGCAAGCAGGTATCGGATTTAATGAAGCGCATAGGCGGCGTTGATTTTCCCGTAGAACCGACCCGGCCGTCTCCAAAACAGTTCGGATACCGTTCGAAACTCACGCCGCATTTTGGGCGCCCGAGACCCGGGGAAAATATGCCGATTGGATTTGTCGAACGCGGGAGGGCGGGCGGCGGAATCGTGGACGTTCCGTCGTGCCCGATCGCCTCCGATGCGATAAACGCCGCGCTTCCTGCAGCGCGCAAAGCCCTTTGGGACAGGTCTTCTTCATTGAAGCGCGGCGGAACTTTGCTTTTGCGCGACACCCCAAACGGAGTGTGCACGGATAATAATGCCGTCGTGGAAGAAAAGATAGGTGACTTCAGATACGAGTTCCGCGCGGGGGAGTTTTTTCAAAATAATCCATACGCCCTTCCTGAACTTATCAAATATGCGGTATCCGAGGCGGAAGGAAATAGGTATTTGGTTGACGCATATTGCGGCGTCGGGGTGTTTGCGATTGCGGCGTCGGATAAATTTGAAAAGGTCGCGGGAGTCGAAATAAGCGAAAATGCCGTATCGCACGCCAAGGCCAATCTCTTGCTGAACAAAGTCTCAAACTGTGAATTTATTGCGGCTTCGGCGGAAAAAATATTTGATGGAATATCCAGAAAGTTTTCGGGCGGGGAAACGTCGGTCATTATTGACCCTCCGCGCTCGGGTTGCAGCATGGACTTTCTTTCGCAATTGGCTGAATTTGCGCCAAGCAGGCTCGTTTATGTTTCGTGCGGGCCCGACACGCAGGCGAGAGACGTCGCCTGGCTCGTTTCAAACGGATACGCCCTAAAAAAGCTTCAGCCATTCGATCTTTTCCCGCAGACCCGCCACGTCGAGAATGTCGCCACTCTCGAAAGAATTTAGCAAATTCTCTTATGTGGGATTGTTGCCAAATCTTTTACCGGGCGCAAAAATGGCTTCCAGGCTATTGCATAAATATTGCTGGACCGTCGATTTTCTTTGCAGGCGCGGCTCGTTCGGGCTTCCACTGGAAAAAATGCGGCAATGCCGGGCGTGGATTTTTTAGCTTTGGATTCTTAATCATTGATATATAAGAATTATATTAAAATGCTTCTTTGGGCTGTAGTTTGAGAGCGCATAAAACGGCGAAACTTCCGGCATGCGCTATGAATGAAATTTTTTTATTCGGCGGGCGCAAATAGAAAATTTTTGACTTTTAATTTGCATGTTTTAAATTCGGCGACTTCACATTTTGCAATCATCATGTCTTGGGAACGCTATAAAAAATATTTTCTCGGCTTGGAGAAGCTCGGATTCGGCATAGATATAAGCAGAGTCGATTTTGACGACGCTTTCATTTCTTCAATGTCAGGGCGAATGAGAAAGGCGCTGTCTGATATGCGCGATCTGGAGGCGGGAGCGATAGCAAATCCCGACGAAAACCGCATGGTGGGCCATTATTGGCTTCGAAATCCCGCAATATCGCCGACCCGTGAGATCCGCTCGGAAATAGAAGAAAACATAGCGCGGATCAAAGACTTCGCCAAAAAGGTCCACAGGGGCGAACTGAGAGGGGCAAACGGGAAATTCAAGTACGTTCTCTGCATAGGGATAGGGGGGTCCGCGCTTGGCCCTCAGTTTGTGGCCCAAGCCCTTTCCCAGCCGAAGAAGGACAAGATGCAAGTGTACTTTCTCGACAATACAGATCCCGACGGATACGATTACGTATTTGACCAGCTCTCCGGCAAGCTCGGGCGCACTCTCGCTGTCGTGGCGTCTAAATCCGGGGGGACTCCGGAACCGCGCAATGCGATGATGGAGGCAGCCGCGCGCTGGAAAAGCGAGGGGCTCGATTTTGCCAAGCACGCGGTTGCCACCACGGGAAGCGGAAGCAAACTCTACAACTACGCCAGGGAAACTGGGTTTCTCGAAACTTTTCCGATGTGGGATTGGGTAGGCGGAAGGACGAGCGAGTTCGCCGCCGTCGGCTTGCTTCCCGCGGCATTGCAGGGGATAGACATAAAAAAGATGCTTTGGGGAGCGGCGGCGATGGACAAGGCCACCCGCGTGAAAAATATCATGCAGAATCCCGCCGCGCTATTGGCTCTGATGTGGTACAAGTGCACCGGGGGAAAGGGGCTTAAAGATATGGTTATACTCCCCTATAAGGACAGGCTTCTGCTGTTTTCGCGATACCTTCAGCAGCTGATTATGGAGTCTCTCGGGAAAGAGTTTGATCTCGACGGCAACAAGGTGGAGCAAGGAATTTCTGTCTACGGCAATAAAGGCTCGACCGACCAACACGCGTATGTCCAGCAGCTTCGCGACGGAGTGGACAACTTCTTTGTCACTTTTATAGAGGTTCTGACCGACCGCTCCGGAGACAGCGTGGAAGTCGCCGCCGGAGAGACTTCAGGCGACTATCTTCAAGCTTTCTTGCTCGGAACGCGCGAAGCGCTGTCCGCCAAAGGTCGCGAAAGCATAACAATAACTGTCCGCGATTGTTCGCCCGCTTCGATAGGCATGCTTATAGCCCTTTACGACCGCGCGGTCGGTCTATACGCGAATTTAATCAATATAAACGCCTATCACCAGCCGGGAGTGGAGGCGGGAAAGAAGGCCGCCGGATCCATTTTAAAGGCGAAAGCACGGATACTCGAGGCCCTGTCCTCCGGGGAGGCGAAAAACGCCGAGCAAATAGCGCGAGAAATTATGCTTGAAAAAGAAACGGAAACAGTATTTAAAGTTCTTATTCATTTGGCGTCTAATCCGCAAAATGGAGTCTTGGTGGATTCCGGAAGCGGTTTCGACAGAACATTTAAAAAAGTACAAATATGAAAGCAGCCTCATTAATATTAAAGATAGTTGCGGTTCTCGCCGCGGCATTTTGCGTTTACGCATGGTTGGACACCCGCGGCAAAATTAGCGAAGCGATGACCAATATGAAAGGTGTCGCCGGGCAATCCCTCTCCGAGAAGTCGGGAAAAGTTCCGGGCATACTTTCCGATCTCGCCAAGGCGAAGGAGAAAAATACGGCGTTTGAAGGCCGCGTTCGCACTCTCGAGCAGCGCAACAACAGCATTAATGCGGAACTCGAAACCGAGCGGGCAAAGAGCATTCAAGCCAATTCCGAGGTCGTCAAAAAGAATGCCGAGATCCGCAATCTCAACTCGTCCGTGGCAAGTTTGACAAAGCAGGTCGGCGAAAAGGATTCTCTCATCGCCAACCTCAAGCGCGAAATTCTCGAATCCAAAAAGCTCGTGGCGCAAAATAACGAGACCGATTCTTTCAAGGAGAAAATCGCGTCCTTGGAAAACCAGCTCGAGGCGAAAAATAGGGAGCTTGAGGAAGCCAATAAAAAAGCGAAGCTTCTCGAATTGGCGGAAATCGTAGAGGTCATAGAGACCGACGCCGAAGGAAACAAGGTTCGCCGCAAGACCGTAAAGATGCCCTACATTCCATCTGGAGATGTCGCCACGGTTCTCGGCGTAAATCAGAAAGACAAAATGGTAACCATAAATCGCGGGACAAAAGCCGGCGTGAAACCCGATCAGAAAATCAACCTTAAGCGCGAAGGGCAGCTCGTCTCCGAGATAATAATTATAGAGGCCGCCGAGGAGATTTCAGTCGGGCTTATGAACCGCAACGTCGCTTTCCCCGAAACAATAGAAGAGGGAGACCTCCTCGAACTCGCCTCTCCCGTGCTTCCGGATCCCGTAAAAGAGAAGGCTCCGGCGGCAGAACAGACTGAAAATAAGAGCGCTTAAAACCGTTTTACGTATTTTAAATGAGCAGGATTTTCTCTATATTATTTGTCTGTTTAGGTGCTTTCTTATTGTCTGCATGCAACTCTGACAGTTCCTCTGACAAGCCTTCTACTCTGCCTACGCGCGACAGCGGGACGGGGGATTTGCCGTGGGATAGGCCGGCTTCTTGGGAGGGAGGCCTTCCGGGCATGGGAGGCATCGGAAATCCGACTCGCTACTAATTTTTATTTAGATCCGCATGGAAAATCCCGCCTGCGGCGGGATTTTTTTTTCATTGTTCAAAGCAGCATTGTTGCCAATTTCCCAACACGGCTTCCAGTTATTCTTTGCTGGAATTGTGTTCTTGCGCGGGGGTAAAGCGCGAAAATGAAAAAAAATTTCTATTGAAAAATAAAAGGGGCAATTATATTGCGGCTGCGCGAGCCAGTCTTGAACGGAATGGGAAACGCGCCTTTTGTATTTTTTCTTTTCTGTTTCTTTTGCCATGCACGTCGAATTTTATTAACGAGAAATAACATTTAATTTCTTATAAAAATTAAGGTTAATAAAAAATTTTAATTCTGTTAATACAATTTCAATTATGACGATAAAATAAATGTGCTTGTTTTTGAGGTGTGGTGAAAACATACAACAAAAAGGAAAAATATGGTACTTGGAACAAGATATCCAACATTGGCGTTTCACACGGGCGGAGCAGGGCAGGCGAGCGACGGCATACCCCCGCAACCCTTTGAAACTTTCTGTTATGACTCTGCATTATTGCAGGCAAAAATAGAAAATTTTAACATAGTTCCATACACCTCGGTATTGCCCAAAGAATTGTTCGGCAGGATATATCCTGTGGACAAGGTCGTTAAGCACTTCAAGCACGGAGCGGTTTTGGAAGTCATAATGGCTGGAAACGGAGCCAATGTTCGCGACCACCGCGCAATAGCGACCGGCGTCGGCGTCTGCTGGGGGAAAAACTCCAAAGGCGAGCTCATCGGCGGTTGGGCCGCGGAATACGTGGAGTATTTCGACACGTGGATAGACGACGACATCGCGCGCGCCCATTGCGAGCTGTGGCTGAACAAGTCTCTCAATCACGAATTGGACATTCGCGGGGTTCAAAAGCACAGCGAGTTCCAAATATTCCATAACTTTGTAAACATCGAACAACCCTTCGGATATTGTTTGACCGCTCTAGGGTTTCTCAATTTCGAGTTTGCCGATCCGGTTGAAATCAAGTAGGGGGCATTAAAAATGTCCGATACAAAGTCGACTGATGTGGGCGAGTCTTCAGCAAAGAAGCTCGGCACAATAGGGCTTGCGGCGATAGTCGTAAGCTCAATGGTCGGCGGAGGGATATACAGCCTGCCTCAGAACATGGCTGCCTCCGCCGGCGCCGGCGCGGTTATACTCGCCTGGATTATTACGGGTATAGGCATTTTCTTTATAGCCAATACTTTTAAGACCTTGTCTGCGGCGCGTCCCGATTTCACAGCAGGCATATACATGTACAGCAAAGCTGGTTTCGGAGATTATGCGGGTTTTACGATAGCTTGGGGCTATTGGCTTTGCCAAATCTTCGGAAATGTGGGGTATGCCGTCATAACTATGGACGCTTTAAACTATTTTTTCCCCGGCTGGTTTAGGGGAGGAAATAATATAGAGTCGATTATAGGCGGATCGATTTTAATTTGGGTGTTTAACTTTGTCGTGTTAAAAGGGATAAAGCAGGCATCTGTAATAAATTTCATAGGCACGATAGGCAAGCTTGTTCCAATAGCCGTGTTTTTGATAGTGATGCTTGTTGTATTCAAATGGGACAAGTTTACATTCGATTTCTGGGGGCACATGAGCGGAGACGGACAGACGAATCTCGGCGGATTGGGCGCCCAGATCAAGAGCACGATGCTTGTCACATTGTGGGCCTTCATCGGAATAGAAGGCGCTGTTGTCTTATCGGGCAGGGCGAGAAGCCAGAAAGATGTCGGCCGGGCGACTATACTCGGCTTTTCGGGCGGGCTTTTGGTATTTGCATTGTTGTCGATTCTTCCCTACGGGTTCATGGCGCAGGCGGAGTTGTCGAATGTTGCCAATCCTTCAACTGCCGGAGTCTTAGAAGCTGTAGTCGGGAAATGGGGAGCCTGGCTAATGAATGTGGGATTGATAATAGCGGTGCTCTCAAGCTGGTTGGCTTGGACAATGATTACTGCTGAAATACCTTATGCTGCCGCAAAGGACGGAACTTTTCCGAGAGCTTTCGCAGTTGAAAATTCCCACGGTTCTCCATCAGTTTCCTTATGGGTGACGAGCGTTATAATGCAGTTGGCAATGCTCATGGTGTATTTTTCCAACGACGCTTGGAATATGATGTTGAGCATAACCGGAGTTATGGTGTTGCCTCCCTATCTGGCAAGTACGATATATCTCTGGAAGATAAGCGCAAATAAAACCCTAAACGATAATTCTTCAAATATAAGAATCTCTTTCGGGTCTGCACTTGCGTCCGGGATATTGGGATCATGCTATGCTGTTTGGCTGATTTACGCGGCAGGGTTGCAATATTTGCTTGCCTCAATAGTCTTCCTGGCATTGGGCATACCTTTCTTCATTTGGGCGAGAAGAGAGCGCAATAGCAAAGTCTTTACGAAGCTTGAAGGCGCGGGTGCGGCTTTGTTGGCTTGCATAGCTTTGCTTGCCGTAGTGCTCGTATCCACAGGAAAACTCAGTCTAGGAGCTGCTTCAACTCCGCCTCCGCCGCCTCCTCCGGCAGCATCTGCGCCTCATTTAAAATCCCAAGGCAAGCAAAATCCGGTTCCGATGTCAAAGCGGCATGGAGACAATGTTCTAATACAGTCCAAAATCAAAGTTCCCGAACAGTGCATAAAACCCGTTCCGCCTGTCGCAGGCGGAACGCAGGCTGTTTTGAAACCTGGATCTGGAATTCCCGGCAAACCCATGCCTCCGGACCGGTTAAAGGATATTCCCCACAGAGACGGAGAACCTGCCCCCCGCAACGCTGGAAGTCCCCCCAGTCCGCCGGATTTAAAAGTGCCGCCTCCTCCGGCAAAATAAGCGGAGCGAGTAAAAAATAGCGTCGGCTTTGAGAGAAATTTTAATAAATATTCCGATATGAAAAAAATTATTTTAAGTGGCATGCTCCCTGTTATGGCGTCGGCGTTTATTGCTGCCTGTGCAGCAAGGGCGGGCGCGGGCGAGTCGCAAAACCTGGAAATCCCTTACGGAAATTTGGGATTGAATTGGGCGTCTGATAAAATAAATGAAGCCAATTCAAGCTTGGAAAATGATACGGGAGCCAGCCTAATTTTTGACTATTACGCCACTTTGTTGACAAATCCTTATGGAGGAGAACGGCAAGGGACAAATTACAACCATATAATGATATTCGGGGCGAATCTCGACCTTGAAAAATCGCTCGGCTTGAAGGGCGGAAGCCTTGTCGTGTCAGGCGGATACAATTCCGGGGGAGATTTGTCAGATAAGATAGGCAACTTCTTTACAGCGTCCGAGGCAAATGTCACGACAGGTTTGATGTTTTACGAGCTTTATTACCAGCAGAACTTCAATGCTTCTTTCGGAGATTTGCAGTTTCGCATAGGAAGAATGTCGATGTCCGATGTCTTTATGGGGCTTTCCGCGTTTGATTATCTCGTAAGCGGGGGCATGGACAGCACTCCCGCAGCGGTGTTTTCGAATGCCCCTTACACTTCAAGCACGATAGCCACTTGGGGTGTAATGGGCGAAGTTCAAGTGGGCGAAATGGCATTTGCGGCGGGACTTTATCAGATTCCTAAAAACATTGCTTCGCCGAATTGGGACGGGCTCGACTTCGGAATAGCCTCGGACGACGGATATATGGCCATATTCCAAGGCACTTGGACTCCGACTTTCAATCTCGGTTCAGGCGGTTTTAGTGGGCTTGGCGGAACCTATGAGGCTGGAGCATGGTTTTTCGGTGGCTATGACATGCATGCCTTTGAAGGCGGGGGAACGCGCGGAAACGGATACGGCTTTTATATTCAAGGCCAACAGCAAATCTGGGTAGATCCGTCAAATTCCAGCGCGTATGTCAGCGCGTGGGCGGGAGCCCAATACGCACCCGTGCAAAGCATCGCCATAATGCCGTGGATGCTGTATTCTGGAATTCAGCTGCAGGGCCTCGTTCCGGGGCGACCAAATGACGGGATTTACCTGTCGTGGATGTACGGATATTTTTCGAGCGACTATTCAAAGTCTTGCGGGTATAATGCAAGCTATGAAATGGTCGTTGAATTTACATACGTGGTCCAGCTCAACGAATATATTTCAATCCAGCCAGATATGCAGTATATATTCCGGCCAAACGGCAACGATAATATCGACGATGCGCTGGTTGTGGGAGGGCAGCTCATGGTTTCATTCTAAGCGGCGGCAAGATGCTGGACGCGCATTCGCGCACGGCAAATGAGCGGTGCGCGATTTTTTTGCATGCTTGCTGATTAATAAATGATTCCCGTTAAATGGGACGGAGGCTTGGGCAGTTGGTAAATCAATGAAAACGGGATTTATATCATTGGCGCCGCATGCATGCGGATACTGTAAAAGCTTTTTTAAAGGGAATATTGTTTTTAATTGAAATCCGATTTTTTCCGCGCGAAACTGTCGCTAAATTTAATATAGCAAAGGCGTAAAATGACACTTGAAGAAAGGCTTGAAAAACATCTCGCAAAAGATCCGCAAATAGATCCCAGCGCATACGTAAGCAGGCATGCCGTGCTTGTTGGCGACGTGTCGATTGCAAAAAATGCGAGCGTTTGGCCCGGGTGCGTTCTTCGCGCCGACATCAATTCGATTGAGATCGGCGAGTTTTCAAATGTCCAAGACGGCGTAATGGTGCATCTGGCCGACGACGCAGGAGTAAAGGTTGGCAAATATACAACCATCGGACATGGAGCTATAATCCACGCCTGCCAGATAGGCGACGAATGCCTGATCGGAATGGGCGCAATCATACTCGACAAGGCGGTAATAGGGAAAAATTCGATAGTCGGAGCCGGCGCGCTCGTCACTAAGAATACCGTAATTCCAGAGGGATCTCTCGTGCTCGGGTCTCCCGCAAAAGTGGTGAAGTGCCTCGATGAAAAGACGAAGGAAGGCTTGGCGTATTGGTCTAAAAAATACGCGCATCTTGCGCAGGCCGCCAAGGAAAAGGAAGCGAAAAGCGTCTAGTCATGAGTTTGGAGGAGGCGATTGCCAGGCGCGCCGCGCGCGTTAAAGCACTTCGAAAGCTTTGCGAGGAAACATTCGGGTTTGATTCTGCGCTGACTCTTGAAATAGGCTGCGGGAAAGGGCATTATTTGAGTTCGTATGCTGCTGCCAATCCGTCGGAGCTTTGCGTGGGAATAGATTTAATATCGGAGCGCCTTCGCGACGCCGCGCGGCGCGCAAGGAATAAAAATGCTTCAAACGCGCATTTCTTGAAGGCGGAGGCCCTTGAATTTCTCGATGCCCTGCCGCAGGGGACGCGCCTTGAAAAAATATTCATATTTTTCCCGGATCCATGGCCAAAAGAGCGCCACCATAAAAGGCGTTTGATAAATGTAGATTTCCTAAAAAATCTCAGATCTTTTGCCGTGCCCGATGCAAAGCTTTATTTCCGTACCGACCATGCCGGATATTTTGAATGGGCGCGCGAAGCGCTGAATGAAAGCCCCCATTGGGAGATGCTCGCCGATAACGCTCTTCCTTTCGAGGAGACTTCGCAGTTCCAGCGGATACTTCCGGACTTTAAAACATTTGCCGCGCGCGCAGTTTAAAGCATGCTGTTGAACAGGCGTACATATAAAGCCATATAAAGCGCGCGGGAGGCTCCGCAATGCTTGAATTGTGTTTTCGGCTATTTTGGAATGTTGTTTTGCCTGAACGGATCAGTTTTTTTAGCGGATCAAAATGCGTGTTGCTTCCATCTGCAGATGTGCGCGAAGTTAAAGCAGCAGTAGGGATCCCGCCATAAATCCCATTCCGAGAAAAACGCCAATAATTCCATAATGCTCATGCCCGTATTCCTTCGCCATGGGAAGGAGTTCGTCCAAGGATATATAAACCATGATTCCGGCGGTGAATGCGAGCGCCCCCCCGATGAGGGACGGACTCAACCAAGGCAGAAAGAGCAGATACGCGCATATCGCTCCGGCGGGTTCTGCCAGCCCGGATAGCGCGGCTATCGTAAAAGCTTTGCGCTTGTTGCCGGTCTCGCCGTAAATAGGCAGGGCAACCGATATGCCCTCGGGAATATTGTGCAGCATTATGGCAAGGCCGACCGCCGCCCCGACTTTTATGTCTTGCATGCTCGTCACAAAAACCGCCAGCCCCTCCGGAAAATTATGCACTGCTATGGCTATTGCCGTCATTACTGCGGCTTTGTGCGCCCTATCTCCTTTTCTCTTGCCGGCGGATTTTAGCATGCTCGTGCTTACATGGTCCGGAACGAAATAGTCTATGAGCGCAGCCATTGCAGCCCCCGCAAAAAATACAAACAAAGCGGCAGCTTCCGCAAGCTTTCCCCCATAGCCCCCGTTCCCCATGTGGCTTATGGACATCGGGATTATATCCATAAAAGACAGGTATATCATGACGCCCGCTGAAAAGCTCATGCCTAGCGCAAGCACGCGAAAATCGTTGCGCTTTATGAAAAATGTGAGCGCCGCCCCTATCGCGGTGGAAGCTCCTGCCACAAAGGTTGTCAGCAGGGCGATTGTCGCATTATCGCACATGGAAAAAAAATAAATTTGCTTGACACAGCCGGGCAAGCTTTTTTTATCACTATTGATAATTATTACTGATAATTTTATCTCTATGCTTCAGACGCGGCAAACAAAACAGAGAATTGCAATACTCGAGGCGATGCGTTCAAACTCTCTCGACCATCCTTCTGCTGCCGAAGTGTATTCAAGCATTAGGAAATCCTTTCCAAAGATTAGCCTCGGCACTATTTATAGAAATTTAAATTTTCTCTGTTCTAAAGGCGAAATTTTAAAGATAGAAATACCAAATGCGCCCGACCGGTACGACCATCGGATATCGGAACATTCGCACATCTTTTGTTCGAAGTGCGGCAGGCTTTTCGATATCCCGGGAGAATTTTCAGTTTTGGATTTTGCAGAAAAAGTTGAGCGGGGAGGATTCATACTGCATTCTCTCACCGTGACTGCGCGCGGCGTCTGTTCCGAATGCCGCCGCTTGGGAGAATCCGCCCTTGAATGCCGACCGCGCAAAAGTGCAGGAAGAAAAATTTTACCGATAAAACCATCAAAAAAAGGAAAAATATGAAATCACTAAAAGGGACAAAAACCGAAAAAAATCTAATGGCGGCTTTTGCGGGTGAATCGCAGGCGCGCAATAAATACACGTTCTTTGCGAGCGTTGCCAAGAAAGAGGGATACGAGCAGATATCGGCTTTTTTCCTCGAGACAGCCGACAATGAAAAGGAGCATGCAAAGCGCTTTTACAAGTTTCTCGGAGAGACTGCTGTCGAGGTGAGCGATACATATTCGAGCTTCTATGGAGATACTATGGGCAACCTCGCCGCCGCCGCCAATGGGGAGCATGACGAGTGGAGCAGAATCTATCCTGCAGCTGCCGCAGATGCGGAAGCGGAGGGGTTTACCGAGATAGCAGTTGTGTTTAGAAAGATTGCGGAGGTAGAGGCCCACCATGAAATGCGCTATCGCAAGCTTTTGGAAAATATCAAGAATGGCGAGGTATTTGAGAAGGCTTCCGAAACGGAGTGGAAATGCAGAAATTGCGGTTTTGTATTCAAGGGCAAGGCAGCGCCGGAAAAGTGCCCCGCATGCGCGCATCCGAGGTCTTACTTCGAGCTCTTATCAGATAATTTTTAATCCGATAGGATTATCTCCTCTGCCTGTCTTTATATGTGGCGAAGCTTTGGGGAAAGGTTCGTGAAGGCGCGCAGCATTGCCGTTTCCTTTCACTTATCGCTTTAGCCTTATAAATTGTTAGGCAAGCTCAGATTGCAACGGAAATTTTTTTAGGCGGCGTCTTTGGGGGCGCCGCCTATTTGCTTTCTTTAGGTTTAACATTGGGCTGCATTTCGCATAAAAATTATTTAACTTGTTTATTGGGCAAAATGATAGGAAATTAAATAAAGTAGATTTCAGCATATGGGGAAATCAACTATGCCTGGCAGGCAGTAGCGCAAAGGCAAAAAAAAGCGCCCATTCGGGCGCTATAGAAGTTCAACAAGATCCAGCTTTAGAGGTTTACAAGCCAGATATTTCTATATTCAACGGGGAAGCCGTGGTCTTGAAGCATTATTTTGTAGTTCTTTGCAGAATGGAGCTTGTTGTAGTCGCTGGGGAAGTGCAGCTTAGTCGGCCAATAGACCGGCTCTTCATTCTGAACGCGTATGCCGTTGTGGTATACTGTAATGGTCGGGAATTTTACGATTCTTTCGCCCTCAAATTGTGCAGGGCGGAATTCTACATCGTAAGTTTGCCAGGCTCCTGGTTCGAGAGAGGCGTTGACGTGTGGCGGCCTTATGCGGTAAATGGCGCCGCAATCGCCCCAATCTCCGGCTCCGCCGAAGGAGTCGATTATTTGTATCTCATAATCGCCGAAATAAAGTCCGGAATTGCCGCGATTGTAAAGCGGGCAATCATAGGAGGGCGGTATGCGGAATTCAAGGTGCAGGCGGACAGGACCAAAAGATTGCTTGGTATAAAGGTCACCGGAGCGAATTTTCTTGCCGTCTTTTTCCGTTATGTTTGCCGATATGGTGCCGTCTTTAAACGTCCACTTGCACGGTGAACCGTCTTTTTGCTCCCATTGCGAGGTTCCCGTGCCGTCGAACAAGACCACTGCGTTTGGAGGCGGAGGATTGTTCAAGGTGGGCGATACATAATTCGAACGCTTCAAATTTAAGACGACATCTTTGCCATCCATTTTTCCCTTTGCCTCAATCGAGTCGGGCAGGACTTTTCCCTCGAGGCGGAAAGATGGGCCTTTATCGCTTTTAAGCATATCCATGTCGTTAAACGCCACGGCTCCGCTTTCCGATTTTAAATTCTCAAAGGTTTTAAAAGTTTCGCACCTATTCAATATTTCGGGCATGAAACGTATTCTATACCCGTTTAAATCGCGGAAAACTTCCGCGCATATGAATTTTGTGCTATTTATAGGATAACGTGGAGCTCCGTTTATGGAGCCCACATAGTACCCTACAAAGGGATCTTTCTCCTCGGCCATCAGGCAAGATGATGCGCCGAGGAGCGCTATGTACAATAAAGATAAGAGTGTTTTCATATGGCAATACCGTTGGAATTAGCGGTTAAATTCGCTATATGAAAACTCGCCCATTGCACAGTGTCAATTTAAAACTATGCTCTTCTGCGCCGCGCAGCGGCAAATCCGACTGCGAGCGTCCCGAAAATGAGCGCGAAAACCGATGGCTCCGGAACGGCGGTGAATATCACTCCGAGCGTTCCGTCGCCGAGCTTAAATTCGGCGTTGTATCCGTTCGCGTTGTAGT
>CASFWX010000094.1 GCA_949298545.1 uncultured Verrucomicrobiota bacterium | reverse complement strand
TGCCGACTACGAACATGTGGGGAATCTTTTCGGTTTCCGCCTTGCGGATTTTCGCCCCGAGCTTTTCCGAAGAATCGTCAATGCCGACGCGCAAGCCGGCTTCCCGCAGCCTCTTGTAAAGCTCGTCCGCATAGGGAAGCACATCTTGCCCGAGCGGGATTATCCTGATTTGTTCCGGAGCAAGCCACGTCGGGAAATTCCCCGCGAAATGCTCTATGAGAACGCCCGTAAAGCGCTCGAGAGATCCAAATGGTGCGCGGTGTATCATAATCGGCCTATGAGGCTTGTTGTCCTGCCCGGTGTAGGATATGTCGAAGCGCTCCGGAAGGTTGTAATCCACCTGGACCGTTCCGAGCTGCCATTCGCGCCCTATGACGTCCTTTACGACAAAGTCTATCTTCGGGCCGTAGAAAGCCGCCTCGCCCGCCTCCTCCGTAAAAGGAACGCCAAGCGTGCGCGCGGCCTTGCGCAAAGCCGCCTCGCTCTTTTCCCAATTTTGGTCGTCCCCGACGTACTTCGAACTGCTTGGGTCCCGCAAGCCTATACGGACCCGGTACTCCTTCATGCCGATAGTTTCAAACACCGCCCGCACCAAATCCAGGCAACCCTGTATCTCCGAATCGAGCTGCTCGGGAGTGCAAAATATATGCGCGTCGTCCTGGGTGAATCCGCGGACTCTGGTCATGCCGTTCAGCTCGCCGGACTGCTCCCACCGGTAAACGTTTCCAAATTCCGCAAGCCGCACGGGAAGATCGCGGTAGGAATGGGGATCGCTCTTGTAAATCTCGACGTGGAACGGGCAATTCATCGGCTTGAGCAAAAAGCCTTCGACATCACCCGACTCCACTTTCCCGACAAATTCCGACACGTCCAGCTTTTCTTTCGACATGCGCTCGAGAGAGTCCCTCTCGACAATCGGAACGAACTGGGAATCCTTGTAATATGGGAAATGCCCGCTGGTGCGAAACAGCCCGAGCTTGCCTATGTGGGGAGTGAAAACCTGCTGGTACCCCTGTTTGCGGAGAAGCTCGAGTATGAAATCCTGAAGGTTTTGGCGGAGAACCGCCCCGCGCGGCTTCCAAAGAATCAAGCCCTGCCCGACCCTGTCGGATATCGCAAAAAGCCCCATCTCTTTGCCGAGCTTGCGGTGGTCGCGAAGTTTCGCCTCCTCCAGCTGCTCCAGATATTTTTTTAGATCCTCGGGCGAGGCGAAGGCCGTCCCGTAAATCCTTTGGAGCTGCTTGTTGTTTTCGTTTCCGCGATGGTACGCGCCAGCGATAGATAATAGCTTGAACGCCTTTATCTTATCGGTGGAATCGACGTGCGGGCCCGCGCAAAGGTCGCAAAATTCGCCGTTGCGGTAAAATGAAACCGTTTCGCCCTCGGGAATGTCGGCGAGGCGGCCGAGCTTAAATTCCGCCTGGCCGCTTTCCCTTATCAGCCTTTCCGCCTCCGCGCGCGAAACCTCAAAGCGCTCAAACTTTTCGTTCCCGCTTATGATTTTTGCCATCTCCGCCTCTATCGCATTCAAATCTTCGGACGTGAATTTATGCTCGAGATCGAAATCGTAGTAGAATCCGGTATCGGTTGCCGGACCTATGTCGAGCTTGGCTTCGGGGAACAGCCTCAAAACGGCCTCGGCGAGTACGTGCGAGGCGCTATGCCTGATTTTTAACAAATCTGAATCCATAATAAGCCTTTCTTACTTCCATACAGACGAAAGTCAAAAGTTAGAGTGCGATACTGCACCCCATTGCGGGATTGTAAAGTTTTTTATGGAAGCATAAAAAGCTTCCCCATCTTTGTCAGATTTAAAGAGAGCGGACAGGCGCCGAAGTTCCAGGCAGGTTCTTTACCTCCACATTCGCCGTACCCATCTTGAGTTTAGGCCCGGTCACAGAAACCGTCATCGGGCCGCTCTCGCGCGATGGGGAATCGGCGAGGATTAGAAGCTTGCCGTTGAACAGGCGCATCGTATCCGACGAAAACGGCGTATGGTCGATTGGGTTGCCGTTGCAAAGAGCGAGCAAGCGCCCGTTGCCCTCCACCTTTACCGTCAGCGGCTGCGAAGCCGTCGGGCAGACGTTGCCGTCTTTGTCCAAAACCTCGACGCTTATAAAAGATATGTCCTTCCCGTCCGAGGATATCGCCTTGCGGTCCGGAGTCAAACGTATGGCATGAGGCTTCCCGGCTGTCTTTACGATTTTCTCCGCGGCCTTTTTGCCTTCCGCATCATAAGCGACCGCCTTCAATTCGCCCGGCTCGTAAACGACATCGTTCCACATCAGGCGATAGCGCTCGTATATGTTTTGTGAATCCGGTTTCTTCTCTTTTGCTCCCAAACTCTTGCCGTTGAGGAAAAGCTCCACTTTGGGATAGTTAGTATAGCAGAATACCGGAGTCGGCTTGCCTTCGCGCCCCTCCCAATTCCAGTGCGGCAAGAGATGCAGAACTTTTTTCTTGTCGTTCCAACGGCTCTGGTACAGATAAAATCTGTCTTTTGGGAAACCCGCCAAATCCACGATCCCAAAATACGAGCTTCTGGCGATGGAATCTGTGTCGTAGGGGTAAGGCTCGCCGAGATAGTCGAAGCCCGTCCATACGAATTCCCCAAAGAGCCACGGCATGGTGTCCTGGGCCGCCCATTCCTCCTCGGGCGTATTCGCCCATGGGGCGCTTTCCATGTCGTAGGAGCACACCTGCAAATCGTCGTGGTACGGGCGCTTTTGGCGATTCAAATCGAAATAGTATTGCCCGCGCGTGCTCACTGTGGAAGCCGTCTCGCTCCCGTAAAACGGCATCTTTGGAAACTTCTTGCGGTATTGCTCGTAGAGATGCGGCTTGTAATTAAAGCCCGCTATGTCCAGCTCCTGCCCAAGCCCTATGTCGAACGCCTGTATCGGAAGGTGGAGCCCGGAAGTCACCGGGCGCGTGGCGTCAAACTTCTTTACCAAATCGCGGAGAAAAACCGCACGCTTCGCCCCGTCGGCGGCGTTTGTAAGCTCGCGGACTTCGTTGCCTATGCTCCAAATTACAACGCACGGGTGGTTGCGGTCGCGCTTGACGAACGCCTCTATGTCTTTTGCCGCCCACTTGTCCCACATGCGGTTGTAGCCGTTGTCGCATTTGGCGTCCTTCCATTCGTCGAACGCCTCGTCCATGACGAGCATGCCCATCTCGTCGCAAAGGTCGAGCAGCTCCGGTGAGGGTGGATTATGCGAAGTCCTTATGGCATTGCACCCCATCTCTTTCAATATCTCTATCTGCCTCTGGGTCGCACGGCGGTTCACCGCCGCGCCGATGGGGCCGAGATCGTGGTGCATGCACACGCCCTTAAAATTGACGCGGCGCCCGTTTAAAGAAAATCCCGTGTCCGGATCGAAGGCGATTGTGCGGAATCCGAAGCGAACCGCAGCCTCATCGACGCTCTTGCCGTTTTCCAACACCTTGATCCTGGCGGTGTATAGATTGGGCGAATCAATATCCCAAAGCTTGGGTTTTTCAACCTCCAACTTCTGGGTTGAAACGCCATCGCCGCCGCTCAAATCGGCCTTGGCGGACGAGGACGCCACAACTTTTCCGCCCGAATCCTCTATGGAAATTTCGACAGTCGCGCTTTCAGAATCCCCAAAGTTTTTGAGGGAAACTTCAATATCCGCAACCCCGAGCTCCGCGTCGGCGCGCGGAGTGAGAATGCGGACTCCGCAATAATCGACGTGCACGGGACTCTTGCGAACCAGCCTCACATTTCGGAAAAGCCCAGCTCCGGAATACCAGCGCGAGGAGGACGGCGGATTATTTAAGCTCACCGCAAGCACATTCTTTTCGCCGAACTTTACCGCAGGCGTCAAATCTATGTTAAACGAAGCGTAGCCGTAGGGCCACTCGCCCATGAACTGCCCGTTGAGATAGACCTTTGCGCGGCTCATCGCCCCGTCGAATTCGGCAAATATCCTGTCGCCTTTGGCGGACTTCGGAATTTCCAACTCTTTCCTATACCACGCCTTGCCAAAGCATGGA
>CASFWX010000093.1 GCA_949298545.1 uncultured Verrucomicrobiota bacterium | reverse complement strand
CTGTCTTTTTTTTCGGCATTTGGCAGCCCGTTTATTCTCGCCAATTCCCGGACTTCGCTCTTGAGAAGGGATCCAATGGGAAATTCTGCGTGCATGAGCTGTTGCTGAGTTATCATGCACAGAAAATACGACTGGTCTTTAGCAGGATCTGCGCCTTGGGCTAGATCGCGCGAAGCGTCGGGGTTTTCTATATATGTGCAGTAGTGCCCAGTCGCAACTTTTTGGAATCCGCGCTTGAGCGCGTAATCTAAAAATTTTCCGAATTTTATTTTGCGGTTGCACATCACATCTGGATTCGGAGTCATTCCCAGCCTGTATTCTTCGACGAGGTAATCTACGATTTGCGAGCGGTATTCCTCTATGAAATCTACGACGTCGAATTTGACGGATAGCTTTTCCGAACATGCGCGCGCGTCGATTATATCCTGGTGCCATGGGCAGTCCCCGAAAGGGTCTCCACCCTCCTCGTTCATCCATGTCTTCATGTATGCGGCCGATATAGCTTCCCCCCTTTGCTTGAGGAGCGCCATGGCTACTGCGCTGTCAACGCCTCCGCTCAATGCTACGAGAATTTTTTCCATGTTTCAGATTTTCCGTCCGGCATGCGCTCATCTTCCGCCCTTGTACCAAGAGGGAGTTATGGAGTATTTTTTTATTTTATAATTCATTATGCGCTCGGTGAGGTTTAGGCTCCTCGCGGCTGCGGCGGCATTGCCGCGTTTCGACTTTAAAGCTTCGGTGATTAATTCGCGCTCGAAGGATTCTATCATGGATATAAAATCCACGTCCTCTCCGTGGGGAAGTTTTTTCTGAACGTATCCGGAGCGAACAGAGGGGGTAAGATTGTAGCCGGATATTGTAGAATCGTTCGAGTTCATAACGGCTCTCTCAATGCAATTTTCAAGCTCGCGGACGTTTCCCGGCCAGGAATATATTGTCATCATGTTGATTGCCGGAGTGGATATGCGCTTGATGTTTTTATGGTATGCGGCGTTAAACTTTTCCAAGAAGTGTTCGGCGAGCAGCAGGATGTCGCTTTTCCGGTCGCGAAGCGAAGGTATGTGTATGGTGTCGGAAGAAATGGCAGCGTAAAGGGCGGAGTCGAAGTTTTTGCTCTCGAGCAGCTTCTCTATGTCGGCGCACGAGGCGAAGATTAGGCGGGGAGAGGACTCGATCCAAAGTTTTCCGTTGATTCGCCGGAAGCGTCCGGAGGCGAGAAATTCCGCGATGCGCGCTTGGGCCGGCAGTGAGATATCGGCGACCTCGTCGAAGAATATCGTGGAGTCTTCAGAGGTTTCAAAAAGGCCCGGATGGGCGTCGTGAACGCGGGCGAAGGAATCCTTTTCATATCCAAAAATTTCCCCGAGCAGAGCGGTATCCGGATATGCGGCACAGTTCACGACCTTGAATGAGGCGCCGTGGGACTGCGACTTTTCAAATATTGAGCGGGCGCACAGCTCTTTCCCGCAACCTGATTTCCCCCGAATGAAAACGGGCGACGAAGTCGCGGAATAGCAAGCGATCTGGCCGTATATTTTCTGCATCGCCCCGCAGTTGCCTATCATATTTTTCGGGCGGGGAGAGGCGGAGGCTATTTCAATTTTGAGGCGCCTGTTTTCGTCGACGAGCCGGTTGCGTTCCTCGTGCCTCAAATACACTGTGGCAAGAGAATCGGAAATTATGTTTGCTATTGTCTCAAGCAGTTCGAGATCCCGCCTGAGGTCGGCGAGCTTAGGAAGTTTTCGGTCTATGCTCAAGGTCCCTATGGCTTGTTCCATGTACATTATGGGAACACATACGAAGGCAATGCCCTTCAGTGTTTTCCCGCGGGATTTTGTCCTGTCCAGAAATTCAGAGCTTTGTGAGATGTCTTCTACCACCACTGATTTGCCTTCGGCGGCCACGCGCCCGGTCACTCCCTCTCCAATCTTGTAGACGCCGCGTTTTGCGCTTTCATCGTCAAGCCCGTGGGACGCCTCGATAAATAGAAGGTCCCCGTCGCGCATGGTTATGGTTCCGCGAAGCAAGCCCATCTCCGAATCGAGAATTTCGAGAGTTTCGCGCATTAGCTCCGATACGCTCCTTTTCCTGACTATGGCGCGGCTTATCCTGTGGAGCACCGACATTTCCAAATCGTCGTAAAGCTCCGCTCTCGTTATCTCCTCAGATTTTTCCGAATCCTTCACAGCGCGGAATTTCGCACATTCGGCGAAGGGTTTTCAAGGTTATAATCCGCAAAAAAAACAATAAAAAACTTGTATTGGGGCAGGCCGGGTTTAAGGTTTTAGGGAAAGTATGGGCGAAGCTTATCAAGTCATAGCGCGGAGATACAGGCCGAAGCAGTTTTCCGAACTGGTCGGCCAGGAGCATATTGTCAGGACTCTCACCAACGCCATAGATAGCGGGCGCATAGGCCATGCCTACCTGTTTGTCGGTCCCCGCGGAACCGGCAAGACGACTGTTGCGCGCATTTTCGCAAAGGCTCTCAACGCGAAAGGCGGCCCGAATTCCAATCCTCCGGACGACGAGCTGTCGCGCGAAATAATGAACGGCGCTTGCATGGACGTAGTCGAAATAGACGGGGCTTCCAACCGGTCCATTGAGGAGATTAGAAGGCTGAGGGAAGATTGCCAATATGTGCCGTCGCGCTGCTCGTATAAAATTTACATAATAGACGAAGTTCATTCTCTTACTTCGGAGGCTTTCAACGCGTTGCTCAAAACTCTCGAAGAGCCTCCGAAACATGTAAAGTTTATATTTGCAACAACCGAAGCCCACAAGGTTTTGGGCACTATAACATCGCGTTGCCAGCGCTTTGAATTCCGGCCGATACCTGAAAATTTAATAGCCGCGCATCTCGCACGAATCTCTGAGCTTGAAGGGATTGAGGCTGAACCTGCGGCTCTTGCTGCCATCGCGCGCCTGGCTAACGGCGGCATGCGCGACGCCCAGAGCATATTGGACCAAATGATATCCTTCTGCGGGAAGAAAATCAGCGTCTCCGACGTCATAGGCGTCTACGGGCTCGCGTCAGATTCCCAGTTGAACTCATTGATCGACAGCATGGCGCGCGGGGACTTTTCCGCTGTCATTCGGGCCGTCGGGGAACTCTCCGACGGCGGATGCGATTTGTATCGGGCTCTATGCGATATCCAAACCCGCTTGCGCGAAGCTTTGATAGAGTCTCTCAAGAGCGGATCGAGGGATTTTGGGGGCAGGGAGCTCTCGAGCGAGCAAATCATGAGAATGCTCGACGCCTTGCAAGGCGCGGAGAAGGGCTTGAAGAACGGACTTTCCGAAAGGGCGAACTTTGAGGTCGCCCTATTAAAAGCTGTAGAGCAGAGCAGGGCGCGGGCGATAAACACTCTTATAAAGGAACTTGAAAAGTTGTCGGCTTCACCAGCCGAATCTCAAAAAAAAAATAGCCCTTCAGCTTAAGAAAGTTTTGGAGCAGCCCCCTTGTCCGGAATGCAAAAAAAACGGTGAGACAGGGGAAAAAACATCAGATTTGGCGGAAAGCATTCCGGCGCACGCGCTCCGGGCCGATTCCGCAGCCGACGCAAATGCTGTGCCAGGCGAATCGCCCCATGCTAAAGAAAATGTTTGCAATGGGAAATCCGGCGGGGATTTGGCTGCGGGGAACCAGGGCATTGAAGTCTTCGGCCCCGAAAGTTCCGAGTTTAATGAGGCGCTTGCAAGGGTACCTGAAAATGTTTTGAGCCTTTTAAATTCGCAGTTTGGGGCGGTTCCCTCCGCTTTTGTGCGCGGGATTCGCCCTATAAGCGAGGATTCCGAAAGAAAGGCACCAAATGCTCCGCTTGGAGAAATTAACCTTCAATTCGATTCCGATTCTGATATGCAGGCAATTGAAGGCGAGGACGAGGAGGGAACTGATTGACGATTGCCATGGAAAGCGGATTGACAGGCATTATAGCGATTTTTGCATCTATCATTTTCTTGCTTTGCGCGCTGCTTGCAATATGGCTTCTCACGGCCGCCGCGCGCCGGGCGAGGGAACTTTCAGGCAGGCTTTTTTCGGAGGAGAAACTGTCTCGGGATTTGTCCGTTAAATTGGCGGCTGCGGAGTCGGAACTCGCAGCGGTGGAGAGGTCTCGCGGTGAACTCAAGGCGGATATGGAAAAGTCCCTGTCTGAAAAAGCGGAGCTTGAGAGAAGGCTCGCCGCTTCCCTCGAAAAGATTTCCTTCCTAGAGGCGAAATTGGCTGGACGCGAAAGCGACGAGAAGAAGCTGCGCGAGCAGATGTCGTCGGATTTTGAGCTTCTTTCAACCCGCATATTCGAGTCCGCCAGGGACAAGATAACGCGCGAGAGCGGGGATAAAATATCTCTGGTTTTAAAGCCGCTGAGGGAGAATATCGAGGAATTCAGGAAGCGTCTGGAAGATCTGAGTAAATCTGCGGCATGCGATAGGGCGAGCATGGGGTCGCATATAAAAAGTTTGGTCGATATGAACACCAGGTTGAGCGCCGACGCCCAAAACCTCACATCGGCGCTCAAGGGCAACAACAAGGTTGCCGGGAATTGGGGAGAGATTTCGTTGGCGAGAATTTTTGAAGCCTGCGGACTGGTCGAGGGAATCCATTACGAGAGCCAGAAATCTTATGCCGACACGAGCGGGGGACAAAAACGGCTCATTCCTGACTTCCTCGTGAAACTGCCGGGCGGGCGAGCTATCGTAGTAGACTCAAAACTCTCTCTCTTGGATTACGCCGCTTGGATTGAGGCGGATTCCCAGGCGCAGAAACGCGCCGCTTTGGAAAAATTTAAAAAGTCAGTGCGCTCCCATCTCGACGAATTTGCGGGAAAGTACAATGCTATTCCTGAGGCCAACTGCGGATTTAAACTTATGTATATGCCGATAGAGGGCGCATGGGAACTGCTTTCGCGCGAAGACGGAAAAATTTTTGCCGATGCCTATTCAAAGAATGTTTTGATTGTAAATCCGGCTTCGGTTATGGCGGTTTTAAAATTTTCTGAAATTGTAGTCAGGAATGCGGCGCTTGAAAAAAACACGCGCGATATATCGAATTTGGCGGCGCGTTTCATCGAAAGGGCAGAATTGTTTTCGGAACGTTTCGATTCTCTGGGAGAGAGGATACGGAAACTGTCGGAATCCTATGCCGATGCCGATAAAACGCTCAGGGACAGCCCCAAAAGCCTTATGAATACGGCGGAGCGCCTCGCTTCAAAATATCGCGGGGATATCGGGGCTTCAAGCGCATCAAATGCTTTGGAGGAAGAAAAGTGAAGGAAGAAAATAAAAAACCGGAATGGATACCGGAAGACGCAGACAAACGCCTTTTTACAACGTCGGTAATGCCGGGTGTGAATCTTTCAAAGGGCGGAGGCCGGGACGACACCATTTCCTCGCGCCCTCGCCCGAAGCGTCGCGAGCTGAGCTTGGAAGATTATAAGAAAGGCGTGTTGTCCGGCGACAAAACCATACTTGCGCGCGCGATAACTTTAGTCGAAAGCAATGCTCCGTCGCATTTTGAAATGGCGCAGAAATTGATATCTGAAATCCTGCCGCATGCCGGGAAAGCCATCAGGATAGGCATAACGGGAGTTCCCGGCGCGGGGAAGTCGTCGTTTATAGAGACATTCGGAATGATGCTGTGCAGGGATTTCGGAAAGAAGGTTGCGGTGCTTGCGGTTGATCCGTCTAGTTGTGTCACTGGCGGAAGCATACTCGGAGACAAAACACGCATGGAGAACCTGTCGCGCTGCGAGAGCGCTTTTATAAGGCCGTCGCCTTCTGGCGGTATGCTCGGGGGAGTCGCAAGGAAAAGCAGGGAAACTATGGCGCTTTGCGAGGCGGCAGGATACGATGTCATTCTTGTAGAGACTGTCGGAGTTGGGCAAAGCGAAGTGACCGTGCGCTCTATGACGGATTTCTTTCTCCTGATACAGCTTGCGGCTCAGGGAGACGATTTGCAGGGCATTAAAAAGGGAGTCATAGAGCTCGCCGACGGCATACTCGTAAATAAATGCGACGGAAATATGGTTGAGAGATCCATGCTCAAGCGCGCCGAGCTATCGGAGGTCCTGCATTTCATAAACAGCCCAACCCCGGGCTGGTCGCCATTTTGCGAAGTGTGTTCGGCGCATTCAGGCATGGGAGTGCGCCAGGCGTGGGAAAAACTTTTGGAGTTCTGGAAAAAGTTCTCGGAGAACGGATATATAGAGAAACGGAGAAACGAGCAAAAAATCGAGTGGTTCAATTCTCTGCTCGAGCAGGAAATCCTGAGGCGTTTCTATTCGCGCCCGGGGGTCCGCGCAATGATGGAGCATTTTACTCAACAGATCGCCAATTCGGCGACGACAATCGCAGCTGCCGTCAAAAAAACAATAGAAGTTTTTGACGGGGCCGGCGAAGCGGACGGCAAGAAATAAAGCGCGATGAAAAGGCCCGACAAAATGCGCCCTAAATCCCTTTCCAAATCGATGGAGGATGATATTTTCGAATTGGCGTCCTCCCTGCGCTTGGAGGAGGGAAAAAGCAGGAATACTGTTTCATCGTATATTTCCGACATATCTCTCTTGGGCGAATTCGCATATTCGAAAGGCGTGAATAGTTTTTCCAAAATAGACAGGGATACGATTTCAAAATGGTTGGAAAGCGTATCCAAAACTGACAAGCCTGTCACTCAGGCCAGAAAAATGAGTTCTTTGCGCGCTTTGGCAAACTATCTTATGGAAAAGGGCGACTGGCGGAAAAACTATTGCGATACCCTGATGCGCCCACGCATTGGAAATTCCATACCTGAAGAAATATCCGCCAAAAATATAGACGATATAATATCTCTAATACCTCTCGATACTCCCGAGGGGATACGGGATCGGGCAATGATCGAGCTGATGTACGGCAGCGGCTTGCGCGTGTCGGAGTTGTGCGGTTTGAAGTTTAGCCAGATGGATTTGACTGACAAGTTTCTCAGGATTCAAGGGAAGGGTGGAAAAACGCGGCTCGTACCGATTGGAGATTTGGCAATCAACGCCTTGGAGGCATGGAAAGCCGAACGCCCGCGCTTGGCCCGCAAACCAGATGTCGCGGAGTTTTTCATAACAAGGCGCGGCAAGAAAATGTCCCGCAAAACTTTTTGGTACAATCTCAAGCGGTACGGGGTCGCCGCCGGCCTCGGAAGGAGCGTTAAACCACATTCCCTGCGCCATTCCTTTGCAACACATCTATTGCGAAACGGAGCAAATTTGATGTCGATAAGCCAAATGCTCGGGCATTCCAGCCTCTCTACAACGCAGATCTACACGCAACTAAATAACGAGGATATAATTAGAGAATATGGCAAGCATCCGCGATCTAATATGAAAGTTAATGTAGCTTTCTCCCGCAAAATGGTCTCTAAGGAAAAAAAGCAGATATAGGCGGCTTTTTGCATTTTATTCCCTTATTGTTTTGCTTCGTTTGTTTCGGAATGCTTTTAGGCGGCGTTTGCTCGCATATTTTAAAATGAAAGTTTTTTTAGTATATTAAAGAACATGCGTTTCCGGTAGACGAAAGCGGATTTTCTAAAAAATATTGACAGCTTTTAATCCCTTTATTCAATCGTTTGAGAAAATATGGTCAGATTATGATAAATGTTATTTTAAAATATATCGCTGTATCAATTTTTACGCTTTCGCTTGGTACCCAGATCTCTTTTGCCGCTCAATTTGACTCTCAAAAGTATAGTTTCCCAAGCGAAGCTTGGCGCAAACGCCATAAAATCAATTACGAAGAAGAAATGGTCAAGCCGTATATACTCCCAGATCCCCTTACAAATCCGATTACGGGATATACAGCGACTAATGCTTTTGATTGGTTGGAAAATGTCAGGCCGGCGCTTGTGAAATCTTTTGAAGATTTGTATTCCCCGCGCCCTCCGCGCCCGTTTGCAATGCGTTTTGAAATATTGGAAAAGGGCGAGGCTTTAAATGGGAAAGCCGAACGCCGGCAGGTTAGGGTGTTCCTTCGCGGAGATACAGACATAGAGACGCATTTTGATATTTTATTGTACATTCCGAAATCTGCCACGAAACCTGTTCCTTCTTTCGTAAACATGAATTTTTACGGAAACCATAGCGTGCTTGACGATCCGGAAATCATATTGTCTGATTGCTGGTCAAAGATAAAAAGCGAGGAGGCCAAAGAAGCGATGCGCGGAAAGAAGGCAGACAGCAATCCGATAGAGCATATCGTGGATAACGGATTCGCATATCTGACCTTCTATCACTCCCAAGTTTTCCCCGATACAGCCGATAAAACTATAAATTCCCAAAATGTCAGCCGCATATTTTCAGATGGCGTTTTTCCGCATAAACGCGCGGCAATATCCATATGGAGCTGGGCCTTGAGCAGGGTTATGGACTACATAGAAACAAATCCCCAATTAGATAATGGCAAAGTGGCGGTTTTGGGGCATTCCAGACAGGGAAAAACAGCATTGCTGACCGGAGCTTTGGATACTCGCTTTGCTTTGGTCATATCAAATGCTTCGGGCTGCATGGGAGCGAAGATTTCTCGGAGGAATTACGGCGAAAACATATCCAGCATAATGGCAAATTTTGCCTATTGGTTTTCAGATGAGATGAAAAACTACATTTTCGCAGAGGACAAGATGCCGGTGGACCAGCACCAACTTTTATCGCTGATAGCTCCGCGTCCAGTTTATGTTGAAACTTGCCAGGAGGATTACTGGTCGGATCCCAAAGGGCAATTGGAGGCTCTCGTGGCGGCAAATCGGGTTTACGAGCTTTTTGGAGCCAAAGACCTTCCGGCAATGTCTAATCCAAAGGCTCCCTTTTGCGGTGCGACCGGATACCATATGCGAGCGGGAAAGCATAAGCTCGCGCTAGAGGACTGGAAATATTTTATTAATTTTGCAAAAAAACACTTTTGCATAGAGTAGGATATTTCAGGCAATAGCGAAATTTTTTTAATGCCTGAAAAGGAATGTAATTAATCGGTATGTATAGTGCGGGTATATTATGCGCGCCGATATAAGAGCTTTTTTACTCTGGGAACCTCTCATTAAATTTTTTTGTGCGGCTACATGGCGGAAACCCTCTTATTCCCAAATATCAGTTAGCCTTGCTATTGATTGGATTTTCATGCAATTCCCACGGATCGCTGTGTTTTGGAGGCGGAAGTCCAAGCATTATACAGCATGTGTTTGCTATCCGAAATATGAGTGAATTAAGGAATTCGGGTGAATAATTTTTTTCGCCGCTTTCCGTCAATAAAAGCATCTTTCCGTATACCGGATAGAATGACAATGCCCAAAATATATGGCTCCACCAATATATGTCAGTGCGGGTGAGGCGAGGATTGCTTTCGCATAATAACCTGTAGATGCCATCCATAGTTTCTTCCCTGAGAATTTGAATCATTTTGTTGGCATCTTTGCCGTCGTCCTTAAATAGACTCATTATCAGCCCGTTGATGTATTTGATTCGAAATTTCGGTTTGTGGCAGTCGTAAACGATATTTTTAATGCTTTCGTACATTGCTTCTGAAAGCGTCTCGGGGCGGGAAGAATCTGCGCTGTCAAAGGCTTTAAATATGCTGTTGAATTTAGGGTTATCCAATATAAAATACTCCAGCGTCCTTTTAAAGAGATCCTATTTTGTTTTAAAGTGGTAAGTAATTGCTCCAAACGGGGTATTAGCCAACATGGCTATATCTCTTACGGAAGTAGCTTCATAACCTTTCTTGGCAAATATCTCTCCAGCAGCCTTCAGAAGAGCCGTTCTGGTTCGCTTGCCATTTTTATTCTCTTTTGATTCCTTTTTAATATAATAAAGTACATACATAATTAGTTTATTTAATCAACAAATAATTATCTATAATTAAATTTTTCTAAGACATTTTTTTGTCCGCGCGAGGCGCGGTTTGCCGGCAGTAGAAGTTAGCGTTTATCGAAAAATGGGATAATGCGGCGATAATTCTTTGTTTTTATAGTGCGTACGCTCACTTATCCATGCAATATCACAAGTTTAAATAAAATTATATTATTATAAACCGCTTGCATAATGAGCGGCAAGTGGGATTTATAGTGCGGAACTTGGAAGCTTGTGCGGAGAAAGCAGTTTTTAGTTTTTACTTACTCCCATTGAGAGCGCTTTTTGAAGATTCAAAATATCTTCGTATGTTTTGAGGGTTTTTCATATGGTGGCGCACTATCAGGCTATATTTCATGTATATGACATCTTCGGCAATATTTGTGCATAAATCCGCTATGCGTTCAAATGATTTTGAAACCAAGAGGTAATTGATGGCGGTCATGCTGAAAGCATCTTTATTGCTCAGCATGCTCTTTATGTTGAAATAACAATTGCGATTTTCTTCATCGACAATTTTATCGCTTTCGCAGACTTCAAGTGCTAAGAACTCGTCCTGTTTCAGAAACGATTGAAGACTGTCTTTTAGCATTTTGATAGTTTGTTGTGATACTTTGTCGAGGTCGAAGGGGATCTTTGCAATGGGGAATTCCTTTATGAAGCGAATTCTTTTGGCGATGTTGCATGCCATATCGGAAATATGTTCGAGTTCGTTGTTGATTTTCAATACCGTTATGACAAAACGCAGATCGCTGGCTACCGGCTGGTGCAAGGCGAGAATTTTTAGGCATTCCTCCTCTGTGTCGACTTCCATTTTATCGATGAGAGCGTCGCGGTTTACTACCGTTTGCGCGGCGTCCTCTGAAAGATCCTTAATGGCTCTTATGCTCATGGAAAGATTTTCTTCTACAGCCACAGCAACTCGAAAAATGCGCGACTTTAAAGCTTCCAGGTCCGTTCTTAAGTGCGAGTTCATATTATCCGAATCTCCCGGTTATATAGTCGTTTGTCGATTTGTTTGTCGGCTTGGTAAAAATGTCTTTTGTCTTCCCAAATTCTATGAGACTGCCCTCGTAAAAAAAAGCCGTATAGTCCGAGACTCGCGATGCCTGTTGCATGTTGTGCGTGACAATGGCAATTGTATATTCTCCTGCGAGCTCTCCTATTAAATCCTCTATCCTGGAGGTTGATTTTGGGTCAAGCGCACTGCATGGTTCGTCCATTAACAAGAGATCCGGCTTAATCGCCAAAGCCCGAGCTATGCATAGGCGCTGTTGCTGCCCTCCGGACATTCCCAAGGCACTTTGTTCGAGCCTGTTCTTGACTTCGTCCCAAAGCGCGGCCCGGCGCAGCGACGATTCAACAATGTCGTCCAATTCGCCCTTTTGACATTTGCCTTTGAGTCGAACACCGTAGGCGACGTTGTCGTATATGCTTTTGGGGAAAGGATTCGGCCTTTGAAACACCATTCCAACTTTGCGCCTCAATTCAACAATATCAAGGCGCTTATGGTATATGTTTACGCCGTCAAGTTCCAGTGCGCCGCTCGTTCTGCACGATTCGACCAAGTCGTTCATTCTGTTTAAGCATCTTAAAAAAGTGCTTTTACCGCAACCGCTCGGACCGATTATGGACGTTACTCTCTTCCGCACAAATCCCATATTTACCTGCTTAACTGCGCAAAAATCCCCGTAGTATACGGAAAAGTTTTTTGCCGTCACAATATAGTCGTCAGGTTTTGGCGGTTTCGAATTTTTTATTTTATTTTGCGTTGTTTCTTCCATTACTCGTGTGTCAGTTTCCTATTTTCTTTTGAAGTTTTGCCCTTATGACAATGGCGATCGCATTTAAGGCCAGCACGATTGCAATGAGAGTCAGAACCATTCCGTATTGCACGTGGGATACGCGTTCGGCCATTTCATGTTCGGAGCATATATTGTAGATATTCCATGGCAGCGCCGGAGTGGGTTGGGTGAAAATTTCTGATATCGCCAAAGCTGCGCCCGTGCTTGTGGCGGCGGTAAAAATTATCGGAGCAGTCTCTCCGGCGGCGCGCCCCATGGATATTATTATCCCCGTGAGCATAGCAGGCAGGGCTGCCGGCAATATCACCGTGCATATGGATTTCCACTTTCCCGCTCCCAGGCTGAGAGCCGCTTCCCGATATGAATTCGGAACGGCTTTTAGAGCTTCCTCGCAACTTTTAATAATGGTCGGAAGTATTAAGATAGAAAGAGTGACGGAACCGGCAAATGCGCTTTTTCCGTCGGATATTTTTACCGTATTTATGAGAAAAGCCAAGCCGAAGAGCCCGAAAACAATAGACGGCACTCCGGCAAGAGTCCCGACGCATATTCTAAGAAAGCCGATGATTTTCCCCCCTTTTGAATATTCCGAAAAATAAATAGACGCGACAATCCCCAAGGGAGCGGCAATTAACATTGAACCTAAGGTGAGATAAAATGTTCCCAGAATCATGGGCCAAATGCCGCCAAATATATTTGAATCGTAAGGGTCGTCAAAAAAGAAGCCCCAATATAAAGTTGCATGTGGCTGAAGCATAGAATCGAAATTGTCTTCGATATATGCGAGAATGGCTTTTATTTTAGGATCCTTAAAATACTCCGCGGATTTGACGCGCTTTACCGTTTCATGCGCGTCTGGATTTGTCGTTTTTATTGTAATTTCGAGTACGTTTTCTCTAAGGACGCGTTTGGCCATATCCGTCCGCGTCTGACCGTACCTTTGGCGCATCAGTTTCGATGCCTCTTTGGATTTTATGTCCGGCGGTCCAAGCAGCTCTCTTATGCCGGATTTTAATGTCTCGTAAGCGGCGTTGCGCTCCTCTAAAATTGATATGGCTTCGCCGATGTAGGTGTTAGGTACAAGTGTGATATTCCTCCGAATTATGCTCCTTTGCGTGAAAGTTAATTTCTTTATTTGATTTAATGTTTTTATTTCATCGCGCGAAGCTTCAGACAGGCGGTCCCGCTGGCTTTGCAGAATGTTTATTAAAGCGAAGGAAGTGCCGTCCTCTTGGGCGTTGCTCACAATGTCTTTCAGGGTTTCGACGTATGGAGACCATAATTTTTCCGAGAGTTCTCTAATCTTTTCCACCCTCTCGTTGCCCTTTAAATCAAGAAATGATAGCAGGAGATCGGAATGCTTATTCATTTCCTTGAATGCGGAATCAAATGCAAGGTTTATTCTCTTGGCGAATCCCATATCAGTTGGGCATTCGTACTCGGACATCATTTTATAAAGAGGTTTTCTGGCGGCGTTTGAGAGCTTTATATAATTCTCTTCCGCAGGTGTGGGAGACCTGTTGAGGTTTTCTACCAGGAACTTGTCGTGTTCAACGGTTGCCGAAAAAATAAAAGCCCCTATGCCATTATAAATTATAGGAATCAAAAATAAGGCGACGGCAAGCGATATGCCTGCAAGCGACGCATATGAAACCACGGTAAAAGACTTGTCCAGAGCTTTTCGCAAGGTGTTATTCATTTTCTTTTCGCATTTGCCCCCGATCCTATCCATTGTCCGGCGGCGTTTAAGGCGAGGCTCCCGAGAAGCAGGCAGAAACTCATGGCGAACAATACATGATAGCGCTGGGAGCCCGTACTTTGATCTGCTTCCCCCATCTCTCCCGCAATCGTTGCCGTGAGAGTCCTCACTGGTTCAAGGAAATTATAAAACGGTTCCGGTATTTTTAATGCGTTTCCGCTCGCCATCCATACGACCATCGTTTCTCCGACTACCCTCATTAGTCCAAGAATCACGGCTACCGCTATCCCGCTTTTTGCGCATGGCAAGACCACTTTAAAAATTGTTTCAAACCTTGTTGCGCCGAGCGCAAGCGAACCTTCCCTCATATCTCTGGAGACTGCAGACAAGGCGTCTTGCGAGATGCTTATAATTGTTGGGAGTGCCATAACCGCCAGTATTATAGATGCATTTAGCGCATTTGTTCCGCTTGCGACTTCAATATCTGATATTTTTGTCCCGGCTATGCATGCGGCGGCGATGAATACAAATGCAAGCACTATGCG
>CASFWX010000092.1 GCA_949298545.1 uncultured Verrucomicrobiota bacterium | reverse complement strand
TTCCCCCTCCAAAAAAAGATAAATAGAAAATTTTTCCATCATTAAAACCAATGAAAAAGATAAAACTAATTTCAAGTGCGAAAATAAAAAAACAGATACCTTAAATATTGAAAAATCTTCGGTGTACTTATTGTTCTTTTTTCTCCCAATTATATTTGCTACAATTCATCCAACTGCAAATTATGTTTAAAAAGATTATATTCCTACTTATTTGCTTTATTGCGTCAAGCCCGTTCGCTGCGGAAATTCGCTTAAAAGGCAAAAATGGCGTTGAACGAACATTCGACATTATAGCGGTGTCAGCAAGCAACATTTTTTATTTAGAGAATAATAAGACAAAGAAAATGCCTTTTAACCTACTCGATGAGGACTGCCTAAAACAATATCCGCAAATTCAGAAGCTGCGTGAGAAGTCAAAATTATTTTCTGAAATATGCGTTAAAGGCGAAGAGTCGTATGACTACAGTAAAGTATCGCCAAGAAAGCATATCCAAAAAGAAGGGAATAGATATGTCGCCCGTTCTTCTCTCTGGTCTGTTGGAGGGGGGACTTTACCTGTTGCAAACTATACAGAAGAAGAATTTTCCAAAGAAAAAATAAAGTTCGCACAATATTTGGGACGTTTCTTAGCGTGACGAGAAACGACGCTATAGTTATTTCGGCTAAGGTTAAGGTAGATAAAAATATGTATGGGAATAAAATACCTCCTGTCGAAAAAATGCAAGATTTTGCAGTTTTAAATTTGCCGCCAAAAAAATATAAAAATGGAGATAAAATAAGTGCGATGATAGTTCCAACCTGCAGTAAATCCTATTATATCTGCATATCACAATCCAGCTTTGATGAAGCGATTAAGGACATCATATTGCCAGTTTTTGATTACCATTTCGAATAATTACATTGCCCCTGAAGGCACGTTTAGATATCTCTCTAAGGTTTCTTTTGCGGATTTAAGCATTGCCCCTTTCTGGGATTGCGAATACAGATTCTGCCATAAATAATGATTGCTTTCGTATCGAATCTGTGGGTATCCGCCGTACTGTCAAAATATTGAAAATCTCTAAAACTACCGCAATTTATGATAGTTTTGCCGCTCATTAATCGAAATGTGGCTTGAAAGTTAAATAGCCTATTGCCCTGTTAAGTTTGTTGCATGGGAAATCGCCGTATAAGTGTCTATAATAAGAGAATTTTCGCTCTTCTGAAATCTCAAAACTCCTATTTCATATATTTAAGCTGAAACTTGCGCTCAAGCTTGATGGCGCTGCGTCAATTCCCGCATGTTAATATCTGAAGAATATTTATAAATAAAGTATTGGAGAGATTGCTCCACTTATATCCTAAATATAAAAGGTTCTCTACATGCCAGTATTAGAATTATAGTTTTAGCATAGGCATATTGCGATCAGCAGAACGCTGTGCTGTTTGTATCATATGCATTGTTTAGCGGTGCAATTCTACATCTGTTTTCACAATTTTGCAGAAGCGCTCATATGCTCTCGCATAAGCAAGTTTTTTTGCCCCTTTCCCCGTACAATAGGAAAAAACAGGGAAATTTGGCGGAAACTGAAAAGCCCATGCGGATCGTCCGCAAGGGCTTTATTTGTGGGTTTCCCCTTATTTTCAAAGTCAGAGCCGAAAGTCGGACTTGAACCGACGACCCACGCTTTACGAAAGCGTTGCTCTACCAACTGAGCTATTTCGGCATTAAAATGGAAAGCATTTCTGTTTTTCTAAAACAGTCAATCTTTTTTGTGGGGGAGCAATATAAACAAGCAAATGAGACAAAATTTCATTGCATGTTGTTTTTATCAATCAGGTATTCAAGGCGGAAAAATAATTGCATGTCTTTTCGCTTCCATTTATTAATAAAAGCCATTCTTATATAAAACCAGACATGCCTGAAAGATTCTTTGTAAATCCCACAGCGCCTTTGCCAAAGCTCGCCGCAGATTGGCTTTTTCCGAGGCTTTGGGACATTCGTTCGGGCGGATTTTCTGATGTGGCGGTGGTTCTTCCGACTCGCTCGGCGGCGAGAACACTTAGAAACATGCTTGCTGAAAAATTCGCCGCGCGCGGGGAACGCGTTCTTGAAGGCTTTAAGATATCAACTCCTGAGATTCTTATATCAGATTTGCTTCGGAATGTTAAAATAGCCAATAGGTATGAGTCATGTTCAGCCTGGTTAAAGGCGCTTTCTGGGACAGATTCGGACACATGGTCGGCGATTTTTCCCGGAGGATCTCTTTCGGGGGATTGTTTCATGAAATTTTCCGGAGTATTGTCTGCGCTTCTGTCCACTTTGGCCGAGGCCGGACTTCGCGCCGCGGATATCGCTTCCGGAAGATTGTTGCCGGGCGATTTTGACCGTTGGCGGGCAGTCGCTAAAATTGAAGCTTCGTATATCCGAAATCTCGAGCCACTTATTCCTCCTGAAAACGCAATTCTAAAGGCTGTTGAAATTGTATCGGGAGAGGGATCCGGCAATGCCGTACTTCCCAAACGCGTTTTTATTTTAGGAGTTCCCGATCCGTCGCCCTTATTTATAAGAGTTCTTTCATCTTTTCACGCCTGTGAAGTTTGCTCCGTTATATTTGCGGACGCTTCGCAAGCTGACATGTTTGATGATTGGGGGGTCCCAAACATAAAATGGACTGAGTGTTCTCTGCCTTATCCTGAAACATCGGTGTGCGCGGATTTGCAAGAGCAGGCTGAAATGATTGCTTGCGCGCTTGAACACTACGGCGCCGAAGCCGCTCGCGCTTGTTCTATCGCATGCGGCGAGGCGGATTCATTAAAGAGGCTCATGTCTCTTTTAGATTTTAAGGGAATAGATTCGTACACTCCCAGAGGGGAGCCGATTTCAAAAATGCCGGAATTCGCATTTTTAAGGGATATGTGCGACTATATGAAGAATCCCAGTGCGGATTCTCTCATGCGCATGCTGCGCAATCCTCGGGCGCTATCTGCGCTTTCGCGCCAAACGTCCTTCAGCGCGGACGACATTCTTGCCCAGCTTGACGCTCTCAGGCGCGATTCAAGATTTGATTCGCTATTGTCGGCCATGGATCTTTCCCTTAGCGATTTATATGCTCACAAGTATCCGGCGGCGGGTGCGGCGTTGGAGGTTTTATTCCGCCTCTTTGCCGAAAGAGCCCCAGCCAGGTTTCTCGAAGGAATACTCGATTTTATCTTTGAAGGCAAAGGGCGATCGGAGGTGGATCTTGCGGGATCTCCGTTTCACGAATCTGCGACCAGGTTTGCAGGAGAGCTTTTGCGCGATTTGACTCTGGCGGGCGAGAGCGGATTTCGGGCTTCGCGCGAAGACATTTTGGAGATTGCCGCTTCAGAAGCAGAGCAGCGTTTTATTCCTATGCAAAAGGGCGCGGAAAGCATAGCGCTTGTTGATTGGATAGAGGTTGTTTGGTCGCTTCAGCCGCATGTGATTCTTGCCGATATGAACGAGGGAATAGTTCCGCAGGCAAAAGCCCAGGATTCTTTTCTGCCGGACGGGGCGCGCGCGGCTTTAGGCATGCGCAATTCAGTTTTGCGCCGCGCGCGAGATGCGTATATGCTTTATGCGCTGGTAAAATCGCGCGAAGCCGGCGGGAAGGTTTCCGCGCTTGTTCCGCGTTCCCGTGGCAAGGGGGAGCCTTCGCAAGCTTCGGGACTTCTCATGCAATGTTCCGGGCAGGATTTGCCCAAACGCGTTTTGGAACTTTTCGAGCATTGTGAAAATACTTCGGAAAATATTCCGTTTGAGGCGTCTTGGAAATTGAAAATTCCATTTGGGGAGCTGCCATCGAGCCTTTCGCCGTCGGCGTTTAAATCTTACTTAGAATGTCCTTTCAGATTTTATCTAAGGTACGTCTTAAGGGCTGAAACTTTTGACGCGTCTTCTCCTGATTTCGATCCTCTTGAAGCTGGCACGCTCGTGCATGCGGCTCTCGAGGACTTTTCCCGCTCCCAATGCGCCTCTTCTGGAGATATTCGCGCGTTTAGAGAGGCGCTCTTGGAAAGTTTCGACAAATGCGCTATGCGCGCGTGCGGCGGAGATTTATCGGCGGCTTTGCGATTTCAATTTGCTTCCCTCAAGGATAGGCTTAGCGATGCTGCCGAAGGACTGGCCGCCTTGCGCGCCGACGGGTGGGAGACTTTGGAAATTGAGAAGCCCATGGACAACCTCGACATTTGCGGGTTCAAGATACGCATGCGCGTCGATAGGATAGATAGGAATCCAGACGGAGACATTCTCATAATAGACTACAAGCTGAAGGATAAAAAAGTTTCCGCCGAAGACGCCCACAAGAAAAAGATTGGGAGAAGCGGAGATTTTGAATGGAGGGATTTGCAGCTTCCAATTTACAAAATGGCAGTGGAGAAAATTTATCCCGGAGCCAGAATCATATGCGCTCATTTTATAATAGGACGCCAGGCGGAGGAGAGCGGGGCGAGCATTTGGGATATTTCGGAAGCGGATATGTCGTCCGCCCGCGGCGAGGCCGCAAGGATATGCGAGGCGATACGATTGCGAAAGTTTGAACCCGCAGATACTAAGGTCCACAAGGGATTTGATCCATATGGGGGGTTGTTCTCTTTCGCACCTTCCGATTTGGGAAATTTTTTAGAATGGGAAAAGCGATGAGAGGGGCGGGAATTTTTTCAAACGAGAGGGTGAGGGCATCGGCGGGTGCCGGTAAGACCTATGCGTTAACAAACCGCTTTATTGCGCTGTGCACGGTTTGCTCGCCCGATGAAATTTGCGCGCTCACTTTTACGCGCGCCGCCGCGGCGGAATTTCTCGACAGGATTTTGGGGAAACTCGCAGCGGCTTCGTCGGACGAACATGCAGCGGCGGATTTGTCGTCTGCCATAAATGCGACTGCGGCAGTCGGGGATATTTCGCGCGACGGTTTCGCGCGCATGCTCGCGCGTGTGGTTTCGCTTTTGCCGAGGCTCGAAACATCGACGATAGACTCGTTCCAATTGCGTTTTGCTTCGGCTTTTGCCTCGGAACTTGGCGTGGCTGGAGACATAGGCATAATGGACGATTTTGAATACGGGCGGGAGAAGGATAGGATACTAAAGGAGGTTTTCGCGCTTGCCGCTTCCGACAAGAGAACTTTTGAATCCTTTATTGAGGCCGTAGGCGAGGCTGCGGGTGATACGCGTTCCAAACGGGTTTACGAAGACGTTTCAAGGTATGTAGAAACCGCATACGACTTCTGGCGCGGCAACCCGAATTTGCCGCGCTGGGGCGAAGTTCGCCTGCTGAAACCGGCGAATTTTCCATTGAGAAGATGGAATGAAAGCGCCTATGAATCGCTTTGCTTAAAATTAGAGGGCGAGTTGGCAAACCTTCCCGAAGGCGATACTTTAAAATTTCTCAAAACGCTATTAGAATTTTTCCGCAAATCCCGTCCCGGCAAGATCGGACTTCCGTCGTCAAATCCGGTTCGGACGCTTGCCCGCATTGCCTCGGACGGGGCCTTGGCGGGCGCTTCTAAATCGGAACAGTCTGCGGCGGATCTTTCGGAAAAGATACCCGAAATTATGGGTTCTCTAGGGGCGGTCCGCGTATCGAATCCTAAAATATCATCTGCCCAATTCTCCGTTTTGAGAGACATGGTCTCCTTGCTAATCGGGGGATCCATTCTAATGTCGCTCGATATCGCGAAATCGGTTGGCAAAATATGTTCGCTTTACGATGCCGCATACACAAGGGATATGCGAATGCGCGGAAGAATGACATTTTCCGACATACCCGCGCTGCTTTCCGATCCGTCCTCGGAATTTGAGCGCTCCCTCGTCGAATACAGGCTTGACGCAAAATATAAGCACTGGCTTATAGACGAATTTCAGGACACCTCCCGCAGGCAGTGGGATACGCTAGGGAGCCTTCTCGGAGAGGTGCTTCAGGACGAAAGCGGCGGCAGGACGCTCTATTATGTCGGAGATGTGAAGCAGTCAATTTACGGCTGGCGCGGGGGAGACCCGGATCTATTCGACGAAATTTTTACAAGGTATCGGAACGTTCGGGACGGCGCGGGTTTGGATACTTCATGGCGCTCTTCCAAACCGGTCATCGATTTGGTAAATTCGCTCTTCGGCTCGGAAAAGATATCAGGCTTTGGAAGAGCCGGCATGAGATGGTCGGCAATGTGGAGCGAACATAAGTTCCTGGCGTCAAAAGGCGAAAATGGATGTGCGATGGTGGTGCGGAGAAATCCGGAGGAGGATCCGGACTGCTCAAAATGCGTCTATGAAATTATAAAAAAGCTGGATCCTGAAAACAGGGGCCTGAGCGTCGGGGTTCTGGTGCGGAAAAATTCCCAGGTTCGAGAGATAGTGGAGGGATTGCGCTATCTCTCCCGCGCGGAGGGAAGGAAGCTTTCTGTATCAGGCGAACTGGACGTCGGCATAGCTGGCGGAAATATGATAGTCCCGGCGATATTGTCGCTTCTTAGGGGGGCGGCGCATCCCTTGGATACAGCGGCTAAAGCTTATGTGGAAATGACGCCGCTGGCATTTATCGCCAAAGGCGAAGGCTGGCGGAAAAGCTTGCTTTCCCAAGTCTCGGAAATGGGGTTTGAGAAATATTTTACGGAGGTATTTAAACGCATTGAATCCGAGGGTGTGGCTTTGGACGATTACTCTGAACTGGTAAAGTCGAGATTTTTGGCGGCCGCTGGCGAGTTTGACGAGGCGGGCCGGCCGGACATGGATTTGTTTTGCGACTTTCTGGAAAAATATTCCCTGAGAGAGTCGTCTAAGAGCAGTTGTGTTAGGGTTATGACGATCCATAAGTCCAAGGGCTTGGACTTCGATGTTGTGATAATGCCGCACAATGAGAGAGGCCGCGGAAGCGCTCCGCAAGGGATAAGATTGGCTGAGGTAAAAGCCTCCGACGGCGGAAAGCTAGTTGTAAATATGCCCTCACTCGGGGTTTGCGCCTTTGATAAAAATCTCTCCGAGGAGGCGGAGCGCATATCTGAAAACCTGACATTGGAGTCTCTTTGCGGTTTTTATGTGGGAGTTACGCGCGCAAAATATGCGGTTTACTTCATAGTGGATGAAGATGCTGAAAAGGGGAAGGGAAAGTATAGCTTTGAGAAACACATTCTGTCGGTCTTGAATCTGAAAAAATCCGATTGTTTCCCTCTTGAAAGCGCTGTCGCATTCGGTTCCGGGCTTTGGTTTGAAAAGGTTTCGGCGAAGTTTTTGCACAAGGCGAAGAGGTCGATTTCTGTCTTGGATAATCCGACTTTAATTTCGATTCCGAAGCTTATGCCCGTTCCGTCCCGCGCCGGGCTATCTCTCCCTCGAGATGCGCTTGCTCCCGCGCTTTGCAAGAATGGCAAGATGGAGCTTTTTAACGCTAACCCAGCTCTATATGGAAGCGTGGTGCATTCTATTTTCGAGAACTTGCCTTTCGTTTCCAGCGATCCTTGTGCGGACGTCGAAAAAGCTTCGCTTGGGATACGCGCTCCGAAAGCTTGGCTCTGCAAGGCAAAATCTGGGGTCTTGCGCTGCTTGTCAAACGTGAAAATTCTTGAAATATTCACCCGCGTCGAGGGTTTGGAAATTCGAAAGGAATATCCGTTTGTCCTTTGCGTTGATGGGGGAACGTGCGCGGGCGTATTCGACAGAATGAACATTTACAGGGACGGCTTCGGTAGGGTGCAAAAAGTAAAAATTGTCGATTTTAAAACAGGCGCTCCGGAATCAGCCGCGGATTTCATACGCGAGAATTCTGTTCAGATGCGCATGTACGGAGAGGCTGCCGCGGAGCTATTCCCGCAGTCTCCGGTCGAGATTGCCCTCGTCGATGTCGATGGGGCGAGAATTGTGGAGGCCCCATGGGAATCGCTTTAAAGATTCTTGCAATACTTGCCGTTCTCGCCGGGGTGCATTTTGCCTGGGGTTTGGATGCGATTTTTGAGGCGCTGAAAAATTTTGCGCAAGAGAGGGTATCGGGTGGAGAATATGTCGGCGTCATGGGCATAGCATGCGCGCTTGGATTTCCGCTCTCTCTGTGCTATTTGTTCGCGGGCATGGCTTTTCCAATATGGAAGGCGTGGATTTCATGCATGGTGGTCTTGGCTTTAAGTTCAACAATCGGATTTTTCATTGGAAAGTTTTTTGCGTCAGACAAATTTATATGCAGGATATCGCAAAAGATAGAGGGCGGAGACACAGGCAAAATAAGGGCGTTCCGCCTAAACTTTTACGTGCGGGCAATTCCGGGGATACCATATTGGGTTCAAAATGTGTTTCTCGGCGCGGTATGCTCGAATTTCAAAATGTATTTTATTGTAAACATGGCGGTGCAGGGAGCCATTTCGCTTGCCATGGTTTCGGTGGGATTTTCATTTTCATCGGCCGATATGTCGGGATATCTTGCCGCGGCGGTATTGATACTGTTTTTGGTCGCCGTGCATTGGGCATTTTTGCAATTTTATACAAAGCCGTCTTGGAATAAAAAGGCAAAGGCTATCGCCGCATATTCGGCATACGCCGGAATGAATGTGGCTTTCATGGCGGTCGCTTCGCTCATATCGATGCTTTTCTTCGCTTTTGGAAGCTTTCGGCGCAGGCTTGTGTCGGCATTGTTGTCCGCATTTGCTAAATGGTTCTCGACGGTTTTTTTACCGGAATTGGGGGCGTATAAGCTGGAAGTGAGCGGGCTTGAAAATCTCAGAACTTCGGCAACGGTGTTTGTAGCAAACCACATCTCCCGCATTGATCCCCTCCTTATCCTTTCGTATGCACCCGGCGCGGGTGTGGTTTTAAAACGCAAGTATTCGACACTTTTGGCGATATGGTTCATGGTAAAGTTTTACAATTTTATAAGTATAGACATGGCAGCCGGGAATGAGGCGGCGCGCGCGTTGGATAGGGCAAAGGGAATCTTGTCCAATGGGGGAAATCTCGTCATATTTCCCGAGGGAAAGCGCAGCAGAAACGGGAGGGTCGCCGAATTTAAAAAGCTTGCGTTCAAGCTGGCAAAGGAAACTGGAGCCTGCATTGTCCCGGTAGCCTTATGGAGCGAAAAACCTTTCTTGGAGGGAGGCGGAGCAGACATACCTGAATGCGGGGGAAGGTTTTGCATGCGCTTTCTCCAAGCGGTCGATCCCTCTGCTTTCAAGAGCGTTTCAGCCCTTTCTGATTTTGCATATGAAAGAATTTTAGAGGCCGTTTCTGAAATGGGGAAACAATAATCTTCTTGCCGGCTCCGCTTATTTTATCAAAAATTTTCCCCAATGATTTACGAGGGAAAAGAGATTGAGCAAATACTGCCGCAGAAGAGGCCTTTTGTTTTTGTTGACAGGGTCTTGGAGTTGGAGTCCGGCAAAAGCATAGTGGCGGAGTTTGACATGGACCCGTCTTTGCCGTTTTTCGCGGGGCATTTCCCCGGCGATCCAATTATGCCGGGAGCTTTGGAGTTGGAGGCTCTCGCGCAAACAAGCGGTTTGATAGCGGCATTGTCGCCGAATATTGAAAAGGGGAAAAAATATTACTTGGCTTCTGCAAATGTAAAATATACCGGAGTTGCACGCGCAGGCGGCGTGCTGACGATGAAATCGGCATTGCTTCGTTCATTTGGAGGCCTCATGCAGTTTGAGGTCGAGGCTGCGTGCGGAAGGGTTGTGACAGTGCGCGGAAATATAGTTCTTTCTGAGGGGGTGTCGGAACGCAGATGAAAGTTGCAATTATCAGGGGCAATCCCAGAAAAAGCGGCATCACCCAAAAGCTTGCAGACATCTTTGCCGAAGGCGCAAGAAATTCGGGCGCATCTATTGCGGATATCGACTTGACAAAAATAAATTTAAATCCGTGCATCGGTTGTTTCTCTTGCGTTTCCAAAGGGGCGTGCATATTGAACGACGATATGGCAAATGTCTTGGAATCTGTCTTGGAGGCGGACGCTCTGGCGTGTTTCACTCCCCTTTACTTCTATTCGATGAGCTCCCACGCAAAAATATTTTTCGACAGATGTTTTCCGCTTGCCGGCGGGAATTTCCATTCGGCAAAGCATGCCGGAGCGCGGGGAATAAAATATTTTGCCGGCAAGAAGTTTGCGGCTGTTTCCGTTTCGGCAGGGCGTTCGATTGAGGCATTTTCGGGATTGTCAGCCACGTGGAGATTGATTGCAAAATATTTGGGTTTTGACGGCATTTCTGAAATCAGGCGCGGGGAATCGCCGTATTTTGGCAGTTTGGGTTCTGGGTCCGCGAGGGTTGCCAAGATACTTTCGGCTTTTCGCGCAGCCGGGGAATCATTTGGGCAATCGGGTATTATCCCATCGGATATTTGCGCGGCGGCGGAGGCGCATATTTCAAGAAGCGAGACCGAATTTGCGGAGAGATCTAAGAAATATTGGGCTTTGCTTAGAGCTGGCAGGAGATTCGGAAGCTGATTTTTTGTCGGAATTAAAACATTTGCCGAAGTTTTGGCGCCGCATCTTGCAAGCGGTGGGGCTTTAATCTTGTTCCATGCCCCTCACGAGGCTTTGAGCCATTATTGCCGGGCGGGATAATGTTTCGATATCTCCCGAGCCGCCGATTTTTGATGAATATTTAAATCCTGGCAGAGCGAAATATTTGTCTGCAAGCAGCAAAGAGAGATTTCCAGGCAGTGTTGGGGAAAATTCTGACGCGACCACTTTCCCAATCTTGTTTGTTCCGTCAAATACAGGAGAGCCTATAGAAAGTGGAGTTTCAGATAGTGCACACACCAAGGATTTTCCAATTCCCGCGTCGCGGTCCGACAAAATCTTTTCAGATCCGGCGAAGGCAGGCTTGGAGAAATCGATCATCCACTGGAGCCCGAGTTCAAGCGGATTTTTTACCTGCACCCCCTCCGCAAAAATATTGAAAAAGTTTCCCTCCAATCGCGCTTTAGCGTGTGCAGCCAAACCGCAAGCGCGCCCGCCATATTTGGAAGCCTCCTTTAGAAGGGTTTCAAGCATTGCTGGCGCGCCGGAATTAGAGACGAGAATCTGGTATCCGAATTCTCCCGTCCTACCGCTTCGCATAACAATTGCTTTTTCCGATGCGAAATCGTACTTTTCCGCGCTCATATACGAGAGGTTGAATATATCGGAGCCGAAAATCGCCCTTGCAACCTTCCAAGAGTCGGGCCCGTCCACTGACAGCAGGGAATAGTTTTGCGATATATCCCTGGATATGCCGGGCTTTAGCAGGGGAAGGTTGGCAGATTCAAATATTTTTTCGGAGATGAGAATTATTTTATCGTCTACATACGAGACTAATGTTTCGGCTAGTATATCTCCATTTTCTCCGGCGAAAAATGTATCGCAAATTTTTCCGTAACGCAGCTTCAGAATGTTTGCTGCGAGTTTTGAATCGAGAAATTCGACGCCTTCAGATTCGTCAAATTCCATGATTCCGCAAAAGGAAAAGTCCGATACGGCGGCATTATTGCGTATGGAAAAAAGTTCCGCTTCCGCGTTTCCAAAATCTGATACGGCTTGAGCCCCGCCGAGTTCAATAAACGAAGCGCCGAGACCTGACCAGTATTTTTCAAGTGCTAATTTACGCATTTTCTTTTTGTTCGGAAATTATAAAATCAACGAGAGTATTTATAGACCTGAGCACAGGGGCGCTGTTTTCCGGAATCTTTACGGAGAAATTGTTTTCCACGCACAAAACTATTTCAAGAATATCGAGCGAATCGAGGCCGAGTCCCGACCCGATTAGGGAGGTGTCGTTGGCGATGTCCGATGCGGCATAGGGTATGTCGAGGCTCTCGACAAGTTTTTGCTTGAGGGTGTCGGACAGCTGCGCCCGCTCTTCCAACTGTTTATGGTCTGCTTGCATTTTTATTGCGGAGTTCCCCTTTCTCTGTAAAAGTTATGGAGAATAAAACAATGGGAAGGTCCATATCAAGCGGAAACGGACGCGTGGAAGTAAAAATCTGCGCGGTAATCCCGTGCAGGGACCACGGCGATTCACTCGGCGCCGTGCTCGAAGGGCTGCCGCCCGACATTCCCGCGATAGTGGTGGACCACGCTTCTGATATTCCCGTCGGGCGTGGTGGCGGGATTTGCGTGGTCAGAGTTGATCGCGGCGGCGGGAAGGCGCGCGCTTTGGCGGCGGGATTTGGAAAGGCTTCGCAACTCGGCTTCACACACGCAATTACCATAGATGCAGACGGGCAGCATGATCCCTCTAAAGCGTCGGATTTTGCCGAAGCGTCAAGGGAATTTCCGGACTCTATAATATTGGGCGTTCGCGACTTTAATCTGCCGTGCGTTCCGCGAGAGCGCGCTTTTATGAATAAGTTTTCAAATTTTTGGTTTTGGGCGGAGACGGGAAAGAGAATTGGGGACACCCAGTGTGGATATAGGTCCTATCCCCTTTCCCTTTTGAGGCGTTTGCGTTGTAGGTTCGGCGGATTTACATTTGAGACGGAGGTGCTCGTGCGGGCTGTTTGGGCAGGATTCTCCATCAAAGAGATTCCAATTCCCACGATATATTCCGGGGCGCATTCCAATTATAGGGCAGTATCGGATACGGCAAAGTTTTCACTCATGAATGCGCGACTGTTTTTTATGTCGCTGGTCTTATCGCGGAAACGCTTGAGGGCAATTTCACTGCGAGCGGGGGGATCTGGCAGAAATTGCATAGAAAAATGAGGCTTTCGGGCATAGTTGTTTCGGCGGTATTTCGGCGGCGCAAATTTGTGGCGTCCATGCTTGCCGTACTTGCGTTGCTTGCCGGCTTTGCCGGGGCGCGGGCGCGCTTTTCGGAAAATATCATGTCTTTGCTGCCGTTAAATGACGGTGTTTTGGCAGAGCATGTTTACGCGATGGAGAAATTCGGGTCTTCGCGTTCAATGTTTTTTGAAGTGTCCACTGCGGAGCCTTCCGAGGCGGCTTTCGCTGCTGATTTTTTGGCCGGCCAGCTAATAAAAATAGACGGAGTGGAAAGCGTTTTAAACGATCTGCTCCCAGCCGGGGCGGACATCTCAGAACTTGTGCGTGTCGCGCCGGCTTTATTTGGGGAAGCCGATGCAAAACTAATGTCGGAAAAACTTTCCAAAGAGCAACTTGAAAGCCGTTTTGAAAGCTTTTCAAGAAGGGCGGCTTCCGGATTTTCCTCCCCGCTTCAGAAAGAAATTTTTTTAGCGGATCCCATAGGGGTTTTAGATGCGCTTTTTGAAAAAATAAGTTCCAGCGAGATGTCCGTCGGAAGGGGAGAGCGTGGAAATCCCGCAAAGATATCTTCGCGTGATGGAAGGAGAATTTTGCTTGTGGCGAGGGCGTCTTTCCCGTCTTCCGATACTGTTTTATCGTCTAAAATTGTCGGAGAAATGGACGCGGCTATTGGCGCTACAGAGAGAGAATTTCCCGGTGCGTCAATCTTGCGTTCTGGCGCTTACGTAGTAAGTTCAGACAACGCGGCTATAGCGGGCGGAGAATCTATGGCCTGTTTGTCTATAACCGCTGTTTTAATGCTGCTTATATGCATGGCGGCGTTCAGGCGTTGGAGGTTTGTTCCGCTTGCTCTCATTCCCTCCGCTTTCGGAAGTTTGGCAGCGTTCGCTTTGACTGCGCTTGTTTTTAACAGCGTTTCAGCGATAGCAGTGGCTTTTGCTGGAATTGCCATGGGGGTTAGCATTGATTACGCCGTACACGTTCTCTATCGGTTGGATTCCCTTGGCTTGCCTTCGCCGGAGAAGGCAGCCGGAGTTGCCGATTCTCTTCAAAAACCCGTATTTATAGCGGCGGGAACGACGCTTGCGGCATTTCTTATGATGTGTTTTTCGGGGAGCAGGGAATTTGTTCAGCTCGGTTTTTTTGGCATTGTCGGGATTGCGGTATCGGCGTTGGGAAGCATTTTCATTCTCCCCGCATACGGGACGGGAGGGGTGCGTTTAAAGCCCCGAAGAAAGATATTTGATACGGTTTCTCGGCTTGCAGTGTCAATGCCTGAAAGGCTCGGGAGATGGACATATGTTTTGGTTGCGCTTATAACGCTTGCGGGGTGCATGTGCATCAGCAAGGTGGAATTTGACGGGGATATATCCTCTCTCGGAGCGCTTGAATCCGGCAATGCCGTTCAGAGCAATCTTATAAAAGAGCGCTGGAAGGGAAATATATCTGGAAATATGTCTGTTGTAGCCAGAGCTGAAAATCCTGATAAAGCAGCCGAGATGTCGCGCATGTTGTGCGAAATTTTAAGGAAGAGGGGGGACTTGGAGGTCTACGGAATGGACGGCCTATTTCTTCCAGGGAAAACATACCGGGAAAACATTGAAAGATGGAATTCTTTTTGGGGGAATGGCAGGATATCTTCTCTCCGTGCGGACATCGAATCGCTTTCAAAGAAATTCGGGTTGAAATCTGGAATTTTTGATGAGTTTTTAAAAAGCCTGTCTGATAGCCGCAAAATTCTTCCAAAGGAATCTTTAGTTCTGAAATCTCTCTTTGACGAGCGCGTTAAAATATCGCCCGGAGATTGTGCGGTCCTGACGAAAATAACGGCAAAAAGGGCTTTTAATCCTGGAGAGTTTCGGGATTTTCTTCGCGGAGAGTGTCCGGGAGCGTATTTTATAAACCCTGAATACTTGTCCTGCCGCATTTCAGATCTCGCGCGGAAATGGTCTATTGGATACGGAATTGCATCGTTTGCAGTCGTCGCTCTGTATTTGCTTGTATCATTCAGGAGAATTCGGTCGGCATTTGCGGTGCTTGCGTCGGTTGCTTTAGGATTGTTTTGGAGTTTGGGCCTGTTCGGGGCGCTGGGGATTTCGGTAAACATAGTGAACTCGATATTTGTGGTATTTGCGGTTTGCATGGCGCAGGATTATGCGGTGTTTTTAGTATCGGCAGACAGGAGTGGCGTATTATCGGCTTCCGCGGGAGTGTTTGTTTCCGCCTTGACAACTTGCACGGCGTTTGCGGTGCTTGGAGCGGCTTCTCACCCAGTTCTCGGAAGCCTCGGGCGCGCCGCGGCGATATCTATATTTTGCATTATGTGTGCGAGTTTTTTGTTGGCGCGAAAATTTGCGGGAATGGAAACGAGAAGCAGGCAATAGGAGATGAAGAAGCGAGGCAGTGGAAGCGGCAACGGCAAACTTTCCTGGACGGGCAAGTCTTACGGGGGGTATTTCGGAAATTTGTGTTTTTTGGCGCTCTTAAAAATCGGAATGTTTCCGGCGTATATATTGCTTTTTTTTGTCACAGCATACTTTATGGTCTTTCGCCCGCGCGCGAGTTCATGGGGAGCGCGCTGGCTGTCGCGCGTAAAAGGCGTGAAAGTTAGGAGAATATCTTTGGATAATTGGAGGTTTCTCTATTCGTTCGGATCGGTGCTTTTGGACAGGACTGCATTTATGATGGGCAGCGGAAAAATAGTCTGCGACGCTTCGAGATGCAGGAATACCATAGACGAGCTGACAAAATGCGGGAAAGGGCTCGTTGTAGTGACCGCGCATGTCGGAGCTTGGGAGATGGCTGCTTCCCTGTTGCCCGAGGAGGACGGGAAATCCGGAATCATAGGCGCATCTTCTTGGGAGGACAAAATTGCCGGACTTTTGGAAAAGCACAAGACGTCAAGGTCTCCGGCTTTTATAGGCGATATGTCTGATACGATGTCTATAGTTTCAGCATATGGGGCGTTAAAGCGCGGAGGGATAGTTGCGATGCATTGCGACAGATATTCTGGCGGCAGGTTTGTCGAAATCGAATTTTTTGGATCTAAGATAAAAGCGCCCGTTAGCGCATACGCGCTGGCGGCTAAAGCTGGAGTTCCCGTATTGCAAATTGCATGTGTCCGCCGCCGCAAATTTGAATATGCAATAGAGGTTTTCGCTCCGATATTTCCGAAGGACCTGAAGGGTGCGGAACTCGAGGCGCAGTATGAGGCGTGCGCCAGAAGTTTCTTTGGAAATCTCGAAGACATTTTGAGGCGATGTCCGATGCAGTGGTTTAATTTTTACGATTTTTGGGAGGAAGGCGGAAAATAAAAAAAACTTGCCAGAAAGAGAGGCAAAATCTCTAATCGAATACTTATCAAACAATGGATAGGGAAACTTTAAAAAGGAATTTAAAAGGCCAAATAATAGATGCGCTTAATCTTCCTGGAATGGCAGCCGAAGACATATCCGACGATATAGCTTTGTTTGGAGAGGGCGGGCTTGGGCTCGATTCTGTCGACGCGCTTGAGCTGGTTGTCATGCTCGAGTCAAAATACGGCATAACCATAGACGGGGCGGACGAGGCAAAAAAAATATTCGCGAACATAAACGGGCTTGCCGACTACGTTTCGGAGCGCATGAAATGAGGCGTGTTCCGGCAGTGGTGTCGGTGGGCTTGTGTTCGGTGTCGGGGTTGGGCGCCGAGTCGGCATGGAGGCTTGCATTGTCGGATAATCCGTCCCTCTTTCCGCTTTCCTCGCTCGGAATTTTTCGCAGCCCGAGGAATGGGAATCGGCTTGTTGCAAAAGCCTCTGGGGCCTCTGCCCGCGGTGGAACGAAAATTCCGGCATGCGGAAAAATTCTTTTGTCGGCAGTTTCCGATGCTGTCGGCAAGGTTGACCTTTGCGGATTCGACTCGCGCAAAATGGGGCTTTGGCTCGGAACGAGCATAGGCGGAATCTTTGAAACAGAAAATTCGCTTGAGAAAAAATTTCCGGAGTTTGACGAAAAGAGCAGCGCGAAAGCTTTGCGGTTCTATGAATGTTCGTCGCTCGCTGAACTCGCCGCGCGCAGGATAGGGATTCGCGGAGAATGCGCCGCCTATTCCACCGCGTGTTCGAGTTCCGGAATAGCCCTCGCCGAGGCATGTACAGCTTTGGAGCTTGGCGAGGTCGATGTCGCATTTGCTTGCGGAGTGGATTCGCTTTCGCGCATGACGCTCAACGGCTTCGCCTCGCTTCTGCTTTTATCGAAGGGAGAGTGCGCTCCGTTCGACGCCGGGCGAGACGGAATAAATCTTGGCGAAGCCGGAGGGGTGCTTGTGCTCATGACTGCGGATACAGCCCGCGAGCGCGGCTTGAAGATACTTGCGGAAGTGTCGGGTTGGGGGAGGAGCGCGGACGCCTTTCACCCGACATCGCCGAGTCCCGACGGCTCGGGCGCGGCGCGCGCGATGTTAGGGGCGGTGGGGAGAGCAGGGCTGAAGGTTTCGGACATCGGTTGCGTAAACGCTCACGGAACGGCAACAAGGAGCAACGACCTATCGGAAGCAAACGCCTTAAAAAAAGTTTTCGGAGAAAATGTGCCAGGGTTCTTTTCGGTAAAGAACGCTTTTGGGCACACGCTTGGCGCGAGCGGAATTGTCAATGCCGCCCTGTCGGTATGCGCGCTCGCAAATGGCGTAGTTCCGCATTCAAGGGGGTTTAAAATTTTAGATCCTGAGGTCGGGTTGTCGCCGGTTAGCGTCAATAAGAATCTAAATTTTGGCAACATTCTTTCGTCATCGTTCGGGTTCGGCGGAAACAATGCCGCTTTTGTTCTCTCTCGCCCTGATTTGCCGCGCGGCGAAGGGCGGGTGAAGCCTCAAAAAAGGGAGATTTTCCTATATTCTTGCGCGGCGCTCGAGGGGAACCCTATTTGCGATACTAAAACTTTGCTTGCCGGGATTTCTCCTATGAAAAAAAGGCGTTGGGCGAAACTTCAGCAGATTGCTTTGGAAGCCGCCATTCGCGCGTCGGCAGGCTTAAAAATAACGGCGGATCCTTCGCGCGTCGGAATTTGCCTCGGAACCGGGCTCGGCATGGTTGAGGAAACGGGAAAGTTCGTCAGGAATATTTTTGAAAAGGAAGAAGCGGAGCCTTTGCCGGCATCCTTTGCAAATTCCGTCCATAATGCGGCGGCTTCGCTTTTGGCGATACATTTCGGCTTTAAAGGACTAAATTCGGCTGTTACAGCTAAGGAAATTTCCTTTGAATGCGCTCTCGCTCAAGTATTTCGCGCGGTGGGATCCATGGAGATAGACGCCGCCATCGTTGGTTCTATCGATGAACATTCAGACGCGGCACAGCATTTTATAAGACATTTGTCTATACAGTCTCGAGACGCGTCGGCTTGCCTTTCCGATTTGGCGGGCGTGTGTTTCGCAGGAATAAAGGGCGCATGCGAATCTCCGCCCATCGGAAAAATTCTTTCCGTCGGGGTTGGGAGGGCAGAAAAATCAGCAGAATTAGAGTCCGCCTGGATAGAGCGCGAGGCCGCGCGCGCCGGATTAGTTCTGGCAGATTACGAAGAGATTTTTTCCTCTCCGGCGGCTGGGATTTTTGCGCGAAACGCCTTGTCTGAAATATCGCGTGTATTGGGGCGGCCATTTTCCGCTTTCGGGAACCGCTTTGGCAATTATTCAAAATCGGCTTTATGGCCTTCGGAACTTTTAGGGCGAAAAGG
>CASFWX010000091.1 GCA_949298545.1 uncultured Verrucomicrobiota bacterium | reverse complement strand
TTCCTTGTAAATATCGAGCGAGTGCAGGCGAAAGTCGGCGGACAAATCCAGGACGGTTTTGCCTGCAGCGACAAATGCCGCCGCATACGAGGCTGCCGCCCCGTGCGGAAGGGCTAAAAACCACAAGTCTATCTCCTTCATTGCCGCGAGAGCTTCCGGGTCGGAATTTGCGAAGGTCAAACTTTCCGGAAGCATATGCCTGAGGGCGGGCATGTTTTCAACAACGGATTTTCCCGCGAGGCTGCGCGATGTCACGCAGGCGAGTTCGACGAATGGGTGCCGAGCCGCAAGTTTAACAATCTCCACGCCGGCGTATCCAGACGCGCCGACTATTCCCACTTTTTTCTTCATATAGTTATAGATTTTCCCCATTTTGCGGATTCGTCAATTTTTTTATCGGGCGAAAATCTCTTTTAAGGGAAAACTTAAAAGAGCGTTTAAAATTTTAGAATCTCTCTTGCCCGCTCCCTGGTTATGCCTATTATATTCGGGGAAGACGCGGAGATTGAGGCGACTTTTAAAGCTCTCTTGAAGGCGGTTTCTTCCGGAACGTTTTTGAACATATTTTGCGCGATGAAAGCCGCAAGCAGCAAGTCGCCGCAGCCGGTTGCCGAAATTTCGCGCTTTATTTTTGGAGGTTTCAGGCGGACGGATTTTCGCCCGCGCACTTTCAATATCGCCGGATTCGGGCCGTCGCTTGCGGCAAGGCAATGCGTATCCGCGATTTCTGAAAGCCTTTCAAAAGCCGATTCAAACGCCGCATCTGTGTGCGGATCCTCCTCACCAAGCAGGGAAAAGAGCTCGCGGCGGTTTATCTTTACAAGGTCCGATTTTATCCGGATAAGGTCCGCGAGAGGGGCGGAATAGGTGTCAATGCACAAGCGCAGATTTTTCTTTGCGCACAGGCGGCGGATTTTTTCGGCGTAGCCTTTTTGCCAGCCTGGGCAGCTCCCGCAAAAGGCGAGTATGTCGCCGCTTGATGCCATGCGCGATATTTTTTGCAGAGACGAATCGAATTTATGCCCGGGTATTGGTATGTCGGAGCCCAAATAGGTTGTTTCAATGGCGGTAGCATCGTCGACGCACACAAGCCCCTCTCTGGTTTCGCCGTCGAGCTCGACGGGGATTACGCAGCCCAAATTTTCCTCTTTCAGGGCATTCAAGCAGCGTCGCCCTGCGAATCCCGCATAAAAAATCGCGGCGGCGGCGGGGATCCCCAAAAAGTTCGCGGCTCGCGCGACATTCACTCCCTTTCCCCCCACCTGAAATTCGATTTCCCCGATGGCGCGCACAGTCTCGCCGGTTTTGTGGCTTGCAAATCTGGCACGGCTTTCGGCGAGCAGATTTCCCGTAAATGTAAATATTTTTCTCACACGGCAAATTATGGCAAAACACTTTTGCGTTTTCGACCTTTTTTTGCTCGACGGTGAAAGGCAATATTTTTTGGAGGAAAAATGCGCGAAGGGTAAAAAACCTTGAAATGCCATTCGGCTCTTTGATAGAGTTTTAAACTTATGAAGCGTTTTATTTATAGGAATTTCAAAATTTGCGCCATTGCGGTGTTTTCGCTTGCGGCATATTTTAATTCGGCTTTCGGTGGGGAGAGACCAGATTGGCAAAACCATAAAGTTTTTAGAATAAACAAAGAACCCGCCCGGGCGACGATGAAGTTTTATCCGGATGCCCGGTCCGCAAAACAGGGCGGAGCCAGCGCATTTGAAAAAAGTCTCAATGGAACATGGAAGTTTTCCTATGCCGGGAATGCCAAGGACAAGATTTCCGGCTTTTACAGGGAGGATTTTGACGTTTCGGGGTGGAAGGATATTTCCGTTCCGTCGAATTGGGAGATAGAGGGATTCGGAACACCGGTTTACACAAATATTATTTATCCATTCAAGATGGATCCTCCAAGCATAGACGGAGTTCCGGACAATGCGATGTTTACGACATATCCGGAGTCTTCGCGCACGCCTGTGGGCATGTACCGCCGCGATTTTGAAATACCCGAAGAATGGAGCGGCGGCAGGATTTTCTTAAAATTCGACGGCGTTTCCAGCGCATTTTACGTCTGGGTGAACGGCAAAAAGGTGGGATATTCCCAGGACAGCCGGACTCCGGCGGTTTTTGACATAACCGACTTCCTTTCTATGGGCAGGAACAGCGTATCCGTTGAAGTATATAAATATTCGGACGGGTCGTATTTTGAGGATCAGGATTTTTGGAGGTTGTCGGGAATTTTCCGCGACGTTTCGCTATATAGGACGCCGGCAATTTCCGTGCGCGACGTATTCAATAAAGCCAAGCTTGTAAACTCATATACCGACGGTTCTCTCGAGACGGAAATATGTGTAAAGAACTATTCCGACAAATCCGGCTCCTTCGTTATCCGCGGGACTCTCTACGCCCCCGACGGAAGAAAAATATCTGATGCGCGTTTCGACAAGGCGCTCGATGCGAAATCGGAATCCGCCTTCCGCTGGACTTTCCCTGAAATAAAAGGCGTCATGGCGTGGACCGCCGAGACTCCCAACCTGTACAGGCT
>CASFWX010000090.1 GCA_949298545.1 uncultured Verrucomicrobiota bacterium | reverse complement strand
CTTCGACGCTTTACAGATTTGGACTTGTCCTCGGGATCAAATGAAAGCTGCTTTCTGTTTTCGCCGAGAGAAACCTTTTGCGCAAGATCTATCGTGACGGCGTGGGTCGATATGCAGAATAAAATATAGAGATTAGAATTAATGGATTCTTCATTGTTAGTGGAGCTTTTGCAGGCAGAATATGAACTATTAGGGTATAGAACAAACACATTTTGTTTGCCATTAAAATTCAAACGGGAAACAAAGTTTCAAATTGTATTTTTGTCTGGATTTGTACGAAATAGGTTTATTCTATTCGAATTTCAAAATCCTTCATTAGTCCGTAATCTGACAGAAAGTAATCCGATGGCTTGGCATTTTCGACTTTTTGCATCCATGATCGCGGGGACGTTTTCTCTTCCTTATTCGTATCGCAGAAATGCGGTCCAAAAAAGTTTTCCATGCCGCCAATTGTGCGCAGTTCAATTTCATTAACACCGTTTTTTACGAAATTTGATATGTCCAATTCGTCATGTCGCGACATAAGTATGCCGCATTTTGTGCCGTTCGCCCAAACTTCGGAAACTGTGGCTTTTGCATGCGGGGCTGATACAAAACATTTTTTGCCCTCCTTAATATCGACTTTTTTGATATATGACACTTCCCATGGATAAAACGGCGCTCCCTGTTCCTTTATTGATCCAAGGGAGAGCGGTTTTGCGGCGCCTATAACCCATTCATGTCCCCCGTTTTCAACGGAGAAGTTTCCGAGTATGTAGACGGGTTCTATTTCGGCATCGAGATTGAATTTATCGAGTTCCAGTACGAGGATATTTTCGCCGTTCTTGACGGCGCCGGATATGTCCGTGAGATTCATTTCGCTGTCGAGCATTTTCTCCTTTCCGGCTTTTAGGCCGATGCCGTTCAGGGAGATTTTATACATTTGCGCTCGCTCGCACAGCAGTTTCATAGATGCCAATTTTGCGCCGTCTCGCACGGTGAATTTATAGGTGACTTTCATAGGAGGAACTTTTGAAAAATCTCTTGAAAACTCCCTTTTAAATTGTACCGCGCGAAACCACGGATTGCCCTGTTCAAATCCCGCGATTTGGAAAGCTTTATTGTTGGCGTCCAAGAAATAGGCGTTTTTCATAGTAGTGTCGCCCATTTGCAAATCTACAAACTCTAGGCAAAGGACGTTATCGCGCACCAGTTTTACTTTTAGAGTAGAGGCCGCTGTCGCGATTTCACTGTTTCCATCGCCCTTTAACTGAGTTTCCCCGCCCATTTTCGGCATTTGCGCAGGAGTATTTGTCGCTTTCGTCAGGCCGATCGGATCGCCGTAATCTCCCGAGAAAATAATGGCTGCGCTTTCGGCAGGTTTAAGCGAGATTGGAACGCTTATACGCCCGTTTTTATTCGGGATAGGAAGGGATTTTATTTCTCCGCTCAAGGAGTCGAGTGCGAAGGCGCAAATTCCGTTCGCGCTAATTATGGCGGTCGCGCTTTCTGCAGGATCGATATTTGCCGCCAACACGAGCGTGCCTTGGGTGAGCTTTCTGGTTTGGTGGAGAATATTTCCGCCTTTTATCTCGGAAATTTCAACGTCGGAATTCTTTACGGCGCTTTCGATGGGGGCGGATTCCAAGGGCAGGGCATCAAAGAATTTCTCCAAATCCGCGCTGGTTTCCCCTTCCAAAAGCCGGGGCTTGGAATATGCGATTATCTTTCCACCGGAACCGGCGAATTCCTTTAAAATTTCAAAAGTTTTCGCTTCAATATTTTCGGTTAGCGGAGGGATGACAAAATATTTGTAAGAGCGTTTACCGATTGTAAAGCTCTTTCCATCGGCCTTGCCAAAGAGCCTTATGACATGTTCGGAAGCCAAATCGTATTCAATTTGTTTTTTTGACATCCCGGTTATAAAAGACTGGAAAGCCGAACCTATCTCAATCGCGCGGTCGAAATCGCTAATTCCGCAATTTGCCCAAATTGAAGTCGTTGGTTCGAGCACGAGAATATCGTTGATTTCCTCTCCGGAGGAAGCGAGGACGGACATGCGGGCGATATAGTCGGCGAGCGGGCGGTAGTTTTCCCACCATGGCGCGGCGGTGCAAAACATGGGTGGATAGTCATACTTTCTGACGCCCGCCATGGACATGTGTCCGACATGCTGGTTTACGAAATTTACGCCCAATACGAATTGCCAGTCGGCAAACATTTTCATTCTCTCGAAAGATATTTGCCATCCGGCGCCGCCGTACGTTTCGGAAAGCACGCGCTTGCGTCCGAGCTGGTTGGCTATGCTCGACACTTCCTTAACGCTTCTTACGTTTCCAAATTGGGCTCCGCAGGACTTTTCGTCAAATCCCAAAAAAAGCATGTCTATGGCAGGAATATGGTGGTATGCTGCCATTGCCATGTTGTCAGGCACACTGTACATCATTGGCCAACCGTGCTCCCAGTAGTGACCAGTCAGGAGGAGTCCGTTATCGTCGCAGAATTTTTTATACGGTATCGACCACCTTTCCACAAACAGCTCCAATAGAGTGGAATGGTAATCGTGGCGCACCTTCTTCCAATTCCCGACAGATTCACTTAGAGACGGCATGCATGTTGCCAGATCGTACCCGTGCCTTTTCTTAAATTCCGCGAATAAATCGGGCGTCCATCGGACTTTATTTCTTCCCATCAATTCGGGTTCGTCCGTAAATACGCCTTTTACGGTTTTCCCGAATTTGTTTCCGAATTTATCCTTGTATCCGGTCATTGTTAAATCGAGAAATTTTTCGGTTACGCCGGGGCGGAGAAGATCGACATATCCCTTGCCGGCATACCATGCTTTTTTAGGGAAGCGGATTTTTCTATAACAATAAAAATCGCCGCGCTGGCCTTCGCGCGTTTTGGCTTCGCGGGTTATATCCTTGAATGTATCGCCGGACTTCTCGAGGATTATAAAATATTTTTCGGTTTTGGATAATTTGCTCTGTTTATATAATTTTAGAGCGTAGCCGTCTGACCATGATTCCGGCATCTTGTCTGGGACATGGCCGCCTGCAAATCCGCTCGGGTAGGAATTCTCGTCGTAAATCCAGAGGTTTAATCCGAGTTCCTCGCATTTCTTCTCGGCGTAAGCTGCCAAATCAAACCATTTGCCAGACAGATATTCAGTTTGCAGGCCGTATCGCGGATGGAGAAACACGCCTCCGAACCCCTTATCCTTGTACTCGGCGAGGGTAAAATCTATGCGGAGTTTATCAACGTCGCAATTCCACACCCAAAAGGGAGCAGAGCGAAATTCAGACGACGGATTTTTAAAGTTGTTGGCAAGCCCGAAATTACATTTCTGAGTTGATTCGGGTTTGCTACAAGCCGTTAAAAAGATAGAAAAAAACGTTAATGATAGTGAAAGGAAGCTTTTTATGATATAAAACACGTTTGTATTTAATGGTATTCAATCCAAAGATAAAAAATCTCAAAACTCTGTCAATATTTGAATAGGCGCGAAATGGGAATTGTCTGTCACTTTTCCCAATGATCATTTTGATATTAAATTATTATTGACTACTATTTATAGTATTTTATCAATATATATATGTTGCTAAAGCTATTTCTAATTTTTATTTTTTTATATTCTGCTTGTTATGCGGAGAAGTCGATTAAAGAACTTCAAGCATACAACACGATTGAAAAGGTTAAAACTGAGAACCTTATTCAAAAGGGTTTAATCAACTCTATATATTTTCTCAATACCGAATATTTTGT
>CASFWX010000089.1 GCA_949298545.1 uncultured Verrucomicrobiota bacterium | reverse complement strand
CATTACAGCGGGAAATAAAACCATAATGAGCACATTGGCAACAAGCAGGCGCTCGTTGCTGTTTTTGGCGTTTTTTACTATTACCTCTTCGTCGAGCATGGCGTATGTTACTTTATAAAACAGATGTCTTTTGCAACATCTTTCGCTCTTTTTTCTCCTTCGACGGCGGAAAGTATTTCCAATGCGAAATCGACTGCCGTGCCGGCGCCCTTTGATGTTATAATTTCTCCGTCCCTCACCACTGGAAGGTCCGAGCATCCGCCGATTTCTTCGGCCACGGAAAAATGCGCCGTCCTGCGGCGGCCTTCAAGAATCCCTATCCTATGAAAAAGCAGCGGAGCCGCGCATATTGCAGCAAGTACCCTGCCTCCCCTAAAATGCCTTTGTAAGAAGTCGGAAAGCCTGTCGCATTCGAGCCAATCGAATATTCCGCGCCCTCCAGGGACCACGACCGCGTCGAACAATTCCCCTTCCACCGACTCAAAATCCTTTCCCGAATCTGGAGATATTTTTATTCCGCTTCTCCCCGATATTTTATCTACAGGCCCCATTGAAGCCATAGACACTTCCACTCCCCCGCGGCGCAATATGTCCACGGGCGCAAGCGCCTCTATTTCCTCTACATTGTCAAAAATCAAAACAAGTGCGCGTTTCATATTTTTTTATTTATCGCAAAATTTTCCCGATAGAGCGAGTGAAAGGATCTCGTCCCAATATTTTTTCTCGTCAAAGAGTTTGTAATGCCCCATGCCGCGAAACCAAACAAGTTTTTTCGGTTCATTTGCCGAAGCGTAGTTGAGCCTGGCATTGCGCGCGGGAACGATAAAATCGCTGTCGCCATGCAAGAACAAAACCGGGCGATGAAATTTGGAGAGCTTTTTTCTATTTTCGAGAATATCCCAAGGGATTATATCCTTAGGCAGTACAGCCAAGGGCGCGCTGGCAAACGCCCCTATTAAAACGAGTGCGCGCAAGTTCGGCTCGATTTCTGCCATGCGAACAGCAGCAGCCCCGCCGAGTGAATATCCTATGGCAACTATGTTTTCGGGAGCGTATCCGAGATTATTCTTTACATAGCCCAAGGCCGCGTCAGCCGCGGCAATAAAATTCTCGACGCTCGCCTTCCCCGAACTCCTTCCGTATCCAGGATAATCGTAGGCGAAAACCGACAACCCCTCAGAGCGGTATTGCTCGAGCAAAGAACTTATCATTCCAAGGTCTTCGCCATTTCCATGAGAATATACTATGCAGACGTTTCCGGCTGGAAGATATTTTGCAGCGAGTTTCTCCCCGCCGGCGGAGTCAAAAAACAAACACTCGCTTTCAGAGTAAGTCGGAGCCGGCGCCGGAAATATTAAAACATCAGCAAAGAATCCGGCGAATAGAAGTATTCCCGCATATACCGCAGCAATAAGGCAAAACACATAGATTAGAATGTGCATCTTTTTCATAATTTTGATTTATTATTGTCCCATGAATCCGGAACAATGGCGGATTGCGCCATCTAAATTTCTCCATTGCCCGCGCGAGACGCCTTCCGGCCGCAACCTGATATCCGGCGCGCCTTCAGAGGAAAGCCATTCGCGCAAAATTTCCGAGTTTTCCGGCGATGCAAAACGGGATATAGCGCCGAGCTGTTTTCGCCGCTTTGAAAACATTTCGCGCATCAGGAGCTTAGTCCGCGGCAAAAACAAATACGGATTATCCTTGCGCCTGAGAAGCATCAAAACCGAATCGACAGCCGGCCTTGGATAGAAGCATGCCGCCGATACATTCCACCCCGGGGGGAACTCGTACGCCTCGCCGAGCCAAACGGATATGGGCGAATAATCTCCCGTACCCTCTCTTGCGGCAAAGCGCATGGCGGCCTCCTTTTGAAGCATGAGGCACATGGCAACCGGCAAAGGCCCCGACAGGATCCTTTCGAGCCACGGAGTGCTTATAGCATATGGAAGGTTGGCGACTATCTTAAAGTTTTCGATTCCATGTGGAAGGTCCGCCAAGGGACGCTCAACTGCATCGGCATTTATGATATCGAAATTATCGTCTCCGCCGAAGGTTCGCGCTAGATATTTAAAGAGAGTTTTATCCAGTTCGACCGCGTAAACCTTGGCGCCGCGCTCGAGAAGCGCGCCAGTCAGCGTTCCGAGTCCGGGCCCTACCTCAACGATGGAATCTCCGGGCCCTACCTCCGCCAGATCAAGGGATTTTCTAACTATATTGGAATCTACGAGAAAATTTTGTCCCAACTTTTTAATGGGAGAGTGTCCGAGCTTTTTTAGAAGCTCGACCGTGCGCGTAGGAGTCAACTGTCCCCTTTGTTCCGGCATATCCATATTGAGCCGAAAGACTAGGCACAAGCCATAGAAAATCGCAATCAAAAACTGGCATGCATAGGGACGTTTCCGAAATACAGCAGCATGAGGACTCCGGCAAACATCATAGCGAAAGCTATGGAATTTATCTTTTCGCGAATTCCTGAAAGCCAGTTTATTAACATTACCCACAGGGGAGATGTCAGTGTCAAAACGCTAACATAGGCAGGATTGGGAGCATACAAAGCGGCGAGATTTCCGGTTAAAATCGTTCCGGAACTAACAGCTGCCATAATAATCCCGGCTTTCACCACCGAGGATTTTGAAAGCTCTCTGAGAAGATTAGCCGAACCATTGCCATGCGCGTATAAACCCAAATTCGCAACTCCGCTAAAAAGAATCGAAACCTCGCAATAAAAGACTGAAGCCGAAAGCAGATCCGCATGCGACATAAGCTCTTTGCGGTTTATCATCATTGCCGCAAGAACCACGACCGCCGGCATCATATATGATATTTCACCCTTTTTAAATCCCCCTTTGGACATGGCGAGAAATCCAGCGCCCGTGAGCGCGAGAGCTGCCATAATGCCGACAAAGACAATCGGATCCTCCGCGAGCGAAATAAATCTGCGCCAATCAATAATCCACCAAAAAACCATTCCGAATGCGATTGCCAAAACATTCATTCGGGAAGTGGATCCGGCTCCATACTTCGCGGCTGAAGCGTAGAGGCGCGCGTTGAAAAACGTCGATATCGCGCCCTCCAGAATTATGAGAAGCCAAAAGACTCCGCTCGAAGGCGCAGAAACAAAAAAAATGGCTGGGAAATACAAAATCGCGACCCCAATCCCCCGCATTCCGGATATGAGTCTCCCATCCAGGCGGTACTTCTGGTTTATCAACATCGTCATCGCGTTTAGGAACGCGAATGCCAATCCGAAAAAAAACCATGGCATAATGGTTTTTATCGGATTATATTTTTTTTACTTGAGCCAAAGTTTCCAATCCCGCCTAAACTTCTCGACGTTCTGGGGGGTGGCTACAAGGGGATTCAACCTCCTTTGCCTTTCTGTTGGATCAATCCCCGAAATAGTTTTTTCTGCAAGCGCGCGGGCAGAAAAATATCCCCATCCGTAATAGTCGTCAAAAACACACGAATCGAGCATGCCACCCGAAAGGTAGAAATCGAGTTGCGGAAGAGCTCCCACGCAAAGCGAAAAAACCCTGTCCGTATCGCGCTCTATGGGCGAGAGATTTGCCAAAAGCATAGGATTGAAAAATATCTCCGCATAGTTATCCATTCTCTTTATCTCTATTGCGTTCTCCCGCGCGTAAATCGAGTAGTATTCAAGCTTCTCGGCCTTTGCGATCTTATAGCCCGAAACTATTTCCGCATAAGAGGACGCATTGAGCGATGGATAAAGCAAGCGGTCTAGCTTTCCCTTGGAAGCGCCTTTTAAAGATTCAGCCGGCGAAGCCGACCACATATAGCACATCAACAAAGGAGAATTTTTTCCGGACAACCTTTGCATTTCCGCTCTTATTGCCTCGGTAAACTTCTTCCTGTCAGTTGAAACCGACGCAAAATATCCTCCCCCCGAAGTTTCCGAACCCACCTCCACGCAATAGAATCCTGATTCAAGCAGCTCGGCTGCCTTTTTCGAAACCATGGATTCTCCCCCGTATACTGGAGCGACCAGCGCCCCGGAAAAATCCCCGACATATAAAGCTCCAAGCTGTTTCACCTGCACTTCGGACGATCCTCTTGCCGAAATATATTCCAACTCGAATTTTTTTCCGAAGCGCGCTTCAAGCTCGCGCAAAGCGTCGGAGGCCCCGTTAAATATGGCGGCATTGGCGGGATTTAAAGTGTCCGGGGCGAGAAATGCGAACTTTATATTGTCGCGCGCCGAAAGCGGTACCGGCGAGATGAAGAACCCGAATACGGAAACCATTAAAAGCCCGACTATTGTTTTAAAACGCATTTGTTCGATTTAAATTTCGCTTTGCCTACTCGTCAAGACAAAGAATATGAACTTGCAAAACGCAAAACCCGCGCGCATATTTTATCCGATTTTTTACGCGTGCCATGCATATAGTTTGCATGCCCGCCCAAACGAAAAATAAAAAAATTTCAATGGCAAAAGAGAAACGCACAGCAATAGAACCGACCCGCCAAGAGGATTATCCCGAATGGTACCAACAAGTGATTAGAGCAGCCGATTTGGCTGAAAACAGCCCGGTGCGCGGCTGCATGGTCATAAAGCCGTGGGGCTATTCCCTATGGGAGAATATGCAGCGCGCCCTCGATGCCATGTTCAAGGACACCGGACATACGAACGCCTATTTTCCTCTCTTCATACCCGTCAGCTATCTCGAAAAGGAAGCCGAACATGTGGAGGGTTTTGCAAAGGAATGCGCCGTTGTCACGCATTCCAGGCTTGAAGCCGGACCGGACGGTAAACTCGTTCCCGCATCTCCACTCGAAGAACCCTTAATTGTGCGCCCCACATCGGAGACAATTATAGGAGAAATGTATTCGCGCTGGGTTCAATCCTACCGCGACCTGCCAATATTAGTCAATCAATGGGCAAATGTCGTCCGCTGGGAAATGCGCACTCGCCTGTTTTTGCGCACGGCCGAATTCCTCTGGCAGGAGGGGCATACTGCGCACGCCACAAAGGAAGAAGCCGAAACAGAAACTCTAAAAATGCTGCGCGTTTACGAAACCTTTGCCCAAGATTTCATGGCAATGCCGGTCATTTGCGGAAGAAAAACCGAAGGAGAAAAATTTCCCGGAGCAGTAGATACATATTGCATAGAGGCAATGATGCAGGATAGAAAAGCGCTCCAAGCCGGCACTTCCCACTTCCTCGGTCAAAACTTTGCAAAAGCAAGCAACATAAAATTTCTCTCCGAAAGTGGCGAACAGGAATACGCATGGACCACAAGCTGGGGAGTATCCACCAGGCTAATAGGCGGCATGGTTATGACCCATTCCGACGATGACGGCCTCGTCCTACCCCCGAAACTTGCCCCACTCCATGTCGTAATTCTTCCCGTACTCCATAATGACTCGGAAAAAGCGAACGTCCTGGCTTATTGCAATTCCTTAAAAGACGAGATTTCATCGCAATATTTCAACGGAGATAAGATAAAAGTTTCCATTGATTCCCGCGATATTCGCGGCGGAGAAAAAGTCTGGAGCTGGATAAAGAAGGGAGTTCCGTTGAGATTGGAAATCGGGCCGAGAGACATAGCAAATTCAGCTGTATTTGCGGCAAGGCGCGATACCGGAGAGAAGAAGGCATACTCGCGGGCAGAATTTGTCGCTTCGCTTCCGGAAATTCTCGGCAAAATCCAAAACAACCTATTCGCCAGAGCTAAGAAATACCGGGACGACAATACTTCAGAGATCAAAGGCCGCAAAGAATTTTATTCATATTTCACGCCACAAAACCCGAAGAAGCCGGAAATCCACGGAGGATTTGCCTGCGCGAATTACGACGGTTCCGAAGATGTTGAAGATATGTTGCGCAAAGACCTAAAAGTCACCGTTCGCTGCATACCTTTGCTTGGCGGAGAACCCGACGGGAACTGTATCTTCACTGGGAAACCCGCAAAATATAAAGCTGTCTTTGCAAAGAGTTATTAAATCTTTAAAATTGTTTTGTTTAATCAAAACAGCTTTGAGGGCAGCATAGCGATATATATAAAAAGCGTCAAATAAGAGCGAAGATACGCATAAGGCAAGAGGGTGCATTTAGAGAAAGCGCGGCACATGGGTCGACATGCGCCAAACTGCTCTGAGTTAGCGCTTGCAAGAAGTATTGATAGACTAGCTTTACCTTGTCTATTTAGGGATTGGCTTCTTTAATAATGCCGATAAAAACTATAATTGCGAGACGCCTCAAGGCTCCGCCGGGAAGAAGAAAATTCCATTGAGTGTTATGGACAGAAGTAATCGGAGAAGATATGGGATATCGCCCATAAATGACTTTTTGTTGTGGATGGGCTGGAGATGTTGATAATGAAGAGGGGCGGACGGGGCGAAGTATAGGAGCTTAAAGCAAGCGAAAGAGGAAGCCT
>CASFWX010000088.1 GCA_949298545.1 uncultured Verrucomicrobiota bacterium | reverse complement strand
TCCCGAACGCGAATTATGTATTCGCCCGTATAAGGGGCGGCAAACAAAATTTTGGAATCGGCATGATGTGTCACATACGGGCACGATGCATCTTCATAATCATCGGAAAAGGCCAATATTTTGCCGGATGAATCCGAAACCGACAAATAGGAATCAAGCGGTGAGTCGAGCCGGCGTGCGAATGTTTCAAAGAGCAGCTGTTCCCCTTGGGCCAAAGTTATTTTATAAGAATCGCACTGGAATGGGCGCCTTATAACACCATCGACACATATCGGCGCCGATATTTTTTGAGGGGCAGCTGAAAGGAGGTCTGGCTTCCCACCAGAAAGGAAGGCGGATTCCGAGTCCGAAAGGATTGAGGGGGCTTGCGTAGCCATGAGTTGAATCCTATTGTGAAAAAGAGACTCTCTTTCAAAAAGGAATTCCCCTGCCCTGTTCCGCCTTACCCTTATGGTGTCCGACGGCAAGTTATCCCCTTCAACACGCAGTTCGGTTTCTCCGGCATCGCTTACAAACAAAGGAAACAGCGATTTTACAAAGGGAACCTCGCCGAGCGTAAGGCGATATACGAAGTCTTCGCGGCTCCTGTATATAGCGTCGTTTATCTCCACCGTGTATTTACCGTCCTCTGGAACTTCAAAAAGCAAATAAGGATCGGGCCTGTGAAAAAAATCGTCGTTATATGCGAGTTCTTTGCCCTTTGAATCGAATATTTTTAAAACTGCTTGGAACCAGCCCGGGACAGCGTCGGATATATAGGGTATGAGCTGCCGCGCCGCGAGGGCGGCTACTATTTTTTGCCCTTTCTTAGCTTCAAAAACATATCGGTCCGTTTTAGCCTCTGTGATTTGCCCATTTACGACACAAGGGATCTTGACTTCCATAGGCTTGGACTTCTCGGGGACAAGAAATGACTTGTTCATGTATCCCCATATCAGTTTGCCCTTATTTTTTTCGTTTTTTGCGCGCTCGCGCGCCGTCTCCCTGAGGCTGGGCTTGGAAAATTCCGGAAGCGAACCTACCATAAAAACTACCGGATTTGACACTCCGTAAGGACCGACCAAAAACAGCCTGCGTTCGCCTATTGGAGCATCTGCATCAGCTGTCAGCTCAAACTCGACAGTTTCGGCGAGAGCGTCGCTCGACACGATCCTCAGATGATACGATTCGTCTATCTCATTGAACTTTTTAATATTTTCGGGATCTTTTTTAATTTCATTTCGCAGAAATCTTTGCCCTTCTATTCCTCCGAGCTTTTCGACCTCTGCGCGCAACTCCGGAGATTCTTCGAGGTATTTTTTTTCAAGCCTGTTCATTAGGCCGTTTTTCGTGTTCCTGTCGCAGGGAATGGTTATTTCCCCCATCGAAGCTTTTAAGCCGCCTCCCGTCACTAAAATTGCGCGTGCGTTTTTGAACCCGCGCCCGCCGATCACAAATTTTGCCGTAGAGCCTCGCTGAACGCCTGCCGGATAAACATAGGCTATATTCGGTATATCCGATTCCTGGGAGTATGCCGGGGGAAGTGATAGAACGCACAAAAGCGAAAGAATAGAATAAAAAAGTTTCATAGGGCTACATTATCTCCGTCAAAAGGCCGCCTTTCCTTTCTGATTTATCGAGCAATGGAACGACGTCGCCCTGGGGCGTGGTGAGAGTCGATTCCGGATCGATGCCGAGATTTGCGTATATGCTCCCTATCATGTCGCCGGGCCCAACCGGCCGGGAAACTACATATTCTCCCCGCTCATCAGTAGCCCCAACCACAGTTCCGCCCTTGAATCCTCCGCCGCAAAGCATGGATGAAAAAGCAGCCCCCCAATGCCCGCGCCCGCCTATGTACGGCGGATTCCAATCTATGCGCGGAGTGCGTCCGAATTCGCCCGACCACCAGATTATCGTCGATTCGAGAAGTCCGCGGCTCGAAAGATCTGCAATGAGAGCTGATATCGCCTTGTCGGTTTGCGGCAACTTGCGCTGCATTTCCTGAAAATGCATTTTGTGGGTATCCCATCCGCCGTAGTTTATGGTGACGTAAGGAACGCCGGCCTCGACGAGTTTTCTGGCGATAAGGCAAGTATTCCCGAACTCGTTGTTTCCATATGAGGAGCGGAGCTTTTCGGGTTCCGAGGAGACATCGAATACTTTCCCCGCGTCTCCGAGTATTAGGTTATAAGCCTCTTCCACCGCAGCATCGGACTTTTCAAGATAGCCGCTCTTTGCCAAAGCCCGCTTGAATGTGTTCATCTTTTCAAGGAGGTGTTTTCTTGAATTTTGGCGCTCGCGCGTGATTCCCGCAGCCACAATTCCTTCAACCTCGAAGGGAATTTTCGAAGGGCTGCCTCCCGTGGCAAAGGGTTTATGCTTTGTCCCTAAAAAACCGGCTTCAGAAAATCTGCCTTGCGGGCGGGTCAGGACTATATACGGCGGCAAGACTCCCTTATATCCGCCGTCGTACCCCCTGAATTTGGAAACGACAGCGCCCGCGCAGGGATAGACATATCTGCCCGGTGCCCGCCCTGTTTGAACAAGGTAAGAGGCCGTTTCATGGGCGTTGTCGCCGTGCGTATAACCGCGGATTACGGCGTATTTATCGGCGCATTTTGCCAGCTCCGGCATGAGCTGGCAGATTTTCAAGCCATCGACATTCGTAGCAATGGGAGCGTTTAACGGGCCGCAAAAATCGTATCCAGCCTCAGGCTTGGGATCCCACGTCTCGAGCTGGCTTGGCCCTCCCCAAAACCAAATCTGGATTACTGATTTTGCCTTTCCGAAAGAGGCGAGTTTCTTGTCCGGAGCTGAATTATCGGCCGTGGCATTGGCAGCGAAAGCCCGCGGAGAAAGCGTCAAAAGCGAACCAAATGCCGCAAGTTCTTCCAAAAATTTTCTGCGCCCAAACTTGTCATGTTTTCCGTCTGACATTCTGTCCTCCTCGCGTTCAATATTCAATGTCTGTTTAAAAACTCTTCTGAATTGAGCATGGCCCACGCAGAATCCACAAGCTTTAACCAAGAATTTTTGTTGTCCTTCATCGGAACGTAATCGCGGAAAGCCAAGCGTTCATCGTATGTGGGATAGCGCGATAATATTGCCAAAGACAATCTTTCAAAGGCCTTTTGTCCTCCAAGCCTGTATATCTGCCTGAGCGCCGGACCGCTTTCGATTTTTTTCCGCACATGCGTCGAATTTATCATGTGAAGCCGCTGCGAAGTGGAGGGAGAAACCACCCTTTCGGCATCGAGGCCTGTATCGCGCGGAGGCTTGCCGAACAATTCGAGGAAGGAGGACGTTATGCTGCCGTCCGGTATTGAAACGGCGGAGGCGTCGTCCGGCATGGTGGTGTAAGGTTCGGGAGTCGTGCTGCCGTAGCTTTCCGAGGTCCCGGAAACGGAGCAAACTGCGTCAATAAGCTGTTCGGCGCCCAACTGCCGCACGCCGTAAACCCCGAAATTTTCCCGTGCTTTTTCGGGATCGCAAGTGGGAATTGAAGACTGCTGGTAGGTGCGGGACATCAGTATTGTTTTGCAAAAAGCGCGCAAATTAAAGTCTGATTTTTCAAGCTCGGAAGCAAGTTCGTCCAGCAATTTTTGCGAGACCGGCGGGTTGCTTGCAAACATGTCGTCGACTGGAGAGACTACTGGAACTCCGAAAAGCCAATTCCATATCCTGTTGGCTGCCGCACGCGCAAAATAGGGATTGCCCCGCTTGCAGAGCCAGTCGGAAAATGCCTTGCGGGGATTGTCCTCGGCGGACAAGGCAACCGTCGTCCCGTCCGGGAAAACGCCTAAAAACGGCTTTCGCTTCGAGGGATCGTCAAATACGATTTCCTCTTTCCATTCTTTTGTGCTCTTATATGAAACTCTCGAAAAGAACGCGGCAAGCTCGTTTTTTTTCGTTTCCGACAGTCCCTCATATCGGATTCCCATGAAAGAAAGGGCAACGCACGAAGCTATGCCCTCGGCATTTTTCCCCTGCATGGCGCGAAAAAAATTAACCTCACCAATCCTAAAATTGCTTCCCTCTGATGTGAGGATTCGCTTGGTCATCTCATCGTAGCCGATATTATCCTCGAGAGATTTGTAAATAAATCTGTGATACGCTTGAGCGGCATTCGGCCACAGGTTTATGGGGAACTCAGCCTTCACGCGCAAAAAGTCGCAAAACAGCATGCTAAAATAAGAACAAAATTCCGAACTCCCCAAAAGTTCGTTTACGAGCTTCTCGCGCTTATCCGGAGATTTGTCGTCTATGAAGGATTTTGCCTTTGAAGGAGAGGGAATTTTACCTGTGAGGTCGAGAAAAGCCCTGCGCACAAAGACAGCATCCGAGCAGAGTTTTGCGGGAGTGAGCCCCCTCTCTTTTAAATGAGCGAAAACTATCTCGTCTATGAGGCAGACAGGCTTAAAATCCGAGTCCGCCTCAAAAGGTGAAATATCTTTGAAGGGTTTTGAAGCCTCGATAATGTCGGCGTCGCTGAGAGCGGCTTTGATGTTTTTTACGGACCGAGTGAGATTTCGCTTATCTTTCTTTTTATGTGCCTTGTTTTCTTTTAATGTTTTTTCAGAAGAATTTTTTGATGAAAGTTCCTTTTTAGGCGCAGTTTTAGCATTGTCGGAAGCTTTTGCTCTGTCCGTTGACGCTGAAACCGCAGAGGTCCGGGCTCCCCCGTCTGAAGAGGCGCCTGCCCCTTCTTTAGCTAGAGCGGGAAAAGCAAAAATTTGCGCCAGGACAAACGCAACCCCCATGGCGAGAAATGCCTTTATTCTCATCATATATAATAAATCTCCTGTCGTTGTAAACGCTACAGGGAAGGCAAAGTTTCGCAAGAGAATTTTTAGGGTCTATCCTGCAGTTGGTCCGCCGAACTCCCCGTTATGGCCGCCATAACCTCCCCTGCCAGATAAATTGATCCCGTGCATACTAAGACCCCGCCCGGCTCGAGCTTTTCAGAAATATTATGCGGAGCAAAGATATCGTCAACCGCGCAATTCTCAACCGGAATCTCGCATTTCCCCAGGCACTCGCGAAGCCCCGCGTAATCTAATGCCCGCGGCTGCTTTGGCACGAGCAGAAATATTCTTCGAGCGTACTTCTTGACAACTTTTAAAAGCGGAATCGCCCTTTCGCGCCCGAGAACTCCGACTGCAATATCCGGACGCTTGGCGCTTTTGGATATGAAATCTATTAAATTGCTTTCCAAGGCGCGAGCCCCCTCCTCGTTGTGGGAGGCGTCAAGTATAAGCATCTTGCCCGCAGGCAATTCCATTTTTTGCCAGCGCGCCGGCCAATCGACTTTCTTCAGAGCGGAGAGAATAACATCGTCGGATATTTTAAAAATCTTCGATCTTAAATCTTTTCCTGTCGAACAGAAAAAGTCTCCCCTTAGAACCCTTAATACCAAATGGGCGACAGCTGCATTGCGCCTTTGAAATACACCGGAAAGCGATGTTTCAGGAAGCTCGCTATCCACTTTAAAATAATCCGAAGCCTTGTATATCGGAGCGGAAAGATCCCGCGCTTTTTCTTCTATTACACGGATTGCTTCGTCGGGGAGAAAGCCGCATACTACAGGGACTCCGCGCTTTATAATCCCGGCTTTTTGAGAGGCTATCTCGCGTAAGGTTTTTCCAAGCATCTGGGTATGGTCATATCCTATCGATGTTATCACTGCGATATCTGGATCCACTATGTTTGTAGAATCAAGAAGTCCGCCGAGGCCAACTTCAAGCACTGCGCAATCCACTTTAGCTTTCGCGAATACGCAGAAAGCGAGCATCGTCATATATTCGAAAAATGACGGGTAATTGGGTTTGTCAAGGGGATCGAATATAGTGTCGGCCGTCTTTCTCAATAAAGACATTTCTTTCAGAATCGCCTCTTCCCCCAGTATTTCCCTGTTTATTTGAACGCGTTCACCGAGCTTGACCAAATGGGGAGATGTGAACAGCCCGACTTTGAGCCCAGAGCCGCGCAAAGCTGCCTCAATCATTGCGCATTCGGATCCCTTCGCGTTTGTCCCAGCCTCGTGTATGACGGGATATTTTTTTTGGGGATTTCCGAAGCTGACCGCAATTTTTCGCATCCTGTCGAGGGAATATTTCGACCCCGCATCGCGAAGGGCGAATAGAAAACTTTCCAACTTTTTAAAATTGCTCTCTTTTACTCTCACGCAAAAAGCTCCTCATTAAATTCAAGTCGAGCGCCGACAAAAAAAGAGCGCATAATACTCATTTTTTGCGCCTTTTCCCTTAAATACCTAAGCGCGTAAAAATTCAATACGTTATTTCTAATATGTAAGCTTGCGCGAACAATAGAAAGATCTTTACGGCGAGCAATCAGTGTCGCAATTGCGCAAATTTGCCTTGCAAAATTTTTTCATGCTCAGCTTATTCGAATATTTTATTCAATCCGCGAGAAGCGCAATACGCTGTATGAAAGCGGAGGAAGAATCGGCGAAGTTTCGCCCGCTTTGAATTCCGTCGATACAGGATAAACTGCCATGGGATTGTCCGGCGTATTTTCTGCATCGAGTGTATCTGCCGAAAGGCTTGTCATTTTTTTCAGCTGCCATGTACTTGGGCTGTTTTTTATGTCGAATTGCGCTTTTACAGGTTTAGCGGAAAAGTTTACAATGTATACCGCCAATTCAGAACCGTCGTCGGAAATTGCAGCCGATGTGTCTAAGTCACCTCCTGTAGGAGCAGTTTTTATCACATTCGGCAGGATATTTTGCGTCTCCATCTTCTGAGCATAAAATGGCGGCATTCCCCAAACCTTGTCGTTTGTAAAAAATATCTGCCCCTGTGACCAGCCGTTTATGTTTTTTTCCCAAGCCTCAAGGGCGTTGGCGGGGCAAGATGTCATCACGAAATCCGCATGTCTGCGGACTGAATTCATAGTTGCCGCATGCCCGAGCGCCCTGCCCAGTGAATGCGTCTGCCCGTTTTCTTCCAATATCGCGCATTTCATTTGCGTGTCGGGATTCCATTTTTTGAACAAGGCTCTCACATTCCGCAAGAGCTTGTCCACTCCCAATCCGTTTTTTCCGTCGCTCGACACATGAATGTCCCAATATTCGGATATTCCGTCTAAAGCTTTAAAGACTTTTTCCATCATTTCAGGCTGCCTGCTTTTCCACATTATGCCGTTTATGAGGACAATATCAGGATCTTTTTCCCGCATGGCGCTCGCCATGGCTTTAAATTTTTCGATATATCTATCGTAATCTTTAGGGTCTCCTATTCCGATAATTTCCTCGTTCCCAAGCTGGACGTATTTTATTCCATAAGGTTTCTTATGCCCGTTAGCCGCGCGCAGCGCGCCCATCTTTGTGGACGGGTCGCCGTTTAAATATTCTATCATGTCGGCCAGCTCTGCCGGAGACTGTTCCATATTTACGGCAAATACGCATTCCGTTCCCAATGCTTTTGAAAAGCGGACAAATTCCTCTATCGCAAACCCGAGCGAGGCGTATTTATACCAAAATCCTTCAAAGACAGGGCGCTCTTCCGGACTTCCGATCATTGAAGAAAACTTATAATTCGGGTTGTTGACCATGGTTCCGCCCATGCGAATAAATTTTATTCCGCTCTCCGCCAATTTTTCGGCTATGTCTTCCCGAACGTCTTCGCCGCGCCACTTCCTCGACGATACAAGATGCGCAAAACCCAATTCGGCTTTACCCTTTCCGGACAATTTTATCGCAAAACTCGCATTTGGGAGGTTCCGTGACGGAACCAGTCTGAACGGACATTTTACGAATCCTTCAAGTTTGGCTCCAGCGAGCGATTTTACGGGTTCGCCTGCGTTTACATCGATCTTTGCAGCGGCAATAGCTCCACCTTCTTCTCCCGGCGGCGGGCGAAATTCCACCGATAAATTTCCCTCCGCCTTGAGGACGAGAAACCCTTCGTATGAAACGCCCTTTTTCAGGTTCATTCCGAGTCCGCCCATGCCGGAGTTTAATATGCCTGCCACTCCGCCATTTTCACAGGACATAATTTGGACTTTCTTGCCGAGCCTTTCCGCATGTTCGTACTTCGCGTCGCTTGTGGATTCAGGGATAATCGACCATTTTCCGCTGACGCCGACAGGTTCAGATATTTTCTCCTTGCCCGGTTCAATATGCGCGCGTTCACCGCAATATTCCAACTTGAAATTCCTGAACTTGAAAGAAACATACTGCGCTCCCAATCCTACTTTTCCCTTGGAAAGAGGCTTTATGGAAGGATCTGAAAATATCTTTTTCCCGTCCAGATAAATGCTAATTCCGTCTCTCTTTGTAAGCTCTACTCGAAGCTTTATCCATACCCCTCCCGTACCAACGCCGCTCTCGCCGGAAGGAATTTTTTTTATAACTTTGGGGTTTGACAGTGCGCCGAGAGATACAGTTCTATGCCGTATTGCGACATTATTTTTATCGGACACAAAAATCTCGTAGGAATTGCAAGCAGCTCCGTTCTCGTCTGTAATATTAAATATGAGCCCGCCCGCACCGGGATAAATTGAAAAGAGCTCAACTTCCGCCGCGCCATCTTCAAATTCAGCGCCTTGATACGTTAGCCGCGACCCGAGCGAGGTAGGCTCCGTTTCAAGCGTGCCGCAAAAGAAAAAATCTCCAGTTTTCCCATTGAAACCGAGATCGGGAACTTTCGAGGAGAGTTCGCCCGCCGAATCAGCGATCCGCCATTCGCCGGATTCCGCACTAAAATTTTTCAAGAAGGCAAAATCAGGGATCGGCTCCTCAAAGGCTTCCCCATAAATTAGTTGTCCGTAAAGGCCGCCGTATATTTCACAATTTAAGTCTTCAAGGCAGGTGCCATGCAAAGTTGAGGATACTCTTCCCAGCCGCTCCCCGCAATCTATCGTTATTCTTTCCAGGCTTTCCTCCCCATGTGAAGCAATAAGGGAAGATAATAGCAATAAAAGCGATGCGTATCTCCTGTTTAACATTTTGCCTGTTATATCAAATAAAAACGCGAATAGCATGCGAGGCTGAAAAGAAAGCGATATGGTTTTAGGTGGCTACGAGTTTTTAGCGACCAGATCGTAAAATACATCGAAAGGATAGGAAGATCCCGGCACTCCCGGGGCGGCTCCGGGTTCGTATTGAAGCGAAAAGACAGGAAGATCCCTGTGCCGCAAACCCTCAACTGTATTATCGCTAAGATTTACCTCCGTCACAACGGCGCCAGATTTTTCAAGAGAATCCGCATCGGCGACAAAACTGTGGTTTTGAGAGGTTATCGCGACTTTGCCAGTTTCGAGATTGCGAACGGGATAATTTCCCCCGTGGTGGCCGAACTTGAGCTTGCGCGTATTCGCGCCTAAAGCGCGAGTTATCATTAAATGCCCAAGCCCCACTCCGAAGACGGGATATTTTTGCATCAGCTTTGCCAAAGTCTCCGTCGCCTTGGGCGCCGCCGCGGGATCGCCTGCCCCGCTCGAAAGGAAAACGCATTTAGGAGCAAAATCGGCGATTTCTTCTGCTGAAACTCCCGCCGGGAATACAGTCAGGTCGAAGCCGCTGTAGGCGAGGCTCGACAATAGAGACTTTTTAGCACCATAATCTATCACCGCGCATTTAAAAAGCGGGAGCGTCCGCTGTTTTGTATTTATATGAACTCCGCCCAGCGCGAACGGCTTTATGTTTTGCGGAGAATCGTCGAAATGGTATGGCGATTTGCAGCTCGTCTGCCCAAGAAAATTGGAACCTTCGATTCCGCTCCAAGATCTTGCGAGCTTTACGGCTTCCTCGTCGGAAATGCCTTCCGTAGACAGACAAGCCTTTAGAGATCCGTTGATCCTGATCTTTCTGGTTATGGTTCTTGTATCGACGCCGCTGATCCCGGGAACTCCATTTTTCTTCAGGTATTCGTCAAGGCTCATGGTGCTTCGCCAATTGCTCGGCACTTGGCAATCGCGCGCCACCACAAGCCCGGAAGCCATTATCCTTCCGTTTTCGGAATCCTCATTGTTTATCCCGTAGCAGCCTATCTCGACAAATGTCATAACGAGAATGTTCATGTAATTAGACGGGTCTGTAAGCAACTCCTGATACCCCATCATTGATGTGTTAAAAACCGCCTCTCCCAAGACCGTTTTTTTTGCGCCGAAGGATTTTCCCCTGTAAACCGCGCCGTCTTCAAATGCCAATACTGCGTTCATGTCTTATTTCTTTGTTTTGTTTAACATTGCCATGTATTCTTGAAGGGATTTCACATCCAAATCCCGCCTCTTCATGGCCTCGATTCCCTTGATCGCCGCATACGCGCCCATGATAGTCGTTATCATGCATACCTTCTTTAAAAGGGCCTCTTGGCGAATATGGTTTTCGTCCAAGCGGGGATACATGCCCGAGGGGGTGTTTATTATCAAGGCTATCTCGTCGTTTTTTATCATGTCCACGACATTCGGACGCGCGCCCTCGTTGAGCTTGTAGGTGCGCGTTACCGGAATTCCGCTGTCTTGCAGGACTTTTGCTGTCCCCGCAGTGGAGAAGATTTTAAAACCGAGCCGATCCAGGGATTTGGCTATTTCGACCGCCATTTCCTTGTCGTGGTTTTTCACGGACAAGAATACGTTTCCAGAAGTCGGCAAACCCGGTTGCGCGGCGATTTGGCTTTTTGCAAAAGCCGTTCCGAGATCCATATCAAGTCCCATGACTTCGCCGGTGGAGCGCATTTCCGGACTGAGCATTATGGCGGCGCCGCTGAAGCGCACAAATGGGAATACGCTCTCCTTAACCGCTATATACGGGATCTTTACCTCCTCAGTAAACCCGAGATCTTTCAGCTTTTCTCCCGCCATGACCCTCGCGGCAATCTTTGCGAGGGGAACACCTATGGCTTTAGATGTAAACGGCACAGTCCTTGAGGCGCGGGGATTAACCTCCAATATGTAGACTTCTCCCTTCTTAATCGCGAACTGGATATTCATCAGCCCGATTACCTTCAATTCTTTTGCAAGGTCGAAAGTGGCTTTGCGAACCTCGTCGAGAATATTCTCGGAAAGTGTGTGGGGAGGAAGAACCATTGCGGCATCGCCGGAATGGACACCGGCGTATTCTATGTGTTCGAGCATGCCTCCTATAACTGTCGTTTCGCCGTCGGAAATGGCGTCCACATCGAGCTCTATGGCGTCCTCGAGAAACTTGTCGAGCAAGACGGGTTTTCCGGGGGCGGCCTCGAACGCCTCCCTCACGACCTTTTTCATATCCTCCATGCCGTAGACTATAAACATGCCCCTTCCGCCCAATACGAAAGATGGCCTAAGCAAAATGGGGAAGCCTATTTGCCCGGCAAGCTTATAAGCGTCTTCCGGCGTAGTTGCCGTGGCGTTGACGGGCTGGCGCAGCTTGAGCTTTTCCAATATCCGCTTGAAAATTTCCCTATCCTCCGCGGCATCTATCGATTCCGGCGAGGTGCCTATGATGTTGACCCCGTTCTCCTTGAGTTCGCTCGCCAGATTTAAGGGCGTCTGCCCGCCAAACTGCACAATAGCCCCGTCGCAATTATTTTGTTTATAAACTTCTAAAACGTCTTCGAGAGTGAGCGGCTCAAAGAATAATTTATCCGACGTGTCATAGTCGGTGGATACGGTCTCGGGATTGGAATTGACCATTATGGTCTCGTATCCCGCCTCGCGCAAAGCGAACGAGGCGTGTACGCAACAGTAGTCAAACTCTATTCCCTGGCCTATTCTGTTTGGGCCGCCGCCGATTATCATTATTTTCTTTCTCTTGCTCGGCTTGAGTTCGTTTTCCGAGCCGTAGGTAGAATAGTAATAAGGGGTGTACGCTTCAAACTCCGCCGCGCAAGTGTCCACAAGGCGGTATATTGTATTTATGCCGAAATCTTCGCGCAGCTTCTTTATGTTTCGGATTTTTGTATTGCATATGGAAGCGATTTGCAAATCGGTGAAGCCGGCTTTTTTTGCCTTCTCGAGAAGATTAGCGTCGAGATTCATAATCCCGGCTGAAGCGAGTTCGCTCTCTATTTCGACGATTCCTGCGACCTCGTTTACGAACCAGGGATCTATCTTGGTGTAGTCGCTTATTTGTTCGCGGCTCATTCCCGCCAGGAGAGCATATCTCATGTAAAAAATTCTTTCGGCCGTCGGACGAACCAGGCCGTTGCTGATTGCCGAAATATCCGTAATTTCCCTGCCTCCGAATTTTCCGCCGCCGCCGAGCCCGCGCGCGCCGATTTCCAATGATCGGAGAGCTTTTTGCAAACATTCCTTAAAACTTCTGCCTATCGACATAACTTCCCCTACGCTTTTCATGGAGCTCGTGAGGGTACTGTCGGAACCGGCGAATTTTTCAAATGCAAAGCGCGGAACTTTGGCGACGACATAGTCGATTGCCGGTTCAAAACACGCCGGAGTTTCGCGGGTGATGTCGTTTTTGAGTTCGTCGAGCGAATATCCCACGGAAAGTTTAGCGGCAATTTTTGCGATGGGGAACCCGGTAGCCTTCGATGCGAGAGCCGAAGAGCGCGACACGCGCGGGTTCATTTCTATAATTATCATTCGCCCGTCTACAGGATTCAATGCGAATTGTATGTTTGAGCCTCCGCACTTTACCCCTATCTCCCTTATTATGGCAAATGAGGCTTCCCTCATCAGCTGATATTCCTTATTGGTGAGAGTCAGAGCCGGTGCTATTGTGATTGAATCTCCCGTGTGAACCCCCATCGGATCGAAATTTTCTATGGAGCAAATCGCAATGCACTGGTCTTTACAGTCGCGCATAACTTCCATTTCAAGCTCCTTCCAGCCGAGCAGAGATTCCTCTATGAGGATTTCTCCGGCAGGCGACGCGCTCAGTCCGAAAGCCGCCATTCTTTCAAATTCGTCCCTATTGTAAGCTATACCGCCGCCAGTCCCGCCGAGCGTGAAGCTCGGGCGTATTATTAGGGGATATTTTTTATGCCCGTCAGCCCAGTCCAAAGCTTCTTTTAGCGAATGCACAACAACGCTCAAAGGAACATCGAGCCCGATTTTCAGCATGGACTCCCTGAATTTTTCCCTGTCTTCGCCCTTTTCTATCGCCTCCGCGTCGGCGCCTATCAACTCGACATTATATTTTTGCAGAATGCCGCGCTTGTAGAGCTCTACCGATAGATTCAATCCCGTCTGTCCGCCCAAGGTCGGCAGGAGGGCGTCGGGGCGCTCTTTGGCTATTATCTTTTCCAATATTTCAGGAACCAACGGCTCTATATAGGTGACGTCGGCCATCTGGGGGTCCGTCATGATTGTGGCGGGATTGGAATTTACCAATATCACCCTGTATCCCTCTTCCCTCAGGGCCTTGCAAGCCTGGCTCCCGGAGTAATCGAATTCGCAAGCCTGGCCTATAACAATCGGCCCGGAGCCTACGATTAAAATAGATTTTATATCTGTGCGTTTTGGCATAGTCGGGTGATACAAAAAACCATTTTTAGCGCGCCGTCAATTTCTATTATTTTGCCACCTTGTTCCGCTTGAACCGCCGCATGTTTCGCAAGAATGGAAACGCTCAAAAGGCGTAAAGCCTTCCCTGTTTTTTACTTTAACTTTCTTTTATCCATTTAGTTCCCTGTTTTACAGGCAATATTTTCATAAATAGAATAAATCCAC
>CASFWX010000087.1 GCA_949298545.1 uncultured Verrucomicrobiota bacterium | reverse complement strand
GTTTGCGATTTTTCGAGAAGTTCCGGGCGGGCGGAATGAATAAAACAGAGCAGGGAGGCGCTTGCAATGCCTTCAACTACTCCTATCGCCAGATGAATCGGAAGCATCAGGCAGAGAAAATTTTTTGCGCTTATTTTAAAAGTATCGGAGGCGAGTGTTTCAAGTACCACAGACAATGCCCCCAATTCCGCCCCGGCGACGCAGGCGAAAGTGCCCGCAAAAAAAATTTTCGCCTTTGAAAAATTCCCGCGCGCGATGGGAGAGTATATTAGGGGAAAGGAAACTAGGCAGCTCCAAAATCCCATATTAAAAAGATTGCAGCCATAAGCGAGCAATCCGCCGTCGGCAAAGAAGAGGGCCTGTATCGCGAGAATGCAGGCCATTGATATGAATCCCCTCCATGGGCCGAGTATCGCCGAAAGGAAAATTGCTCCGGATACATGCCCGCTTGAACCTGTCCCGGGAATTGAAAAGTTCAGCATTTGCGCGGCGAATACGAAAGCGCCCATGACTCCGGCGAGCGCAATTTTTCGCGGTTCAAAAATGCTTTTTGCGCGCGCTGCGCAATACGCCAAGGATACTCCAGATACGGCTACCATGGATAAACCGACGGCGGGGGATATTAAAGCGTCTGCCATGTGCATATTTTACCTTCCGAATTGCGTGTAATCCCCCAAAGGCTCTCAGGAAAACCGCATTAAGTCAAAAAAAAATTCATGCCAGAGTATTGCGCATATCGCATGCAAACAGGAATTTTAAACTTTGGGCATGCAAATATTTTTCAGCCCGACACTTCGCATGTGGGCTGAAAATTTATAAGTTTTAATAAACCTATAGTTTAGCATTTAACTATTGGTTGCATTGCATCTCGACCCAGACGATTTTTGCCGGGGTTCCCTTTATTGAAAAGACATTGATGCCGTCTTTTGCCGCTGAAATAGGGAATTCAAAGCAAAGCGCGAATTCGGATTTTCCGTAAATGCGCGGTCTGAAGACCGTTTTTACTCTTTTAGATTCCGTTCCGTTCAACAGCCCGGAAAAAGATGAATTTTCCATATCCTTAGCCTTTTCAAAACCGACGACGACGGATATATCGCCTTTCAAAGGGACGCGCCCGAGTTGTATTTTGAATTCGCACGGCATGTCGGGAGATGTCTGCTGGGGAAGCTGGATATCGCAATCGGGAAATTCTTTTCCGATGAAGCCGGTCATGATGTCGTCGTCGATGTAAGTGACGGGGTGGCGGCGGGGGGAGGAGCGCGTCTTCGACTTGGAGAGCCCCTCTTTTATGAGCGCGTACCAGGAGTTTGGAGAATACATCAGATTGTAGAAATATAGCGCGTCGGCCCCTTTATACCAAGCTGTCTCGGCCCAGGCGTTCGAGTATTCGACCGTCATGTCTCCGCGCCGGGCGCGCGGAGGGTCGCGCAATTCTCCGCAGGGATAAGGCGAAAATCCGTGATCGGAAGCGGCAACAATCGCAACGCGTTTTTCGGCGTCTCCGAGAGCTTCTTTCCATTCTTTTATCCTAAGGTCGAAATGCGTTTGATAGGACTGCGATACGATTAGGACGTCGATTAGTCCGAGTTTCGCCCACTCATCGGCGCAAAGCCCGATTTCGCGGCTCTTGTCGGGCTTAATCGGCACGCGCACGGCTACGCCGATTTTATGTCCGCGCTTGGCGGCAAATTCGTCGGCAAGCTTCTTGACTTCGCGCATGAAGTCCGTCAGATAGTGGGCGTCCTGCTCCTCTCTGCCGGGCGCGAGATTTAAGCTTGTGCGCATCCAGTCTATATTTATTCCGTCAACGTCCCAATTATCGAGAAATTCGCGCACGAGGGCGAGTTTGTAGTCGCGCACTTCTTTGTGTGAAAAATCAAAAGCGTAATTGTTGAAATTGCTTATGTCGGACTCGTCGCGGGTTCTTCTAAATTCGGGGTGGTCGCGCCAAAAATCGAGAGTGCGCGCCCGATACGGGTGGGTGAGATTTTGCCCGGCGAAGTGTTGGTCGTTGACGCGCAGCGATATCCATGGCGAGACTCCTATCTGGCGGCACTTGTTTGTCCATATTTCATATGGATCGAGGCCGCGCTCGTATAAAATTCTGCATGAGCGCGTCCAATTTGTCTCGGGGAATTTCTTGTCGTATTTTAACGGATCCCATAAGGCTTCGCTAACTTTTGTGCGGTAGCTCGTGCGCTGGCCGTTGGGATTCATAAAGAAATGCGTGACCTTTCCCCCGGCAAAATTTCCGACGTAATCCTCAAGGGCTTTGCGCGTCATCAATTCCGCCGTAAAGAAGCGAAAATAAAATTCGTTATCCTCTTCGTAAATTAGCGATCCTTCCTTTATAAATTCGTTTTCGGAGGATTCGAGAGGCTGGCATGCTGTGAAAATGCATGCTGCAGCATATAGTGCTGTTTTCAGAGAATTGAAATTCATATGGCTTTTAAAATATATAGATATTATTTAAATTGGATGCTTTTAGCGCTTTGTTTTTTCAGGCATTCTTCGCAAAAATTTTCAATACAGCGGCGGAGAAGCTCTTAATTCTCCGCCGCATGGTTAGAGCGCGATTAAGGGCGGCGCGCTTCTTTTCGCCTTGCGCGCATAGCTAATGCCGCCGCTCCAACGCCTGCGAGAAGACCGAAAATGGCAGGTTCCGGAATAGCCGTATATGTCACGTAAAGACCAGTTTCGTCTGCGCGAAACACGGGTTTATAGCTTTGGTCGAAAAGAATGATGTCGTTGCCCGAGAAAGATAGGGATTGGTCGTATCCGCTCCATGATACGATTTGCTTCTCCTGGTTGACGAGCGTGTATGTGTCGCCGACTATATTGAAAACGACGTCGCCGACGCTCCCCTCTCCGGCGAGAAATTCCCCGCCGGATCCGTTGACTTTGTCGAGGGTGATTATGTCTATGCCGTTGTCGTAGGCGCAAATTTGTATCGTGCCGCTTTTCCAATATACGTTATTAAAGGAATATGAGCCGCCGCTGGAATTAGTTTCGTTGTCATAGTAGAATCCGAAAGTGCCCCCTTGCATATCGAGATCGCCGTGGGTAAAAAGAACTCCGTCGGGAGTCATGCCTTTTGAAGCGTTGCCGTCCTTTGAGCTGAGGAAGAGAGAGCCGCTTATGACAGTCACTCCTCCGGAGAACTGCCCGCCTATTTTGATGGTTTGGCTTGCTTTGCCGTTCATGACCAATGCCACTTTGCTCGTATTGTGAAAACCGGCGCTCCCGGAAGCTTCATCGTCCCTTATTATATTTGAGCTCGACATTTCCGCATTGCTGTCGTTCGTAAACATTAATACGGAATATACATTCCCTTCAGAGGTGGAGGCGTTGTTCTTTATGGAAATTCTCTCTCCGCTTATTCCGTTTACGCTGAGTATGCTTTTAAAACCGGCGGAGGTGTCGTTTACGGGAGTGGTAGAATTGCCGGCCCACAGATATTTTAGGTATATAGTCGACCATGACCATGTGGGATTTGCGTTTGTATATATTTGTCCGGAGCTGTCTATCCCTTGGTATCCGACAATTCGCCCGGAAATTTCGATGTCGGGATTAGAGTAGTCCAAGGAAGATGCATAGTTGTTAAACCCGACATTTAAATTCAGGTATGTCGAGTTCGCGGACATATAGACATCGCCTCCAACATTGAATTTGTAATAAGGGCAATTATGAAAACTCGTATTTCCCTGTGCGCTTCCGAATCCTCCGATTTGCAGAGTCGTTTGGTATGTGGATTTTGTCGCATCGCCGACATAAATATTGCCATCGACATTTAAACAAGCCTGAATATCTGTGCTAAGATCGTCATTTTTTCCCCTTGTTAAGAACCTTAGATATGTTCTTTCCGCTGTTGTAGACGAACCCCAAAGTGTCAGGTCGCCTTTTATATTAAATACGACCTCTCCTTTATGGCCCGTGGTGCCAACCAATATTCCCTTACTTGCGGATCCGGCGGGTCCGCTTGCACCATACAGCGATCCCGACCATGTCAGCGAATTTAAAGTAAAATCATTCGTCATTATTAGTCCCGTTTTGTTGGGCGAGACTAGATTAGCGTCATTAAATACGAAATCCGAGCTTCCGTCTGAACTTGGAGCGATTCCGTCCTTATAGATAAAAGAATCAGTTATATTGTTCCACCCGTAGTCAGAGTTTCCACCTATGAATTCGGCGGTAGCGGCAGATAATACCCCCCCCCCCGAGGATTATAAGATTTGTTAAGAATGTAATTTTTTTCATGTTGGTTATTAGTTAGCGTTATTGTGGATGTGATTAATTTAACAACTAACAGTTAAATTGTGAAATGCGAAAAGTCAATTGTTTTTATTATACTTTTATTAATGCGGTAAGCGCGTTTTTTTATTTTTATAACATACTAATATTTAAGTAATTAAATCATTGATGGTCCATCTGGCAAAAGCGGGTGCAACAACTCCAAAGCAGGGCGCTATAATCGGGAAGGGATCTTTACATGACAAAAAAGCGGAATCCCCGCGACTGGGATTCCGCTTTTCATGGAGAAATTTGTGTTTGTCAATCAGCTCAATTTATATTCGCCCGGACAGGGTATATTATCTATTGGATTTTTCCCGAATTTCCATTCTTTCGGAGCCAGGCTTTGAGTGGATTTTTTCGTGATAAAGTCGTATTTAAAGCGTTGTCCCGAATAACATGCCTCTCTCCCGGCAATTGCCATAAGGGTGGAATATACCATTTCTCTAAGCATGTTTTTGCGATCGTTGTTTATTACGCTGTCAATCAAAACCCGGTGTTCTTCGACGAGCGCTTGCGGAAGGTTTCTTGCAGCTTCCCAAGCTTGGGGACCCAGTATGCGCTGGGTGCCTCCTTCAAGGTTGAGCTCCATAATCCCTTTCGTTCCGATAAAGCGCTCCATTACGTAGTTTGCGGATTTGTCTTCCCGTCGGCTGTAGCTTGAGCAATGCAAGCCGTCTCCGAAATCGTAATCGACAGCGAAATGGCTGAATCGGTCCCCGAGTTCTGGCACAGGCAGATTCCAGCGCCTTCCACCGACGCCCGATACCTCTTTCGGAGTTTTCCCAAGACCCCATAGGATTATATCGAGATTATGGACATGCTGTTCAACATAGCAGTCTCCTGATGCCCATCTGAAGATAAACCAGTTGCGAATTTGATATTCGAGTTCGTCAGGATTCGGATTTTGTGTATATAGCTTCCCTCCG
>CASFWX010000086.1 GCA_949298545.1 uncultured Verrucomicrobiota bacterium | reverse complement strand
GAAAAAATATAGATTAGCCGCGTCTTCATATAATAAAATTTTAAATATATGCATTGCCGAGTCAAGGATTATAAATAAAACAAAAAGTTCCGGCACCCGCCGCACCCCAAAAATCCGGCAACAGCACTAAGGATAGTCTATAAATTCATTTAAAATATGAATCTTCCGGTTTTCCCAAAAAAGAAAATCTGTTATAAAATAGCAATAAAAAGCTCGCAAATGCCGTATTTGAATTTTTAGTATAACTGAGCTTATTAAAAAAAATGTCTGCAAAAATTTTCGCAATAGCAAACCAAAAAGGCGGAGTCGGCAAGACAACGACCGCCGTGAATCTCGCGGCAGGCCTTGCCAGGAGAAGGCTGAAAACCGTCCTCGTAGACATGGACCAGCAGGCGAGCGCCACGAGCGCGCTCGGATACGAGAAGAAGCCGGGCGGCAGCCTCTACCAGGTCATGCACGGCGAGGGAAGCGCGCGCGACAAGCTGATAGAAACGGAGCGCAAAAACCTCTGGCTGATACCATCTGAAACCGACATATCGGCGCTTGAAGTGGAACTTTCCGGAAGCGAAAACTACCTTGTAAGGCTGCGCGAATGCCTCGCTCCGCTGAAGGCTGGCGGAGAATTTGATGCGATTATAATTGACGCTCCGCCGTCTCTCGGGCTTCTTTCGATGAACTCCCTCGCCGCCGCTGACTACCTGCTGATAGCCCTTCAGTGCGAATATCTCGCCCTCGAAGGGCTCGGGCAAATCATAAACGTCGTCGATCAGTTAAAGGAGGCAGGAGTTAGCGAATCCCTGCAAGTCGGGGGCGTGGTGATGACGATGTACGATTCGCGCACCAATCTGTCGAAGCAGGTTCTTGCTGAAGTAAAAAATTACCTGCCCAACCTTGTTTTTAACACGCTGATACCCCGCACCGTTAGGCTTGCCGAAGCCCCAAGTTTCGGAAAGACTATCTTTGAATACGCCAAATGGAATGAAGGAGCTTTTGCATACGAAAAACTCGCAAAAGAAGTCGACAGAAAATTCTTTTCGAAATAGAGAGCAAAAAAAATATTTTTGAGGCTTTAAATGGAGCTAAAAAAATACATAAGAACTATTATAGCCCCTACGCCCGCCAGCAAGCGCGCGCGCGCCATGAAAAAAGCCAAGGCTGAGCGCGCCAAAGCCAAGCGCGAAGCCGCCAAGGAGCGGCTAAAGAAAAATCGCGCCGCCAAAGCCGAACGCGCAAAACAAAAACTCCCGAAAGACGCGCGCGCCCCAGCCCAGGGAGCCTCTGGGAAAATTCCGTTTCCACGCCCGATAGACGGGCTTGAAAAAAACCTCGGATACAAATTTACCGACAAGTCTATACTTCGCGAGGCGCTCATACACCCCGGCACCGTCGGAACTCTCAAGGAGAAAATCTCGTCAAACCAGCGCTTGGAATTTCTCGGGGACTCGGTATTGCAGTCGATAATCACCGAAAGCGTATTTAAAAAATTTCCCGACTTCCACGAAGGCAAACTCACAAAAATCCGCGTAGCCCTCACGCAGGGGATCTTTTTGGCGGAACTCTCCCGCGGAATGGACATACCGGGGTTCCTCGCAATACCGAAATGTTCGGAGGAGCTTCGCGATTCGTCGTCTGTCGCCGAAGACGCTTTTGAAGCGGTCGTCGGGGCGATATTTCTCGACTCCAACTTCGAGACGGCAAGAAAAATAGTGCTATCGTGGTACAAGCGCAAGATAGACGAGCTTCCGGGGCTGATGAGTTCGCAAAATCCCAAGGGCGCGCTTCAAGAGGCGGCTGCAAAACACGGAGAAAAAGTTGAATATGCGCTCGTTTCGCAGAGCGGCCCCGACCATAAAAAAGTCTTTGAAGTCGAGGTTAGAATAGGCGGAAAGGCATTTGCCAAAGCCTCGGCGAACTCGAAGAAATCCGCCGAGATAAAAGCTGCGCGCGAAGCGGTAAAAATCTATGCGGAATCGCTGAAGCCCAATCTTTCTGAAACGGAAATATCCGGAAAATAGGCAAGCATTAATTTGCCATAGAAACCGGCTGCCTATTCCACCGCGCTTTTTTCGATTCGCGCACATCTCATTTTCCTATGCGCCGCCAATTTTCCCATGTTTGCGCGATAACGGAAACATTCTTGGGAAAAGCCCACGTCCCCAAAAGAATAGCACAAATTCGGAGCCCTGCGCACGGGAGAATAAAATCCCCTTACACGAAAAAGCATTCCGCCAATCCGCGCAATTTCCCTTTAAAATATGGTCATTCTCTCCCGTCAGCCTCCTTCGCACCAATTCGTCTTTGCATTAATGCTGCCGACATAAAATATTTAATCGCCTCCCTCTTGTTTATCCCGGCAGGCCGTCGCAGATTTCCCTGCGCGCAGAAAACAATATTTTTCTATAATTCGCCTTCGATTGCAAAATTAACAAATTATACCTTTGCAGTTGACAACGGAATCGAGCTGCAATAGTGTATTTTGCATGCGGGGAGGTGGAAGCTTTTAAAAGCTTCTTGTTTTTTATGCTTTCATCATGCCGCTAAAATAAAATTTTACAGGCGGAAACGATAGCCGGCCTGCAATTTTCATAAAAGGAGAGAAAACATGGATAGGAGAAAATTCTTCAAAAAAGCGGGTTTTGCGACGGGTGCTGCATTCGTTCTTCCGCGCTTTTCAATAGCCAGCGAAAAATCGCCGAATTCAAAAATCAATGTCGCGTGCGTCGGAGTCGGAGGCATAGGAGCCATGACTTTTAGCGGCATGGGAAAAGAGGCAAATATCGTCGCCGTATGCGACACAGACGTATCTTATTCCGCCAAGAACAGGCGAAAGTACGCTCCCGACGCTCCATTTTTTGAAGATTACCGCGCAATGCTGGACAAGATGGGCAAAGACATAGACGCCGTGACTGTCTCCACGCCCGACCACTCGCATTTCAAAATAGCCATGGACGCCATGCAATGCGGGAAGCATGTGGCGGTCCAGAAACCCTTGGCGCATAACGTGTGGCAAGTCAGGGAGCTCGCAAAAGCCGCCAAATATTATAATGTAAAAACCCAAATGATGAACCAGGGGCACGCAACCGGCTCCATCAGAATGATAAAAGAGTGGTTCGACTCAGGCGTATGCGGCAATATTAGCGAAGTCCACGTCATGTGCGGCGGGCCAAACTGGAAATCAATTTATTTTAAGAAACCCGAAAAGTTCCCCGTTGAAAAAGAGGAAGTCCCCCCGTATTTAAACTGGGATTTGTGGCTGAACCAGGCCGCGCAGGCTGATTACAACTCCATATACACTCCGCTGACATGGAGGGGATTCTGGGATTACGGAACGGGCATGTTGGGCGACTGGTTCTGCCATACCGCCGACGCTCCAGTCTGGTGCCTCGATTTGAAAGATCCGGTATCGGTCGAGCTTATCGAGTCCGATTGCAGTTTCGACCCCAAAGTATTCATTCCGAATTCGTCGATAGTAAAGTGGGTATTTCCCGCAAATGAAAAGCACGGAGAGCTCGCCATGTACTGGTACGACGGCGTCAAGGTCCCCAAAAATCTTCCGAAGGACTGGGAGGAAGACAAGAAGCTCAAAAAGGACATCTTCATGATGATGGTCGGCGACAAACATACCATCGCCACTGCGGAACGCCCCAATTTCTCACCCCGCATACTCGGGAAGGAATTCTTTGCCGAATTCAAGAAGAACATGCCCGCCAAGACGATTCCCCGCGTCCGCAAAGACAATCTCTACTTTGAGTGGTTTGACGCGATCAAAGGCGACATTAAAGAATGCGGCTCCAATTTTAACTATGCCTCGCAGCTTACCGAAGTCGCCCTTTTAGGGTCTCTCGCCCAGAGGATTGGAGGAAAGATCGAATGGGACGCGAAGACGATGAGTTCTCCGAACCGCCCGGAAGCTGCCCAATATATAAAGGAGACGCCGCGCAAGGGTTGGGAAACGCCGGACATACCCGCATGACCCCCTATCATTATTGATTAGGCAGTTTTTAGGGTTTTGAACACCTTTCCCTTTCAAGCAGAAGTCCGACCCCGGAGTCAAGCCGGGGTTGGACCATTTTTTTTAGTCAGAATCTGGTCGGCGCAAAACGGGACTGAAACCTTCCACTTGCTAGGCAAGGATCCAATCTATTCGGCTAAGTAAACTTGAAATTAGAAATATTGCCCTATTGCGCGAAAAAAACAAACGGCGCGGGAAAATAATTTTCCCGCGCCGCAAATTTTTTAAACTTCCGCCTTCTTATTTCGAGAATTTCACGATATCGACGCGGCGGTCATGTTTGGCTTCCGGCGAATTTTTTGCGACGTCCATTGTCGCTCCCGCTTCGCCCTTTGCAATAATTTCTATCCTGTCCGGGCCGATGCCGAGCCCTCCGAAATAGTCGAGAACCGCCTTGCAACGCTTGTCGGAAAGAAGCATGTTGTATTCTTCCGTGCCATACCAGTCGGTATATCCGTAAAGGACGATTTTAAGCTCCGGATTGGAGCTGTAGAAATCGGCTGCCTGCTTGACCTTGCCGCGCTCTCCCGAACCTATTGCATACTGGTCAAACCCGAAGTAAACGGTTGCTACAATGTCTTCCGGGCCGTATTCGAATGAGCTCAAGTCATTGATTCCCCTGCCCTGCAAGCCGTCCTGCATGGCGGAATCCGAGGGAAGATCGCTTCCGTTTAGGTCGCCGACCGCATCTGACGCCCTCGTGTCGAGGGGAGACGGTCCCTCCATCGAATCGCAAGCTGACAAAACAAAAAGCGAACCGGCCGCAGCCAAAAGTGCTATAAGTCTTTTCATATATTTTTATGTTTTAAAAATTTTCCCGAATTTACTGTTTTAACTTTTTATTCGATTTTCCCTTTTTGCAAGTTTTTTCTAAAGCCCGGGAGGAAAAATTCTTCCCCACCCTACCGGGTCTCCGGTTCCGGCAGCAAATAGTCCGCCATTTCCTCATTTCCCGCATCTTCGACTCTGATAGAGTCCCAAAGATTTAAAGCTCCATCTTCCGATGTTTTTATAGGGAGCCCGGCCGCCTCAAAATTCCCGGCCGCATTTTTCTCCGCCCCGAAATTTTCTTCCCTTAAAGAAGATGTTTTTACGGGCGCGCCATCTGGCAGGGACTTCATATTTTCCAGGCAGTCTCCGATTCCGAAAAGAGAATAAACAGATACGGCGGCAATTAAAATTGCCGACATTCTGCGAATTAGGCCCGCTCGAATCTTAATCGCGCACCTTCCCGAAATCCCGCGCGAGAGGAATATGCCTACGGCAGAAAATGCCAACGCCGCCCTAAACCCTCCTTCTATATTGGAGAGTGAAAAAATTAGTGCGCACGAAACAAACGCCGCAATGGAACCTGCCTCGAATATTCTCTCCGCGGGGGTCTCGGAATGCGCAGCATAAAAAGAGCGCTTAGATTTGAATATTTCCTCAATTTTTTGCCCCGCGCACCTGACTCTTCCATCGTGCCACCTTTCTACCGGAATTTTCATGAATGCGGCAACCGCGCGCGAAAACGCATACAGAACCGCCGCGCACAAAAGAATTCCCGCCAATAATCCATAATTCCGCGCGAACTTTACCAGACCTGGAAGTTCGCCGTTCACCCCTTGCGAAACTTTCGATGGTCCAATCCAACCTGCGTCAAGAACGCTTTCATAGGAAGATATAATCCGGCCGCAGCAACTGCCCGAAAGCAATCCCGACGAATCCACCCAAAGGAGCCCCGCGCAAGTTCCGGCAATGAGTATGAGAAACCAAAATACAAAAAAGCGCCTGTCCCGGGGAACCGCCACGGCAAACCCCTCAAAAATTATGGCCGCCGAAGCCAAAAACAAGATCCATAGGTTTGCAGTTCTAAAAATCGAATACCAGACAACAGCAAACATCGCTATTGAAAACATGCGAGTCGAAGGCGGGAACCTCCTTCCCACAAATATGGGAACCAATATGGACAAGACCGAGCATAGAAGGAGCGAGAGGGAATAGACTCCGCCCATAAACCCCGCACCGATTTGAGGCATTGAGAAATCTTGAACTCCCATAGCCGCGCGCGAGAACTCGAAACTTTTAATTCCGTAGATCCCCGCGAGAACGCCGCAAGCTACAAAAACCGATCCGAATATGTAAATGTCCGTGCGAAGCCTCGCCATATTGACGAAGAGAAACGCCATGCACCAAAGCATTAGAATCTCACGGGAGAATGTGGGATCGGCAAAGAGCGCAACACAGGCAGCGGGTGGCAGAAAAATCAACGGAAACAAATTCAACTTCAACTCCGAACCAGCGCCGCAAAGGAACCAAAGCGCCCCCATAATGAGAGCAAGATTCCCCAAGAGAAATGCCGATACGCTTCCCGCGGGAAGGAAGCCGATGGAACTTCCCAAAAATCCGAAAGCCAAAAAAGCCGCCGAAAAATATATAAACAGCGTCTCGGCTGCCGACATCGCGCGGGGCTGGCCGCGAAAACGCCGCTTAAATAAATGCAAAAATTCGTCCCAAAAATATCCGGTCATATTACAACGCCTTCCAAATTGTCAAAGCGCCCGCAGAAAATGCTCCGATAAACCGCTAAAAACATAATAAAAACTTCCCATGCACGAGTATCCTGCCGGGAATATCACCGCGATGAGCGCAGGCTCGGAGGAAGAATGCGCTTGTTTCTCGAAAGGGTCACGACACCGCCCCTCGACTCGATTTCCGCCTCCGTTCGCATTTGGGCCTCCTCCGCCTGCCTGCAAAGCTTTTCCAAGGCAGCCGCCTTAATTCTCAAGGCCGCTATCTCATCTTCCCTCTCCTTGAGAAGCTTTCTCATTCTGGATATTTCGGCGGCATTTTCGGATTTGCGCTGCGCCCGCAAGAGCTCCAGGGCGCGCTTTGTTTCGGCGACAGACTGCGAAAGCAAATCCCGCTGCACAACGAGTTCCTCGGAGGCTTTTTGCGCCGATATTCTCGCCTCTGCCTCCCTTTCGAGCTGCGCGTTCAAACGCTCCACTATCTGCTGCTGGGTGAGAGCGCTCTGGCTTTTGGCTTTCTCAAGCATTTCGCGCGCCTCCTTCGCCTTCTTTAAATTTTCCTCTGCGCGGGCGCGGGCTATGCGGCTTGCCCGATCAGCCTCGGCGGCTTTTTTCTCTATATTCAACGCCATATTCTGGGCCGCAAGATTTTCAGCCTCGAGAACTCTCGACTGCGCGCGCTGCTGCCCGTACTTGAAAAAGAAAACAACCGCCGTAAAGGCGAGCAAACAGATTGCGAAAATAAATGTCCCCTGCAAATCTTTCATAAAAACGCCCCAGCTTTATAACGGAACACTGCCCCTTTGCAATTCTTTTGTTCAGCAACGCGACCATGCTTTTAAAAATAAAGCTTGAAACCAAAGCGCATTAAATAACAAATAAACACCATGGACGTATTTGACTGCGAAGCGATGCACACCTCCCTATTCATTAAAATCAGCGGAGAGGAATACAGCCTTGCCCGCAGTGCAGCCATGGACTGTTTTGAAAGAGTCCGCTATATCGAAAATCTGCTCAGCCTGTTCGTGTTCGGAAGCGACATCGACATGATAAACACTTCGCGGATTGGGGAAGCGGTCAAAGTCACGGGAACAACTATGGACTGCTTGACCGACGCTTTCGCAGTATCTTCAATGAGCAGGGGAACCGTAGATATATCCATGGGGGAATTCTTTCTAAAGGCAAAAGGCTTGGCGCCCGAAGGCTTCACCCCGCGGAAAGGAGAGTTTGAAATTGACCCGGAAAACTTTTTTGTCCGCAAAACCTCGAGCGGAATAATAGACCTGGGCGCCGTCGGAAAGGGCTTTGCCGTCGATGAAATGAGCAATATCCTGAAGCGCCAATGGAATATAAAAAACGCTTTCATATCCTTCGGCAATAGTTCCATAGGAGCCTTCGGCAAACCCGGAAAACCAGGAGAACCAGGCGATTGGGAAATTTCCATCGGGGACGGCGAACGCAAAATTAAAATCCCGGCGGAGGGAATGTCCGTCGGAGCTTCTGGAACATCGGTGCTCGGAAACCACATAATAGATCCTCGCACGGGAAACATTCCGCAGGACCCGCCGTTTAGGGCATGGTCGTTCGGAAAAAACGCCGCCATTTGCGACGGGCTCTCGACCGCCTTCATGCTTTTATCCGAAGAAGAAACCGCCAGCGTATGCGAGGAAAACGGCGTTATGGCGGCGATTCAAAAAAAACCGTCATCGCCAATAGAATATTTTGGGGACTGGTCTAATGTGCCGCATTGAAAAGCTCAAGCCTCCGGCCCCCAAAGGCGGATCCGGCGAGATATTTGAAAAAATTTTTTCCGGCTTCGGGAATTTTAGGTGCGAAAGAATAATATCCCGCGGGGAGCCGAGCCCGGAGGGATTCTGGTACGACCAGGAAGACGACGAATTCGCATTGCTTGAAAGCGGCAAAGCCACCATCGTTTTTGAAGGGGAAGAAAAGGAAATGGAGGCGGGCGATTTTATAATCATTGGCCGCCATGCGCGCCACAGGGTCGAAAAAGTTTCGGATGACGCCGTATGGCTGGCATTCTTCGGAAAATTTAAAAGTTCCAAGTAGGGCGAATGCGCCGCCCCCTTATGCTCCGGACATTTGCGTTTTCGTTTCGAATTAGCGGCGCTTGTTTTTGCGGATAAAAAACTGCGAAAGAAAGCCGCTTTAAAAGAGAAAAAATTTTGCATTCAATTTGGCGCCCAAAGCCAAAAAAACTTCAGCCTAGCAAACCTGCGCGGCGCAATTAAAAAAGAGAAATTGAAGTCCTTCGCAAGGGCCGAGAGGCAAATTCTGCCATGCGCCATAAAAGCATCGCGGATCGGAAATCCGCCAATGAAAATGCAAAATAAAAAAGCGTCCCGAAGGACGCCTTTTAGCAATTTGAAAAATTTAACTTATTTCGCCTTGAAGTCTGAACCGGGCTTGAACTTGATAGCTTTGCAAGCCTTGATCTTGATCTTCTCCTTGGTCTTGGGATTGATTCCCATGCGAGCCTTGCGGTCGACGACGGAGAATGTTCCAAAGCCGATGAGCTGGAGTTTCTTGTTCTTCTTAACGCCGGCCTTGATGGCGTCGAGAACCGCATTGAGAGCGGTTTCCGCGCAAGTCTTGGTGGCGTCTTTGCCGAGGATTTTCTGTATTTCAGCTATGAGTTGTGCTTTATTCATATTTTATATGTTTGATTGTTTTAGTGAGATTGGAATCTACTGTAAATAAACGTAGATGTGGGGGTAAGTCTGAACGCGCCCGCGATTTTTTCAAGTTTTATTCTCCGTGGTAAACGGACTTTCAAAACGCGCAAAGCATATGCAAACAAGCCCTTTAGTGTCAATTAAGGTATCCCGTCCGCGGTACCAGTCAACAATAAAAGCTATTTTTTATTGAAAAAAATCCCCTTAAAATCCAGGCCAACAAAGGAACGGAGAAAAATATTTTCCCTGAAACGCGCAATTTTGGGGGATTGAGCACGCCAAATTCCCGTCTCCCCTACCAAACAAAGCCGGTTTGACGCTTTTCAACAAGCTCCACTTCGGCATTTCTGCTTGAGGCGCGCCCTGCCCAAAGCGCCAATGCAAGCGCCCAGAAGCGGTCAGCATGGCCGTCGGGAGAGCGCTCCGCCCTGAATCTGACACCCCCGAAGGAATTAGACTCCCTCTTGACGGAACGGATATCCGCGCGAACTTCGGGATCGTCTGGTATGCGTATTCTGGCGTCCTCGAAACTCCTTCTTAGCGGATACGCCAACTCCTCCTTAGACGCCGCAGTAAAGGATATTCCTTCCACCCGCCCCGCACCGTATCTCTCGGCGGCGCGCTCGGCAAACTGGCGCCCAAGCCCGCTTTGGTCTATGGCTGCCCGCCTCAGGTTTGGATTGCGCATAAAATCGAAAAGAACCGCCTCTTGCTCTGAGAACGGAGTGTTTCGGAATACCTTTATGTCGCGGGTGAAAAATATGTCAGCCGATTTTTCCAGCAGCCAAAAGACGCTTAAATCCCGGCTCCGCCCGACGTCCACCCCGAGGTAGGCGGGATTGTCCGGAGAAGAAATGGAGCGCCAATCCTCTCCATGAGCGTATATGCAACGCTCGACCGCCTCGTAAGGCACGAAAGCCGAGGAATCGTCCGAAGGTTCGCACATGTATTCCTGAAGAAAACTCTCGCTGTCGGCGCAGGAATTTTTCACATGATCGAAATATTCCGCCTCGTCCATATGAAAGACCTCATGCCCCTCGCCGAGGCTCTCCTTGAGTTTTTTCAAAAATCCCTGGTCGAGCGCGTCGGCGAGAGTGACGCGATGCAAGGATATGTTTTTTGGATTTCCTCCGAAGCGCGCCTCCTCGACGAGTTTATTGAAGAAGTTGTCCTTTCCCCTATGGGTGGATATTATTTCGAGATTTCCGCCCCAAGTCGTTCCTGGATATGCGACGGAATAAAGCAATTCCGGATCCGGATGCAGGGCAAATTCGTCGAGCACTCTCGTTCCGCGCTTGCCAGCCTGTGCGTCAGGGCTTGAAGAGAGCGACCATATCCGGGTCCCGTTTGAAAATTCGAGCGACCTTGAATCCGCCCCCTCAACAAAATCCGCGCCCGTGTGCTCGCGCGCGGCAATATCGAGAACGTCGGCGAACTTTTTGCAGTCCCCGATAAACAGCTTCGCCTGAAGCTCGTCGCGCGAGCTCACCCACGAATCGCGGGTATTGCGGGGATCCCAATGCCTTCGGACGAGCGCGTACGCTGTCGCCCAGCTCATGCCTATCTGCCTCGATTTTTCTATCAGCTTTATGCGCGACTTGTCGCGTATCCACGCGGACTGGTAGGGAAGAAAGAAAGGCGAATTTCTCACAGGAGATTCAGCCTCCTCTCGATTTCCTCTATGGTTTCGCCAGGAGAGCCTGATTCGGAGATCCGCCGCGCCGCGCCCTTGCCTTTTTCTTTTGAAGCCGCAATCTGCACCCGCGCGGCAGCCAATTTCTGCATGACGCCGGCGAGCGTGTTAAAATCCGCCACCTCCATTTCTGGGGACGCGCACAAATATTCGAAGACGAGCTGCCACAACGCGCGAACCGACGCCTCGTCCGGATCGCTTCCCGAAACGGCTGCGGCAGCCGATATCGCGGCGGATTTTGCGACCTCTATTCTGCCTACATGTTCGGCAAAGCGCTTCTTTCCGCTCAAATCCGAACGGGAACCCTTCGTCGCGCACTTCCGGAGCGCCGCAACTGCCCTGGACTTTTTGACTTCAGAATCAGCCATTTTAAAACGTCTCCGATTCCAGATAGTCCCTGCCCTCAGCCGTCAGTTTGGCGCGCAGATGGGCGGCTGAAATCTCCGACCTTGAAACAGAAATATAGTTTTTCTGGGCGAGATAATCCAGGGCCTTTTCAAGCTCGCGCATGTCAAACTCAAATCCCGCCAGCTTCATGCCCAGCGATACAGTTTCGACGGGCAAAGCCGCAGGGCTCGCCGCCTCTAGCTGTATAAGTATGGCGCGCCTAAACAATAAATCGTCGTATATTTTTTTCTCCTCCATTCCCGTTATTCCTCCTCCCTTATTTTAATGGCGAGCCTGTCGCTTTTCAAAGACAGCTCGGCAATGCGCTGGTTGGCTATTTGCGACTGCGCCACGAGCGCGCTAATGCTCTGGGCGTTGCGGCTTATCAAATCGCGGGTTTCCGACATTCCGCGGGCGTACTGCTTCTGTATGCAGCGGGTCTCCTCCCTGATTTCGGACCTCAGCGAGCGCAAATCCTGAACGGCGTCGCCGAGCAGCCTCAAAAATTCCGCGCGGAGCTTGTCCATTTGCGAGAGCGTCGCGTATGTGAGTTTGGGATCGGGATTTTCCGAGTGGAACTCGCGTATGCGCAATACGAGGTAATATGCGCCCAAAGCTGAGGTAAGCCCCATCATCGCCATTCCCAAAAGTCTTGCATTTTCAAAATCCATGCGGGCATTTTAATCCGGCAAAAAAATACGGACAAAAAAACTTTTGAAGTTTTGGATTCTCCAAACAAAAACTAAAAATAAATTTTGTATTGAATCATTTTTACGGGCTTTTTCAATGGGCCTTTAAATTATGCGAGTTTTCATAAAGACATACGGCTGCCAAATGAACGAGCGCGACTCGGAAAATATCGCCGCAAATTTCGTCGATCTGGGCTGGGAGCTCTCAAAAGATGAAAACGAAGCCGATGCCATAGTAATAAACACCTGCTCCGTGAGGGAACAGGCAGAAACCAAAGCAATCGGAAAACTGTCGCATATTCTTTCCGCGCGAAAATCATCAGGAAAGGCGCTTCCCGTCATAGGCGTCACGGGCTGCATGGCGCAAAATCTCGGCGAAGAGATAGTCCGCAGGCTTCCGGACATAGATTTTGTAATAGGTTCGCGCAAGACCCATATGGTCGCGGAAACCGCCGCAAAAATCTACGCCCGGATACTGTCGGAGGAAACGCCACTCAGCGGACTCCAGCGATCTTCCCCCGCGGGCGAAAAACGCGCTTTTGTCGACGTATCCGACGACGAGTCGTCGCACCTGCTCATAAACCGCCATTTGAAGTCGGGTCCGTGCGCGTCAATTTCAATCATGCAGGGCTGCGGAATGAAATGCTCCTATTGCATCGTTCCCAAGACGCGCGGTCAGCAGCGCTCGCGCCCCGAAGCAGACATTCTCGCTGAAGCGCGCGCCCTCATTTCGGCGGGAGCCAAGGAAATACTCCTTCTTGGGCAGGTAGTCAACGCATACGGAGAAAATATTGAAGCTTTCCCAAAGCTTCTGGAAGATCTTTCGGGAATAGAAGGCCTGCTCCGCCTGCGCTTCACCTCGCCACACCCCGTCTTTTTCACTGACAGGCTCGTAAACCTATACGGCACGCTTCCGCAGCTTTGCGAGTATGTGCACCTGCCTCTGCAATCGGGCAGCGATAAAATATTGAAAGAGATGCGCAGGCCCTATCGGGCGGAAAAATTTTTGGAAATAGTCGAAAAGCTCCGCGCGCGCGCCCCGCAAATATCAATATCGACAGATATTATAGTGGGATATCCCGGCGAGAGCGACGAAGATTTCGAAAAGACCCTCGAAATGTTCAAAAAATGCGCCTTCGACATGGCTTTTATTTTTAAGTACAGCCCGCGCGCCGGAACTAAATCGGCGGAAATCCCCGACGATGTTCCAAGCGACGTAAAAGAGCAGCGCAACCAAATTCTGCTTAAAGAGCTGGCGAGAACCTCTTTGGAATACAACCAGCGCTTGGTCGGAAAGTCAGAGGAAGTCCTGATAGAGTCGCCCGCAAGACGCGGGGAAAATATTTTTATGGGGCGGACGCGCACGCATAGAAAGGTCGTGTTCCCCGCATCGGCAAACGATATAGGCAGGCTGGCCGACGTGGATATCAAGTCGGCGACCGTCACGACCATAGAGGGGGAAATTTGCCGCCTGCGCTGAATAGTTCCGAAAGGCTCCGAAAGCGCCCACGCGCATTCGCCAGTGAAAGCCAGTGAAAAAAAGCTTTTAAAGGCGGAGCGTACCGGTATTGTTAAAAAAAATTTGCAAAATGGAAGAAGAGAATAAGCCGAAGCATTTTATCAGGCAAATAATAGCCGAAGACATCGCCCGAGGGCTGGCTCCGTCGGCAGTCCATACGCGCTTTCCCCCGGAGCCGAACGGCTGCCTGCATATAGGACACGCAAAGGCATTCTGCCTCGACTTCGGCATGGCTCTCGAAAACGGGGGCAAATGCAACCTGCGCTTCGACGACACAAATCCGGACAAGGAGGAGACCAGATTTGTCGACGCCATACGCGAAGACGTGCATTGGCTGGGTTTCGACTGGGAGGACAGGGAATATTTCGCATCGGACTATTTTGACAAGCTCTATTCGCTTGCGGAAGAGCTGATAATAGCCGGCAAAGCGTACGTCTGCACATTGTCCCCCGAGGAGTTCAAGGAGTATCGCGGAGTTCCCGGCAAGCCCGGCAAACCGAGTCCGTGGCGCGACAGGCCGCCGGAGGAAAGCCTCGACCTCTTCAGAAGAATGAGGGCTGGCGAGTTCGATGAAGGCCAGTACGTCCTGCGCGCAAAAATAGACATGTCTTCCCCGAATCTGCACATGCGCGACCCTGCCATTTACAGGATAAAAAAAGCCGGGCACCACCGGACGGGCGACAAATGGTGCATCTATCCGATGTACGATTTCGCCCACTGCCTGTGCGACGCTATCGAAGGCATAACCCATTCGCTTTGCACGCTCGAGTTCGAAGTCCACCGCCCGCTCTACGACTGGTTCATAGAGAACACAAGCATATCCAAATCCCTCAAAGTCCGCCCCCGCCAATACGAGTTCGCGCGGCTCAACTTGTCGTACACGATGATGAGCAAGCGCAAGCTCCAACAGCTCGTCGCCGAGAAAATCGTTGACGGCTGGGACGATCCGCGAATGCCGACTCTGTCTGCTATGCGCCGCAGGGGATACACTCCGGACGCAATTAAAAATTTCTGCGAAACGATAGGCGTGACAAAATTCAACAGCCTGACCGACCTCGCGCTTCTCGAGCACTGCCTGCGCCAGGATCTAAATAAAAAAGCCATGAGAAGAATGGCTGTCTTCGACCCGCTCGAGGTGGAAATATCGAACTGGGAGGACGGGAAAGTCGACATGCTCGACGCGGTAAACAATCCCGAGGACGAGAGCGCAGGAACCAGGAAAGTCCCGTTCACAAAGCGCATATACATCGAGCGCTCCGATTTCATGGAAAACGCCCCGAAAAAGTTTTTCCGCCTGACTCCCCAAAATGAAGTGAGGCTTCGCTACGCGTACATCATAAAATGCGAAAGCGCCGTGAAGGACGCCGACGGAAATATTCTCAAGCTAATATGCAGGATAGACCCCCAAAGCCGCGGCGGGAATGCTCCGGACGGGAGAAAAATCAAGGGGACAATCCATTGGGTCAGCGCGGACTACGCATTGAAAGCCAAAGCCGCCCTGTATGAAAATCTCTTCACCCGCGAAGACATGTCGAATTTGCCGGAAGGATCGGATTTCAAAGACTTCTTGAATCCAAATTCCGTCTCGGTAAAAGAAATTCTCATCGAGCCCTCACTCGCGGACGCGAAGCCGGGAGATCCGATCCAATTCGAGCGCAACGCCTATTTCACGCCGGATTCCAAAGCCAATGGAGGCGATATTGTCTTCAACCGCACGGTGACTTTGAAAGACTCATACTCGCCGCAAGCCAAGTAGCAAACAAGCATATATCCGAATCGGGGCGCACGCCTTCTTCGCCATGGATTTGCGCCGTGGATTCAAACATGCCCCGGCAATTTTATTCTTGGCCTGAAAGCGTGAAAAAACTCCCGGCGACATTCAAAACGAACACTTTTTCTATCATTAAGCACTAAAAAAACATCAAAAATGCTTTCATATACTTTAAATTCTCCAGCTCTAAAACTTCTGAAGAAAGCTGCGCGCTGTAGCCTTGCAAGAGGATTGAAGCGCAATTCCGAGTTTTAATTCACCCAGCGAAGCGCCACTTAAAAATATTTGACGCTTTTTTTATGCCTGATTTAAATGCTAAAAGAATGAAAGATCACGCCTGGATTTTTTTTAGGGCTGGAGGGGCTTGGCAGGTAAAAATATCCCGCGGTTCCGACATCGCCAATATCGGCTCCCTCGACGAAAAGCTATGGTCGGCTCTCGCCTGCCCGGTAGACGGCCTCGTTTTTGACCGGAAGACCCTTGAAATACTGGATTCCGACGGGGACAATAAGATACGCCGAATGGAGGTTGTAGCCGCCTGCGAATGGGCGTGTTCGATGCTCAAGAACCCTGACACCCTCATATCCTCCCCCGGGAAGCTTTCCCTGGCAAACATAGACGACTCGGGCAAAGAGGGAGCCTCAATATTGGCGAGCGCCAAAAAGATACTGTCGAATCTCGGCAAAGCCGAAGCCGAAGACATTTCAGTCGGCGATTTTTCCGAGCCTTCCAAGACGTTCTCAGCGTCTGCCTTCAACGGGGACGGCATAATAACTGCCGAAAGCTGCCAGTGCGATGCGGACTGCAAGTCTGTCATTGCTGACGTAATAACCTATACGGGCGGCTCTACGGACCGCTCCGGAAACGCCGGGGCGGACGCGCTTCAAATTGAAAAGTTCTTTGAAGACGCCCGCGCATTTATATCCTGGCTGGATATTCCAAAATCCCATCCTGAAATTCTGCCTCTGGGCGAATCAACATCAACAGCCTACGCCGCCTATGCCGCAGTAAAAGACAAAATCGACGACTGGTTTGAAAGGCGCGCGCTCCTGAGCTACGACAAATCATCGGAATCCGGACTCAACGCAAAAACCGATGAAATCTCCGCGGCCCTCGCCCTCGACGGCGACGCAAAAACCGATGCCCTCGCGCGCCTGCCTATCGCCGAAGTCTCCGATGAATCGGATTCCATAGCCTTTGACGCCCCTGTGAATCCGGCATGGCAGGCAGCATATTCCAACTTCGTAAAATCCGCAGCCATTCCGCTCGCCGAAAACGGGGATTCCGAATTGTCCCGCCGGCTCTGGGAAAAAATCGCGGAAAAATTATCCCCTTACGAAGAGTGGATGAAAGCCAAGCCCGATTCGCCCGAAAAAATTTCCGGGATTGAAAACCTTCGCTCCATGGTAAAATCCGGCATAAAAGGCAGGCTGCTTGAACTCGTCGAGAAAGACCTGTCGCTCAAACCGGAAGCGGACGCCCTCGATAACGTCGAAAAGCTCGTGCGCCTGCATGCAAACCTTTTTAGATTCCTCGAAAATTTCGCAAGCTTCCAGTCTCTTTACCGCGATTCGTCAGGGGCGGACTTCATGTTCGGCAAGCTGTACATAGACAGGCGCGTGTGCAAAATGTGCATAAAAGTTTCCGACTCGGCGCGCCATTCGTCCATGGCTCCGCTGAGCTACGGCTATATACTTGTATGCTCATGCAAAAGGAAGGGCGAAGCCGACATTTGCGTCTCAGCCCTCGTAAGCGCCGGAGACTCCGACAATCTGATGCCCGGGCGCAACGGAATTTTTGTAGACTCTCTAGGCCGCGAATGGGATGCGACAGTCGTAAAAATTATAGACAACCCCATAGGGGTGGCGCAGGCGTTCTGGTCGCCATACAAAAGATGCGTGCGCTGGGCGAGCGATCAGATTGCAAAGCGCCTAGCTTCAAACGACATCTCGCCCGCGGGCGGCGATGGCATAATCAAAACAGCAAAGAAGATAGACGTTGGAACTGTGGCCGCATTGGGCGTCGCTGTAGGCGGCATAACCACGGCATTCGGAATGGCTCTCGAAGCTCTATTCGGCCTCGGCTATTGGCTCCCTCTCGGAATCCTAGGAATATTTCTAGCTATATCTCTGCCTTCAATGCTCATAGCATGGATGAAGTTATCGGCAAGAAATCTCGCGCCGCTTCTCGACGCGAACGGATGGGCTGTAAACAATTGCCTGAAGATTTCAATGCCCTTTGGAAAATTGTTGACTGAGACGGCCTCGATTCCGTCAGGCTCAAAATTGGAAATTGCCAAATGCCAACCCGCCAAGAAAAATGCCCAATCCCGCAGCGGACATAACCGCGATATTTTATGAAATCAATCTAAACCGGGAATCCGCGCCAAGGCAATCCCGCTATGCGCGCAAGACCAAAATGCTCAGAAAACAGAAAGCCGCCAGCTATTATTCCGAATGTAAGTATTTAAAAAAATGAACGATCCACAATCCAAACCCAATATTCTCAAACGCCTTTACAACTGGACTATATCATGGGCTGACTCCCCAATGGGACTCTGGGCGCTCGTAATTCTTTCCTTTACCGAGTCCTCATTTTTCCCAATTCCCCCAGACGTCCTTCTGATACCACTCGTATTCGGGGCCCCGAAAAGATGGTGGAGCACGGCGCTCATCTGCACTGTTGCATCTGTCGCAGGCGGAATATTCGGCTGGATAGTCGGATACGGCATGTGGGAAATGCTTCAAAACCTCTTTTTCAATTATGTGCCGGGCTTTACCCACGAAAATTTCGACTATGTCGCAAACTTATACAAGGATAACGCATTTCTCGCCATATTCGGCGCCGCCCTCACACCCATACCATACAAAATCTTCACTATAGCCGCCGGAGTTTGCCAAGTCCCCATTCTCACTCTCATAACCGCATCAATCGTGGGAAGAGGCGGCAGATTTTTCGCCGTCGCACTAATCATAAGAATTGTAGGAGAAAAGGCCAAGCCGTTTATCGACAAATACTTTAATGCCTTGGCAAGCGCGTTTTTTATACTGCTCATTCTCGGGTTTGTCGCCATCAAATATTTTATGAGTTAAAAGCCGCCATGAAAAAAAATCTCGCACTTGGAATAGACATAGGGGGCTCCGGAGTAAAGGGAGCTATAGTCGACGTTAAAAAGGGGGATTTTCTGGGAGAAAGAATCAGAATTCCAACGCCGTCGCCGCACACGCCGAAAAATATGCTCGAGGCAATCGAGAAAATCGTAAAATCATTTAATTGGACTGGGCCTATCGGCTGCGGATTCCCGGGAGTCATAAGGGCGCAAATTATTGAGACTGCCGCAAATGTCGGCGGGAAAAATTTTGTAGGAATAAACCTTGCCGAGGAAATAGGCAAAATGTGTGGCTGCGAAACGTGGGTCCTCAATGACGCCGACGCTGCCGGCATAGCAGAAATGCGCTATGGGGTGGGCAAAGGCAACCGCGGCGTAGTTATGGTGTTCACCATCGGGACAGGCATAGGTTCGGCAATGTTCTCCGACGGGGTTTTAGTGCCCAATATGGAACTCGGACACCTCAAAATGCGCGACAAATCGCTGGGTAAAAATATAGACGCCGAAAAAATATGCTCCGACGCAATTCGGAAATCACGCGACTTAAACTGGAAACAGTGGGCAAACCGTTTTAACAAATATCTTCGCTACGTACATTCGCTCTGCTGGCCAAACCTCATAGTAATCGGAGGTGGCGCAGCTGCAAAAAGCGACAAATTCCTAAAATATCTCGACGTGGACTGCGACATCGCCATCGCAAAACTTCAAAACCGCGCCGGAATAATTGGCGCCGCCGCGGAAGCCATAAGGGCAAAATTCGAACTGGCGCACAGGCCTTTTACCATCATGTAGAAAAGTCAATTGTATTTAAATAATAATTCCTTTCATACTGGTTAGATAAAAAACTTGACTTACTTCGGGGGGGGGGTATGTTCGGTTCGCAGTTTGTTGAGATCTGCGCATTATTTTTAATTGAAAGGAAAAGACATGATGAAACTAAGCAATTCCAGAATTATCGTTTCAGCGCTCTTGTTAATTGGCGCGTTTTCCGCAAGTGCGGAAAACTATTACTGGGTAAACAATTCAAATTCTACAACAAACAATTGGGCTACGGGAAATTCCTGGCAAACCGGAGATTCCGAGGGCAATCTCAGTGGCGTTGATACAAATGCGCCTCTCGTATCTACTGATACTTTCTATTTCCAATCCAGTAAATTTGCATCTACGGCCAATGCTTCATATACCCAAATGAACATATCCAATCTCACATTGGAATTCGACAAGCTCGTTGTCATCGGAGACTATCAGCCTTCCGGAGCCACGG
>CASFWX010000085.1 GCA_949298545.1 uncultured Verrucomicrobiota bacterium | reverse complement strand
GGCGGCGACAATAAGGATACGTTGACTGTGAATCTCGCGGACACTTCCTTTATGAACAACGTGGCAAAGGGCGCCACTCTTAGCATAGGCGACGACCGGGCGGGATACGACTCCATAACTTCGCGCGACGAAAAGGCTGTCATCAATAAAACCGGAGCCGGCGTTCTTACGGTAAACAGCTCGATGGAAGGCTTCACGGGGACCTTGAATATCCTCGAAGGCTCTATGGACGTCAATAACGGCTTGGGCGCGACTAAAACTATAGTCGATAATTCCGTTGCGAGCATATCGGGCGCCAACCTCTACCATCAAGGCGAAGACGGAAGGTGGTCTAAAATTGAGTCATGGCTTGAAGACGGCGCCATGAACACAATTACGGGCGATACTGGAATATTTGCGGTTGCCGTTCCGGAACCTGCAGCATATGCGGCAATATTCGGCGTTTTAGTCTTCGCTTTCGCGATATGCCGCAGGCGCAAATAAGGCATGGGTAACAAAATTTTTTCAAAGCTTTCCGTTTGTTTCGGAAGGCTTTTTTTATGTCGCTTTTCGTTAGGGAGCATCGGAATGCAAACGGGATTTGCGCGCCGGGCAATCCGCCTTAGCGGAGGGGCAGGGTGCTTGCATGCCATTGGGAATGCAGCGGTTTTATCTTGCCGGCGGCGCTGCTTGCGGAATTTTAATCTTAAATTTTTGGAAGGGAGGCAATGAAGCCGGGTTTTTTTAGTTTCGAAATTTATGGCTATGTGGTAATCAAACGGCAATTGCCGACAGATGCGAAAAACATTTAAAATCCGGGGCGGACGAGATATGTTGAACTTGTTTATCGCCAATAGCGTGAAATTTTAAAACCCTTGCCGGATTCACTATGCCTTGTTTCTATGCGCGGTGCGCCACTTTTCGCGGTGGTTCATTATCCAGTCTATAAGTGCGCGGTCGTATCCGATATCGTGACCCGCCTTTTCGGATTCAAGCCATTTGTGCTTGAGTATCTCCTCCTTTTCGGCAAGGAATTCGCGGTAGATGTTCGACCTTCTAAGGGCGGCATCGTCGCCCAAATCCGATTTCAATCTTGCCCGTCTCATATGCGCGTATAAATAAAAAATTCCGTTTTCTCTTTTTTAGAAGTATCTTCCAAAATTTTTTTCCATTCAAGCAAATTTTCCTTTAAAAGAACGCCGGGAAATGCGAGCATCGCGCAGATGAAGGAAAATTACGCCGCCCCGACACCGTTGGCCTTGCTGACATGCGACAATATCATAACGGACTTGAGGACCCGAAAAAAGAGTCTCATAGGGCTGTTTAATTCTGTTGGGGCGTCGGCGTATCCTTATCTCATGCGCGAGTTCTTTGTGTTTGTATCGATGACAAATTGCGAGGGAGAGACTGACATTTCTATAAAGCTCCAGGCGGCAGACGGCGATGTAGTGTTCAATTTGCCGGGTAAAATACCCGCCCAGAACCTCCTCGAGTCTCCCGAAGTGATTTTCAACATTCAAAACCTCGTGATAAAAGCTCCGGGATCTTACGAGCTCATATTGACCGCCGGCGGAGTTCAAATTGCCTCGCGCATGTTGACTTTTAAACAGCTGGCTTGTCCCAAGCCTCCCCAGGACAAATCGTAGGGCCGTCATTTTCCCGCCTCCGCCTATATCGGCAGGGATTTCATAGCAGATTTTTTCGGAATAGCTCGCGCATGGGAAAATCGCGGAAATTTTTATTTTGTCTAAGGCTGTCCGGGGCATCGAATGGTTAATGGGATTGATTCTTTGCATTGGCGTGCAAATTGCTTCGATGTTAAATTTGATTTTTTTGAATCCGCCTTTCCGAATCCATTTTTCTTCTCGGCGCAAGGATCGGGCTACAAAGAAGCCGCCGTTTTTTTGAACGGCGGCCTCCGGATTGTTTGGAATTTGAGAAGCAACTTTCTCCCCATATTTTGGAGAGATGTCTTTCCGTATTAAATTCTTCCCGGCAGGAATGATTCGTTGTAAGCGTACAGCGAACGCAGATATTTGTTCGCATCCGGGAAGTTTGCAAATTCCATTTTTGATGGGATATACGAAAGTTCCGTATCTGGGAAGAATATTGATACCATGCCGAGCAGGACCATTTGTGTAAAAGGCGCGGCATATTCGAAATTTGCCGGGGGCTGTTCGCCTTTCAGGCAAGCCAGGACCCATTCCCTCTGCGGGCTTCCGAGCGCTTCGGATCGCTTGATTGTAGGCGGCGGGAGAGCGTTGGATCTTTTCAGATCCACCATTATTTCGCGCGGATAGAAGAACGCCTTGTTTCCGTATTCATCCGTTCTGATAGTGGCTTTAGTGCCGACGATAAACGTGCAGTTGTCGTTTCTGATGTCTTGTAGGAATGCCTTGTCTACTCTCTTTATTTCATATGGCCTTCTGCTTCCGTCGTACCAATGCAGGCGTATGCGGTTGTCGACGCCCCTCTTATTCATAAAAGTTAGCGTTTCCGTAACTGCCGAAGGCCAGCTATAGTCGTTAAAAGGCGATGGTCGGCTGGCGATTTTCATGGGGAAGCCGAGATCGAAGGCCGAATATGGGACGTCGAGGAAGTGGCATCCCATGTCTCCGGCAGCTCCCGTGCCATAATTGCGTATGCCGCGCCATTTAAATGGAAGGATCTTCTTATTGTATGGCTGGTATGGAGCTACTCCGAGCCAAAGGTCGTAATCGAGCGTAGGCGGCACTGGTTCGGCTGGGGGCATAGAAAGTTCACCCTGGGGCCATTTCGGACGGTTTGTCCAGCAATAGATGTCTTCTATTTGCCCGATGAGACCGGCATCGTACCATTCGCGCAATACCCTCCAACCTTCGAGAGTGTGCCCTTGATTCCCCATTTGGGTAATCACTCCCGTTTCCTTGGCCACTCTTTTCATTTCTTCGGCTTCCCATATTGTGCGGGAAAGGGGCTTTTGGCAGAAGACGTGCTTGCCTTTTGACATCGCCCATACGGAGATTGGATAATGCATGTGGTCGGGAGTCGACACTACTACCGCGTCGATGTCTTTATCCATTTTGTCCAACATGACGCGGAAATCCCGGAAGCGCGGGATATTTGGGTGGGCTTTATATGCCGATGCGGCGCGCGCGTCGTCCACGTCGCAGAAGGCGACAATATTTGCTTCGGGAGTTTTTAAGAGGTGGCTTAACGAAGCGCCTCCTATGCCGCCCACTCCAATCAAGGCAACATTGAGTCTTGAATTGGGACCTTTGTCTTTGCATATGCTCCATTTGGGAAGCAGCATCATTCCGCCGAGGGCAGTTCCCGTTTTAATGAAGTTTCTTCTGTTGGTTTTTTGCATTATATTTTTCCTCTTTTGAATCTTATCATCATATAATAAACAAACATTGTTTCGCATATGGGAAACAATCACTTATCAGTTAAATAATTTACCTATTCGCTATTGCGTCAATAAAATATTTCTGCAATGCTATCAGCATGAAAAGAAAGCAGACGGAAAAGCGGGTGCTCGTCGTTCATTCCACCGCGCCCGATCGGGAGACGGCCGAAAGCATAGCCGAAAATTTTGTAAAGTCCGGAGTTGCCGCGTGCGCATCGGTGGGCGGTCCGATAAAGTCGTTTTATTTTTGGAAAGGCGAGTATTGTTCGGATACGGAATTTGCAATCGAGCTGAAACTTTCTCCCAAAAAGCTTGCGGAAGCCGAGGATCTGATGGGCAGGCTGCACCCTTATGAGTGCCCACAGTTCATTGTTGTGGGCGCGGAAACTTCCGATGCTTATTCAGATTGGATAAACGGCATGCAAAGCGGAGTGGATTAAAACGGTTATCTGGAAGCTACCAGCATTGGTTTTTCGGGCGCGGATATTTGGTTTGGAGAATCGACCATAAACATGAGCGGGGATATTGGAAATGAACATCCGGAAAGGAACGCTGCCGCAGAAATTGCAATCAGCGCCAAAAGAAACTTCATGTCGAAAATGCTTTCCATAAATATAAAACCAGAATTATGGTAATGCGAAAGGGAGTCGGGGCAAGATATTTCTAAAAAAGTTTGCGAAAATACCATAGTTGCATGTCATAAACAGCAGGAGAAATATTCTGAGATGTTTTATTTTATACTTACAGTACTATTAACCCTTGCGGTGTCTGCATTTTGTTCGCTGATGGAGGCGATGATTCTGAGCACGACGCCTGTGGAAGTCGAGAATCTCAAGCGGCGTTCAAAGCGCCGCGGAAATCTGCTGGAAAAATTTGTCTCCGACATAGACGAGACTACGTCCGCCATACTGACAGCAAATACCATAGCCAATACTTTCGGAGCTACGCTCGCCGGTATACAGTGCGCGCGCATTTTCGGTTCGGACGCGTTTTCCGGATATGTGTTTCCAGCTTTTCTGACCGTTTGCATACTCTTCTTTTCGGAAATCCTGCCCAAGAATATCGGGATTCTTTACAGGCCGTCGCTGCAGCCGTTTCTGGTATGGCCGCTGTATTGGCTGGTGCGCGCGATGAAGCCGGTTTGCATAATATCGTCGTGGGTGATAGGAAAAATAAGTTCGCGCCGGAAGGCCCCCTCCCTCAGCGACGACGAAATAATACTTTTAGCGGATAAGGGGGAACGCGACGGTCTCATATCGGAGCAGGAGAGAAAGCTGATTGCCAATACCCTCTCGCTCGACGATGTCGTCGTGTCGGAGATTATGACGCCTCGCACTGTGGTTGTCGCGCTCGACGAGACTTCCACCGCAGCAGAAGCCTTTAGAAGGAATCGCGGACTCGGATTTTCGCGAATGCCGGTTTATCGCGATACAATAGACAATATCGTGGGCGTGGTTCGCAGGCGCGACATTTTGAAGGCTGTCGCAGACGATAGAGACACTGCTAAGATATCGGAACTTGTCCAGCCGGCGGTTTTTGTCCCCGAAAACGGAAGTGCGCTTTCAGTGCTTCGCATACTGATAAAAAAGCACCAGCAGATAGGGATTGTGGTGGACGAATTTGCCTCCCTGACGGGGGTCGTTTCTCTCGAGGATATTTTTGAGCATTTGCTCGGGTCGGAAATTTTTGAAAGCGACGATATTGCCGTGGATATGCGGGAGTTTGCGCGCAGGCGCAAAGGCGGAAAAGCCACGCGGCAATAATTTGGCTCGGCTATCGGTTAGGCTTTTTACCAAGTCTGGCGAGGCGCGCTAATGGCGCGGCGGATAATTTATTGCCCAGCAAATTCCGCCTGGCGCAAAATTTTTGTTTCTATCTTTGCGCGGGTTCTACGTCCTATGCTATATAATTTTTTAATATTTTATATTTCAATATATTATTTTATTGGCGGGGTGGCGAATTGAGAATGCCGTCAAAAGGCATGCGAATTAAGGGGATTTTTTTGTTATTATTGGCTTATGCGCAATAATAATTGGGCATATAGTAGGGTGTTCTGATAATTTAGAGATTTTTAATTGCGACGCCAGCGATGCAAATTACTTTAAGTGCGCTTTGAAAAGGGCGGATCAGGAATATGCCAAGGCGCGGCATGGGGCGGTATATTTTTATGAAAGCTGATTCGACGCATCTAAAGGGAGGTGTAAAATATTTGAATATTGCCCGAAGGCTGCAGATCAGGGCCTTGCAAAAGCCCAGATGCCATTGGATAATTGTCACTATTACGGCATAGGTCTTTGCAGGGATCTAAACAAAGCTTTCATGCATGTAAAAGCCGCCGCGGAACAGGAATATGCGAGCGTGCAGACGGTTTGGGGAAACTGTTATTATTGCGGCGTTGGGCTAGAACGCGGTATAAAAAAGCTTTTGCATATGCAAAGGGCGAGGCTGATCAAGGGCATGCGAAGGCGCAACTTGCAGCTGGCAAGTTATGCGGCGATGGGGAGGAAACAAATAAGGACTTAATGGAGGCTTTTTAATTATATATAAGAGAAGGGCGGACCAGGTGGATAGGGAAAAGCAAAAAGAGTAGCGAAATATTAAATAACTCTAATGTTTTAATTCGATAATGGGTTTGACTGGAACAAACAGCTGGCTTAAAAGTGAAATTGCCCGCGCTCGATTCCGCTTTCGTAAATCTATTGGCGGTAATAATACGGATTTTCAATTTGAGCCATTGCAGTTTTTGGCTTTTCATTGGCAAGAGCAGGGCAATTAAAGCTGCTTTGATGCTTTTGTATGCTGCTTGCAGGATTATCCCCAATTATGGGGCGTGAAAAGTAAGCGGAAAATAAAAAGTCTGTTGTCTAAGAAGTTTTGCGCTCGGTAAAAATATCTATCTAAACGCGATAAAAATTTATGTAAAAAATGATTGACTTCTAAAATTATAGTTTAAATATAAATTTAAACAGAACTGAAAATGTCTCATTTGCGGTTTTTTTTAGTTTCGCCTTAAATGTTGGCGTTTCAGCTCTGTCATAGATTTTAAACAAGTGAAAACAGCAGCAAGGTGCAATATGAAGATGAAGAAATTTATAAATTCTCCGGAATCATTGACAATCGAGACGCTCGAAGGTCTGGCGGCGGCGTATGCCGACAAGATAAAGCTGGCTTCACCCAAAATAGTTGCGCGCGCCAATCCGAAGCCGGAAAATAAAGTTGCGGTAGTTGCGTACGGTGGTTCCGGACACGAGCCTGCAATAAGCGGATTCGTAGGCGAGGGCATGTTGGATATATCGGTTGCCGGAGACATATTTGCCGCGCCTAATGCGGTTTCGCTTCTTGAGGGCCTGCGCCTTGTGAAGAGGGATGCGGGCATACTTTTAATAGTTCTCAACCATGCCGGGGACGTAATGAGCGGCAATATGGCGATGAAGATGGCAGAGCGCGAAGGGATAAAAATAAAGAGCGTGCTGGTTGCCGACGATATCAGCGCCGGCCTCGATTCTCCCAAAAGCGAGCGCAGGGGACTTGCCGGCTGCGTTCCTCTCATCAAGGTTGCCGGCGCTGCTGCGGAGTCCGGCAAGAGCCTCGACGAAGTCGCCTCGATAGCCGAGCGTTTCAATTCGCGCATATCCACGCTTGCCGTTGCGATGAGCGGCTGTACGCACCCGCAAAACGGCCTTCCAATAACGGAGCTTCCCGACGACGAGATGGAAATAGGCATGGGGCAGCATGGCGAGGCCGGAGGCGGAAGGAGCGGAATTCTCACAGCCGACGAGACGGCAAAAATAATGTTTGGAGCGCTTTCGCGCGCGTCCGATCTAAAGGGGGGAGACCGGATATTTTTAATAATTAACGGAGTAGGGGCGACCACCCACATGGAGCTTGCAATAGTATTCCGCGCGGTCGTCAAACTCGCTTCTGAAATTGGCGTAAAGGTCGATGGGGGAATAATAGACGAGCTGCTTACGGTGCAGGAGATGGCTGGGTTTCAAATGATAGTATGCCCTGTAGACGGCGAATCGCTGAAGCTTCTCAAGGCTCGTTCAAACGCGCCGTACTGGACGTCTTTGGGCGAATAGTGGCTGCTGCGTTTTTTTTACAAGCAGAGGAAATATTGGTTATTGGTGGCTTGAACGGAGTGCATAAAGATGAAAAAAGCGACGCTTGCCGACTTTAAGAAAATGTTTGCCGCCGCGGCGGCTGAAATCTCCGCGCGCGAAACCGAGCTTTCCGCGCTGGATGCCGTATGCGGGGACGGCGACCACGGTTCGGCGATTAAGGGGGCCTTGAACGCCGCAAACGGGGCGTTTTCGTCTGCTTCGGATTTAAAGGGTGCGTTTTTCGATGCTGGATTCGCGGCGATGTCCCATTCCAACGGTTCCACCAGCACTCTTTTCGGGTCTTTTTTAATGGGGATATCAGACGGCATACCCGCCGGCGCGGAGGAGCTCGGCGTTCAGGCTTTGGCGGCCGCGTTCAAGTCTGGGCTGGACGGAGTGCGTTCAAACACCGCCGCGAAAGTCGGCGACAAGACGCTCATGGACGCGCTTGTGCCGGCGGTGGAGGCTATGGCTTGCGCTTCCGACGTTTCGGCGGCCTTTGAAAGCGCGGCGGCGTCCGCGCGCGCCGGAGCCGAAAGCACGAAAAATTTGCGCGCTAAATTCGGGCGCGCGAAGAATCTCGGCGAGAAGTCGCTCGGCAGCCTCGATGCCGGAGCGGTTTCTGAAGCCATCATATTCGAGCAATTTTCAAAAACATTCAACTCATAGGACATATTATGGCAGACATGGAAGGCAATATAGAAGCGAAGGACTACGGTATAGGTACGGAGCAGTCGTCAGGCTCATTCTTTTTGAAGGGGAATGAAAGTGCGGATTGGGGTGTGAAGAACAGGCTCGCCCGCATATTCAATCCCAAGAGCGGAAATACCGTTATGCTTGCTTTCGACCACGGATACATAATGGGGCCGACGAGCGGCTTGGAGCGCATGGATCTGAGCATAGTTCCGCTGATTCCTTACGCGGACTGCATCATGTGTACCCGCGGCGCGCTCCGCTCGGTTGTGCCGCCCGAATCAGGCAAGCCTTTGGCTTTGCGCTTCAGCGCGGGTTCCACAATTCTTACAGAACTCAACAACGAATGCCTCATCGGCATAGAGGACGCCGTGAAGCTCGACGCCTCCGCGCTTGCGCCCATGGTTGCCGTTGGCGGAACTTTCGAGGCGAAAACGATAGAAAACCTTGCCAGATGCGCGGATTTCACATCGCGCTACGGGATACCGACCTTGGGCGTGACAGCCGTCGGCAAAGAGCTTGTCCGCGACGCGCGCTATTTGGGATTGGCGACGCGAGTTTGCGCCGAGAATGGCGCAAACTTTGTAAAGACGTATTACTGCGAGGAGGGATTCGAAAAGGTGGTTGCGGCGTGTCCGGTTCCCATAGTTATAGCGGGGGGCAAGAAGCTTCCGGAGCGGGACGCTTTGGAATTGGCGTACAAAGCCATATCGAGCGGGGCCCGCGGAGTCGACATGGGGCGCAACATATTCCAGAGCGAGTGTCCCGTAGGCATGATAAATGCCGTGAGGGCGGTCGTCCACGATGGCGCAAAACCGGAGCAGGCCTTCGAGATTTACAGGAGTTTTTTGAAAGCATAATATATTTTCGAGAGGGGAAACATGAACGTCCATAAGATATTAGCGCGCTGCGGAGCGGTCTTGGTTCTATTAGCCCTTGCAAATGTCAGCTCGGCGGAATCATCTGTTCCCGATGGGATATATGAAAAGGGTTCGGACTTTGCCGGCACCCTCTCAAAGGCGCGGAAAAACTACCGTTTATGGAAGGCGCAGGCTGACGCAAATTTGGCAGAGGGAGTTTCATTTTCCCCATGGAAGGGCTCTTTCGGACTTTCATATCGCAACGGAAAGGCGAGCAGGGAGCTGGAGGAAATATATCCGTCGGGGCAGTCGCCGAAGTTCGACGCAGTCTACGGTGGGGAAATGATTTGGCGCGACGTGGATTTGCCGGACGCCACCCACAGGGATTTGCGCCCTGTCCTCAACGAATACAGGCGCTTGAACATAGCCAGCTGGCTCTATCGGACAATAGAATCCGATAAGGACGCGGTGATTCCCGTCACGCTGTCTTCGAGCGGCGGGACCGAAATATTTTTGAACGGGAAGAAAATCGGGGAGACTAAAACACCAAACGATAGGCGCACGTCTCCTCTTCAAGTTTTCAATCTCAATCTCAAAAAGGGTAAAAACGAGTTTGCAGTGCTGGTGAAGTCGAGGGGGGAATCCCGCCCGATGCGCTTCTATTTTTCCCCGCACGCCGATCCCGCCGCCGAAATCGCGAAAAAGTTTGAAGCCGACTATCCGCTCGTCGCAAATTCGCTGGCCGGCCTGGCGGAGCGGGCGGGATTCGGAATCGGAAGCGCGGGGGAGCTGTCGAATTTTTCGCGTGGCATAAATTCCAATGTAACGGCGAATTTGCAGGCGATGCCCTCACTCGTGAGCGCCGCCGATAATTCCGCGATGATGGAGGAGGCGATACGCAACGCCCTCGACGCGGCTTTCTTTTCGGCTGGTACCCTTGAGAAGGAGGCGGAAGGAACATTTGGAGATGTTTCCGAAAATGGTGAAATCGCGCGCGCGGCGATTTTTGAAAAGATAGTTTCTTCCATACAGGTGGACGGGGCGCTCGGATACGATGTAAAAAATGTGCGCGCGGCGCTCGAAGACATGAGGAAAAGCTTTCCCGATTTTTCGGCGGAAGACCTGGATGCTCTCGCCGATTACGAAAAGCGCATGCCCGCCATACGCGAAGGCCTATTGCGCGGAGACGCGGAGGCGAAGCGTTTGGCGGCGGAGTTTAAATCCTTCGCTTCCGCAGCATTGTTAAAAAATCCCCTGTTGAAAAAATACCCGCGTTGGATTTACGTCAAGCGCGCGGATTCTACCTACGCCAAGGGGCTTCCGCAGAACTGGCAAGGAAATACTTCGATAACCACCAGCCTGAAGCGCATGACCATGCGAGAAAAAAAGCGCGGAGTTTCCGCCGAAAAGGTTTGGGATTCGTCCGGATACAAGGACGAGCTTTGGGAAATGGATTTGTCAAAGCCGGGATCGGCAAAGTTTCTTTTTAAGCCGGCTTCTCCGAGCGCGATATCCGATATAGACGTTTCGTACGATGGGAAAAAGGTGATGTATTCGACTGTCGACGAGAAGTTCCGCTGGAATGTGGACGAGCTCGATGTGGAGACGGGAAAGGTCCGCCAAATCACGCCGCGCCTATACGACGACATTGACAATTATTCGGCGGTGTATTTGCCGGACGGGAAAATTATATATCTGTCGACAGCGTGCTTTGTAGGAGTTCCGTGCGTTGCGGGTACGGATTATGTCGCAAACTTTTACACTCTCGATCCTAACGCCGGTTCGCCCGAGGAGGTGGACGCCACGATACGCCAGCTCACATTTGAGCAGGACGCAGACTGGATGCCCGTTGTCATGGAAAACGGGCGGGTGCTCTACACGCGCTGGGAGTACGTTGACAATTCGCATTATTTTTCGCGGATTCTCATGCACATGAATCCCGACGGAACGGCGCAGTCGTCGTTCTACGGCTCGACGAGCTACTGGCCGAATTCGCTGTTCTATTGCCGTCCTATTCCTGGCGATCCGAACAAGTTCGTCGGGATAGTCAGCGGCCACCACGGCATAGCGCGCTCTGGAGAGCTGCACCTGTTTGACGTTTCAAAAGGGACAATTGAAGAGAGCGGGCGCGTCCATAAATTTCCGTCCTACGGCAGGGAGTATGTCGCCGAAACCAAAGACGAACTCGTAGCGGGCAAGTATCCTCAATTTTTGCATCCGTATCCGCTGTCTGAAAAATACATAGTTGCCTCCGCCAGAACCGCGGTCAGCGGATTTGGAATATATCTTGTCGACGCTTTTGACAATCTCACTCTCATACGCGAGGAGAAGGGGGCGTCCCTATTTGAGCCGCGCCCGCTTTCCGAAAGGAAGAAACCGCAGGAAATAGCGGATAAGACAGATCCGGATTTGGATTACGGATACGTATTCCTCAACGACATTTATCAGGGGCCGGGCTTAAAGGGGGTTCCGCGCGGATCGGTCAAGGCCCTGAGGGTGTTCGAATACCATTATTCCTACCGAGAAATGGGCGGTCACGACATCGTGTCGAACGAAGGCTCGTGGGATATCAAGCGCATATTCGGGACTGTTCCGGTAAACGAAGACGGCTCGGCAATGTTTAAAGTTCCCGCAAACCGCCCGGTGGCGATTCAGCCTTTGGACAAGGACGGAAAGGCTCTGGCGCTCATGCGCAGCTGGTTTACCGTCATGCCCGGAGAAGTGCAAAGCTGCGTGGGCTGCCATGAAGCCCAAGGCATGAGCCCCACGACGGCTCCGGCAATGGCAACCCGCAAGTCTCCTGTGGAGATAGAGCCGTTTAACGGGCCGGTTCGCGGCTGGTCTTTCCTGAGGGACATTCAGCCTGTGCTCGACCAGTACTGCGCGGGCTGCCACGACGGATCGGAGGGCGCCGCCAAGCTCCCGAACTTCTCGCGCAACCAGCCAAACCAATACAGGAATTTCCCCGGAGCATATATGAATTTGCGCAGATATGTGAGGACCTCCGGGCCCGAAAGCTATCAAAACCTGCTTGCTCCGCTCGAGTTCTACGCCGATACCAGCGAGCTCATTCAGCTTCTCGAAAAGGGGCACAAGGGAGTGAAGCTTGCCGATAAAGACATGCGCACGCTCATAGCTTGGATAGACATGAATGTATCATGCCTCGGAACATGGAAGGAAGTTAATCCGAAAATTCCGATGGACGGCGACAAGCTTCGCTCAAAGTTTCTCGCAAAATACGCCAACCGCCACGAAGACCAGGAGGCGATAGTTTACGACGGCGGAAAGCGGGAATTTCAGCAGCCTGGAGAGGAACTGCGCCACGCCGTCGCAAGTCCGAAATCCGACAAATTCCCGTTCTCTGCCGATACGGCTGCCAAGATGCGCGAATTGTCGGGACTGCCAAAGGAAATAGTGGCAGATCTCGGGGGCGGAGTCTCGATGCGTTTTACTCTCGTTCCGGCGGGAGAGTTCGTAATGGGGTCCAACGAACATTTCTACGACGAAGGGCCGGCGCGGATTGAAAAGATAGACAAGCCTTTTTACATGGGGCAATTTGAAGTGAGCAACGCCCAGTTTGCAGCTTTCGACAAGTCGCATAACTCCGGTTATTTCGACAGGCATTACAAAGACCACGTCAACCGCGGCTATCCGGCAAATTCTCCTGATCAGCCCGTAGTCCGCGTGACGTGGAGGGAGGCGGACGCATTCTGCAAATGGTTTGGGGAAAAGTTCGGCGTAAAGGCGTCGCTGCCTACTGAGAGCCAGTGGGAATGGGCCGCGCGCGCGGGCTCAGACAAGGACTTTTGGTTCGGGGACGCCTCGTCAAACTACGGCGCTTATGAAAACCTTTCCGATTGGCAGACGAAAAAATTTGCGGTCAACGGAATAGATCCTCAGCCGATAACAAACCCCAACGACAACCTCGCATTTATTCCGCGCGACGACAATGTGGACGACGCATGGCTCGTGAGCGCGCCGGTGGGATCATATAAACCAAATCCTTTCGGCTTGTACGATATGTTTGGCAATGTCGCCGAATGGACCAGCGGAGACTATTCAAAGACTCTCGGCGGAGAGCCGGTCTCCGGGAAAAAAGTCGCCCGAGGAGGATCGTGGAGGGATAGGGCTAAATGGGCCAGAGCGACTCTCCGGCGCGGCTACTTTGATTGGCAAAAGGTGTTTAACGTCGGGTTCAGGCTTGTCTTGGACGATCCCGAGCGCGCAGCCGAGATATTCAAGCGGGCTGAAGAGCTTCCCCAGAAGCCCGATAGGCGGACCGAACCGCTTAGGGATAATATCTTAAAATAATTCAAGCGGATTTGGAACGCCCCTTTTGCGGCAATTGAATTTAATAACTTAAAACAAGAAAGGTGAATGAAATGAGAAATACAATATTGTCAATCGCTCTGGCTGGTCTTGCACTGTATCTTTCGGCATGTGCTTCGGGTGGTAATTCGCAGACATGCGAGCCGGCAAAAGCTTCTATGGAAACTAAAAAATTAACAAAAGATATGTTCTATAAAAACGGAAAATTCGACGAGGCCGCCGCAAAGCAGGCCTACTTCGACATGATGGAAAATCTCGGCTATCCCATCAGCGACAATCTGCGCGAAAATATGTGGGTATCTGATTTCGGACTCGGTGAGTTCCCCGAAGTCGGAATGGGAGGGATATTCTGGGCGCATGAAAACGAGCATGGCGTTTTCGGGCATGAGATTTTCCTCCTGCCGAACCAGATGCTCATCGAACATTGGCACGTCGCCGGAAATAATCTTCCTGCCAAGAATGAATGTTGGCATGCGCGCGCCGGCGTCAGCTATTGTTTCGGCGAAAATGGCGAAGATGCGTCTAAGTATCCAAACGTGAAAGTTCCGGAAAGCCAAAAGAAATTTATAACCGTAAACAAGGTGACTCCCGCATGTTCTAAAAAGGGAAATGTAGTTTGGATGGGGCGGCTTGAATCCCGCCATTATCAAATCGCTGGCCCCGAAGGCGCTGTCGTGACGGAATACGGGGCTTTCCACTCGAACGACAATAACCGCTACACAAATCCGGACGTTAAATTTTAACATCGACAGGTGCCAGCAGCCAATCGGCTGTGGCAATAAGGCCTTGCCGAATAAAATCCGGCAAGGCTGAAGTGTACCCAATAGTTCAGACAAAATAAAAAGCCAATTTAATTGAATCCCATGTTCGGGAATTTGGCTTTCGAAGGAGGATTTGTGCCTGCGATGCCGGTAGGCGGCGGGAGCCCCGCAATAGGGGCAGTTTCGGAAACTCCGGAACTTGTCGAAACCGACGCCCGCAAAACTCCTCAAAAATCGCCGTGCAGGGTAGGGGCGTTTGAATACACATGCGGAGAGGCTTATGAAAATGTTTTTTGCTTCGTGGCTTGGCGCTCCACAAATTTCATTGGATAAATCGCCTTTTGATGGCGGTATGACAAACAACGAGCTTTTCACTTCCGGAATTTCCCGCCGACAGGATTTTGTCTGGTTGCTATATTCCAAGATTCAATCTTTCGTTTGAAAGGGGTTTTGAGGGAGGATTTACCGGTTGATTGCTTGCAATGTTGTCTTACAAAACAGATCAGAGGCGCCTGCAGCCGGGAGATCGGTGAAAGAGCATAAATCTAAAAATATATCGGGCTGGATTGAATTGATAAGTTTGGAGAACGGTTCCGATGGAGGATTCTCTCTTGTTTCTTCGGAAACTTTTATTAGGGGAAGCGATAAGGTCTTTTTCGGGTTCGAAACTTTTCATGGGGCGGAGAGAGATCTATAAATATTTATGTTCAATAAAGTTACTTGCGCAGTGAAGCTATGGGCCCTCTGTTTATGAAATTTTAGGTTTTACATCGTTAAAATTATTGTTGAAAAGTTATTAGGTTTAATATTTAAAGGTGGTGCATATGATAAAAAATTTCAGATTTAGAGCTGTACTTTTGAGCGGATTGTCGATTTGTCTCGGGATATTTTTAACATCTCCAGCCTTTGCGTTGGAGGTCGATACGTCTTATAAATTGCGGCCATTAGACGTGTTAAACATTAAGGTGTTTCAGGAGCCTGATTTGGATACCCAATACAAGATAGGGACGAATGGGAAAATAGTTCTCCCTCTAATAAATACGGTAGAAGTTGCCGGTCTTACGGTTCAGGATGCGCAGAAAAAGATAAAAGAACTTTACGAGAAGGATTTTCTTGTAAATGCTGATGTGTCGATCTTTATATTGGAGTATTCGCCTCAGCGCGTTTATGTGATAGGGCAGGTGTACCGCAACGGAGAAGTCATATTTCCTCCGGAGGAATCCATGACTCTCTCGAAGGCCATTGCCGGCGCGATGGGGCCGACGAGACTGGCGAACACGCGTTCCGTAAAAGTAAAGCGCAAAATGGCAGATGGAAGTATAAAAGTCTTTGATGTAGACCTCAACGCAATTCTCAACGATAAAGATGCGAAAGATTTTCCCGTTTATGACGGAGATACAATTGAGGTTCCGGAGTCTATTTTCTAATGGAACGCAGGTCGTTATTTAAATAAAAAATACGCATATACATTACATATAAAATTTTTTCGGGCAATGGAAAATTTTGGAAACAATAAACCCGTTAATTCGGAGCATGGTAAAGCGGAAAATGTCGGCAAGCCGACAGCTTCGGCAGATAAGAGATCCGCTAAAGGCAAAGTGGAAAATAATCGCGGAGATTATGGTTATGGAGGCGGCTATAGCGGCTATGGCGGATACGGATACGGCGGCTATGGCGGCTATGGCGGCTATGGTAATTACGGATACGGCGGCTATGGCGGCTATGGTAATTATGGCTATGGTGGATATTACGGTAGTTATGGTTCCAAGAACTATTCTTCCGACGCGGGAGTGCCCAACCGCACAATGCACGACTATTTAATGATTTTGCGCGAGCGCTTCTGGTATATAGTCGTTACATTCTTTATAATTTTTGCCGGCGTTTTGCTTTATACTTTTAGAATAACCCCCATATATACGTCGGTTGCAACGGTCCAGATATTGCGCGATACCGACACTCCCATAGACGGGCCTGGTTCAGCGGAGCGCAGCAGGAATGCGGTAATAGGAAATATAGAGGATTTTAATACGCAGGTAAAGCTGATAGAGAGCTTTGAGGTAATCCGCGCAGTGAAATCCCGCTTGAAGGAGGACGAAATCAAGCGCTTTATGGCGCCGTACCACGATATGTTTACTTTCGGGATAAGGAAGACCGAAGAGGAGCTTCTGGCGGAGAATAGGAATATATTACCGGAAAGGATGTCGCTGATAGTTCGAATAATGTTCAGCCATCCTGATAACGCTATGGCTGCGAGAATAGCGAATTTGTTTGCCAGTGAATATATAAGTTATACCCATCAGACGCGCGTACAAAAGCTAATGGACAGCATAGACGAGTTGCGCACGAAAGTTGCCCAGCAGGATGCCAAGGTTCGCGATCTCGATGCAAAGCTTGTGGAATATCGCAAACAGAATGGGGCGGTCAGCCTCGATAAGGTAGATGACGTCGATCGCACCGAATTGCAGGATTTGAACAGCATCCTCACAAACGATAAGCGCGTTTACGATGCCGTTGCAGTTCAATGGGAAATGCTTCAAGAGTATAAGCGCGATAACAAGGACATGTGCGATCTCCATTTTATAGCCGAGTTGCCGCAAATAAGCAAGCTGCTTACAGACCGTTCCACTCAGCAGGTTTATATAGCTCAGCTTGAAAAGCGCTATAAGGAAAAACATCCCCGAATGATAGAGGCGCGGAGAGCTCTGGATCAGATAGAAAAGGAATTAAAGTCAGCGGTTGATTCTGCCTATTTTAAGACGCAGGCCAACTACGAAAACGCCCGTCAGAATTACGAGCAAAGCCAAAAGCGCCTTGCCGAGAAGAAAAAGGCGGTTCTCGAGCTTGGAGAAAAATCCATAGCCTATAAGTCGCTGGAGAGGGAGCGCCTTGTCGCCGACGGAATGCATGCTTCTCTGATAGCTTCGATGAATGTGCGCACGGCGCAAGTGAGCTTAATAAATGAAGGCGCGATTATAGTAGACCGCGCAACGCCGTCGATAAGGCCATCGAGTCCCAATTATGTTCTCAATATAATAGTCGGGATTCTCGCTGGCTGCATAGGCGGTGTTGGCATGGCGCTTCTTGTTGCCTTCTTAGACGACAGGGCCAAGAGTGCCTATGACGTGGAGGCTATAATAGGGCTTCCTCTCCTTGGCGTAATTCCAAGAATCAAAAGGCTGAATTCTTCCGAAAAGGCGCAGGTGGCAGCCTCAAATGCCGATAGAATCACAACGGAAGCATTCCGCTCGCTCTATTCGACGATCAAGGTCAACAATCTCAGCAAAGCTGCCAAGGTCATTTTGTTTACAAGCACGACGCCATCTGAGGGCAAGTCGTTTGTCGTGACAAACCTGGCTTTTACGTGCGCGTTGAATGGAGAGAGGGTTTTGATAATAGACGCAGACTTGCGTCTTCCCGCAATGGCAAAAGTTCTCGGAATAACTCCGAAAGAAGGAGAGGGAGTCATAGGGCATATAAGCGAGGGAATTCCCTTCGACAAGGCAGTTATAAAGGATTATTTCCCAAATCTTGACGTACTTGTGTGTGAAAAGCGGGCGAAGAATCCGTCGCAGACTTTGAACAGTCCGGAATTTATTGCCATGCTTGCTAAGGCGCGCGAGAGTTACGACCGCATATTTATCGATTCTCCGCCGATAGGCGCTGTTAGCGACGCAATGGTTCTCCTGCCGAGCGTTGACGGGGTTCTGTATATAATAAAATTCAATTCGGTAAAGCGTAAAACGGTGCGCGGTTACGTGCGCAGAATGATGGATTCAAATGTTCCCGTTTTAGGCGCGGTAATGAACATGACGAATCCCCGAAGCGTGACAGACAGCGTAAACTATTATGACAAGAGCTATCAGAACTATTATACGGTTCCGCCGGATGTCGACGAAGCGGGAGCGGGGGGAGACGGGCTTCCACCGGACGAATCGGTAGTGGATGATAATGCTCCGAAGTCCTGAGGATTTTCTCAATTCTATCTGGAAACTCCGCCTTGGTGCGGAGTTTTTTTTGCGCCAAAAAGCCTTGGGGAGGCTGGGAGAAGCCTTTTTATGGCGGGATACTGCCGGATTTAAATTTTTATTGATTTCGTAAAAAAAAAACAATCGATGATTTATAGTATTTTTTTTAATATAAAAAGGTATAGTTAAAAGTATTCGATTTTTTTAAGCTGAGAGGATGTTTTTATTTTTTGAATATGTGGGGCGAGATGCTGGTAATGGAATTTTAATAGTGGGGGGCGGATATATTTTTAGTAGTATAGGAGGGTGCATTAAGGCATCGAAAATCATAAGTATATAATGGGGTGGAAAATAATTTTTTTCAAAAAAAACAAAAAAAATGCTTGCATTTAAAAAGAGGTCAGCTAGAGTGAGTGCATAATTTTTCAAAATGGGATATTTTCCACTATCTGAAAGCAGAGGTGGAAATAATTTTGAAAAGATAGTTCTTTAAAAAAGGAAGTTCTTTGAAAATTAGTAAGTACGATTGTGCGAACCCGCCAAAGATGAAAATGATTTGG
>CASFWX010000084.1 GCA_949298545.1 uncultured Verrucomicrobiota bacterium | reverse complement strand
GATTGAGAGTGCTCGTAGAATGCGGAGTGAAACTATGAAAGACAAATCTAAAAAATCAACCTATTCCACAACCTTTGGTGTTGACCCATTTAAACTCGCGAGATAATTTATAGATTCCTGTAGGTGGTGGATCTCGCGAGATTCGAACTCGCAACCAATTGCTTAAAAGGCAACTGCTCTACCATTGAGCTAGAGATCCAATAAAAAAGAAGCGCTTAATGTACTCCGGGAGGTGCCTATGGCAAGTCTTTTTTTACGATAAAAAGCCGGTTAATTTTTTAGGGTACATTTTATGCGAAATATCCGCTCATAAAATATCCGAAGGCATTTATGACAAGGCAGGTTATTATTGCTGCAGCTACATCGTCGGCGACTATGCCTCCTCCGCCCTCTATAGATTGAAATTTATTTATAATCCATGGTTTCTTAATGTCAAAAAACCTGAAAAAGACAAATCCCAAAACAACGCCCGGCAGACTAAACGGTTCGCCGAGCAAAGGCATATAGCAAATTGGCATGGCGACAAACTCGTCGAGATTTATCCGGTGCGGATCGTGAACGCCGATAAATCTTTCGGCTGAGTCGCATATCCCGGCAGCAATATATGCCAGCAACGCGCAGAATACCACATATGGAAGTATGCTCATGTTATAAAACAAGAGCCCGTATAGGATTACTCCCGCCGCAGATCCCCAAGTGCCTGGAGCTTTCAGGTTTCCGAGCCCAAAAAGGGTCGCGAGTGAGACGGATATTTTCTTGGGAAGGGCGATTGCCCAAGGATAGAGTTTCTTTCTGAGAGTCATGGCTTTTATTCTTTTAATAGATATGAGTAGCGTTTTGCGTAAGATAGCCCGGAGCAAAGCGACAAAACTGTGGACAGCAGAAGTGTCAGAATTCCGCTATAGAAGGCGAACATCTTAAAATAGACGATATTGGGGAAGTTATGGTCTATTGAATAAGCGCAAATTATAGCTCCAATTGAATACATCTGAAAAGCTGCCTTGTATTTGCCGAGTTTTTCTGCTGCGAGCACGATTCCCTTATTTGAGGCCAACATTCTTATTCCGCTTACAAAAAACTCGCGCGACATGGATACGATAGCGCAGAAAAGCGCCGGGAGCACCCAGTTGCCGTACATTCCAAAGGCAAAAAGAGTCATAAACATAGAGACGACCATAATTTTATCGCTAAGGGCGTCCATAAACTTTCCGCAAACGGTAATTGCTCCATATTTTCTGGCAAGATATCCGTCGAACCAATCCGTGGCGCCGGCTACGCAATAAATTACAAAAGCCGAGACATCGATCCATTTCCCCCCGATGCAAAGCAAAACGATAGCCGCAAAAGTTAACAATATTCGGAGCAGGGTTAAGAGATTTGGCAAATTCATCAACGAAAAGTGTTGCCAGCAGCGCGAATTTTACAAGATTAAAAGATTGAAATCATACAGACCCGCTGGGGAAACGCCAATATTGCGGGTCCTCAGCCGTTTATAAAAATGAAAAGAACTGCCTTATATCCGGGAACTTTTGATCCGGTCACAAACGGACATCTCGACGTGCTCCGCAGGGCATTGTCGCTTTTTGACGAAGTTGTCGTGGGAGTTGCCGAAAACAACGAGAAACATCCGCTTTTCGATTATAAAACACGCGTGCGGCTGATAGCGGAGAATTTATCCGGAGTACCACGCGCCAGTGTTGTCTCGTTTTCCGGCCTTACAATGGATTTCGCCCGTCAAATCGGAGCGGTTGCTGTAATACGCGGCCTTAGGGCAGTGTCAGACTTCGAGTTTGAATTTCAAATGGCGCAAATGAACAGGCATCTCGACGGAGGCATAGAGACAATCTTTCTGATGCCTAATCATAAATATTTTTATACCAGCTCAACTCTCATCAAGCAGGTTGCCGGATACTCTCCGGAGCGCCTGTCCGATTTCGTCCCGCAAAATGTGCTCGAGGCTTTTGGGAGAATGCGGGCGGATAAATAATAAATCCAACGATTGGCAATGCGCAATGGCTTCTTAGTGTTGAACATGCCGCACTGCGCATTAAAAAGCGTTCAATGGGACGCCATGGCGGATCTTTTAGAATCTATCTTCCGGCGGCGCCAATTTAGCGGCATGCAGTAGTTATTTGTTTCTGTATTCGGAGACAATATTTGCTATTACATCTTTGGCATTTTTCATTATCTTATCTGCGAAGGATTTTGAGGTATATTTATAACCTAAATATTTTCACGTAATCTTATCGAATACAAAGGCGCATGCCTCAACTTTGCCATTGCCTATCTTTTCCTTGTAGTCGTCTCCCCAAGCATATTTCTTGAATGCTGTGTTGACGGATTTTGACGTCGCAGATGCTTTATGCGTATAAACGTATGGCGAATGCGGAGT
>CASFWX010000083.1 GCA_949298545.1 uncultured Verrucomicrobiota bacterium | reverse complement strand
ATATAGTCTCCGGACTGTAAACGAGCGCGTAGGTTATCATAACCGCCTGGATTACGGATATGACTATTGTGAGATAGCGCGTGTACTGGGCTATCTTCTGCCTTCCAGTGTCGCCCTCCTGCATGAGCCTTGCCAGGCTCGGCATTACAGCGCCCATCAGCTGGAGTATAATGGACGCGCTTATGTAGGGCATGACGCCGAGCGCAAACAGCGCCCCATTCATCATGGCGCCTCCGGTGAACATGTTGTAGAGCCCTGCCAGACCGCCGCTGTCAGACGTCGCGGACGCGTAGTACGCCTGAAGCGGAATGGGATCTATCCCTGGCAGAGGTATGCCGGCGCCCACTCGGGCTATAAAAATCAAACCGAGCGTCAGAAATATTCTCTGGCGCAGTTCCGGTATTTTAAAGCAGTTTGTGAAGGCGCTTAACATATTTCACTAATCCTTTTTATAGAGATGCCAGACTAATCCGCTATTACTTGCCGGCTTTGGCTTCCGCGCGCGCGGCTTTTTCAATCACGACCGCCTTGCCTCCTGCCGCCTCGATCTTCTTAACAGCCTCCGCTGAAAACTTGTCCGCCTTGACAACTACTTTTTGTGAAAGCTCTCCGGAGCCGAGTATTTTCAAGAGGGGATCCTTCGCGCGAACGAGTCCTGCAAGAACGAGATCGTCGCGGGAAATTTCCTCAAGGCCGAGATCGTTCAAATCTCCGACATTTACGACTGCGTAGCTAACCTTGAAGTTGGCGTTGTTGAATCCGCGATGCGGCAGTTTGCGGTAAAGGGGCATTTGGCCGCCCTCAAACCCGGGACGAATCCCGGCTCCGCTGCGGGCGTTTGTGCCTTTGTGGCCGCGTCCTGATGTCTTTCCGTGTCCGCTGCCCACGCCGCAGCCCAAACGCTTGTGGGAGTGCTTGGCCCCCTTGGGATTTGAAAGATTGTGAAGTTTCATAAAGACTGAATCCTATTTGCCTCTGATGGCGTTGATTGTTTCCTCTGTGCGGAGCTGGTAAAGGGCGTCGAGAGTGGCGTTTACCATGGCCATGTCGTTGTTCGAGCCGAGAGATTTGCTCAGAACGTCCTTGACGCCCGCAGCTTCGAGAACGGCGCGCACGCCGCCTCCGGCAATAACTCCGGTACCGAGACTGGCGGGGCGCAAAACGACTATTCCGCCGTCGTACTCGCCGCGAACGTCGTGCGGTATGGTGGTATCCTTCAAGCTGACGTGCTTCATCAATTTTCTGGCGCGGTCCGATGCCTTCTTTATTGCGTCGGGCACCTCTTTAGACTTGCCGTAGCCCAGGCCCACGTTTCCCGCGCCGTCGCCGACTACGACGAGAGCCGAGAACGTAAAGCGCCTTCCGCCCTTGACGACCTTGGCGCAACGGTTGATATGCACTACCTTTTCTATGAGTTCGGGCCCCTCTTCCTTTTTAGGGGCTGTCTGCTTGTTCTTAAATTCTTTGCTCATTTTGCGGGTGTCTTAGAAGTTTATTCCGGCGGAACGCACGGCGTCGGCGAAGCTCTTGACCGTGCCGTGATAGCGGCGGGCGCCGCGGTCGAAGACGACGGCAGATATCCCGGCGGCTTTCATTTTCTCTCCGAGCTTCTCTCCGGCGACTTTCGCCCCCGCAACGTTGGGGAGGATTTTTTCGCCCTTGAGCTCCTTGGAGGTTGTGGACAGCGACACCAGCGTCTTGCCTGCGGCGTCGTCTATGCACTGCGCATAGATATTTTTGTTTGAAAAGCGCACGGAGAGCCTCGGGCGCTCCGAAGTCCCGGAGACTTTCCCGCGCACGCGCCAGCGGCGCTTCTGTTCCAATTCCTTTTTCTTGAGAAAATTCATATCTTACCCTTTCCCGATTAAGCGGTCTTCTTGCCTTCCTTGCGGCGGACGTACTCGCCGTGGATCCTGACGCCTTTGCCCTTGTACGGCTCGACGGGATAGAAGCTCTTTAGGTCGGCGGCTACCTGCCCGACCGTCTTCTTGCACGCTCCGGATACCGTCACGAGCGGATTCTTTTCGTTCGACTCGCCTATCGCGACCGATATCCCCTCGGGAAGCTCGTATATGCACGGATGCGCATACCCCAACGAGAGCGTCAGCTTTTTGCCGGAAAGTTCCGCCTTGAAACCGACCCCCTTTATTTCGAGCACCTTCGAGAAGTTTTCAACCACGCCTTTGACCATCGAAGCTATAATGCTGCGAACGGTGCCGTGCATGGAGCTGGAATGGCGGGAAGCGTCAGCGGGCGCCACCGATATTTCGGAGCCGTCGAGCTTTATCACAACCGACGAATCGAAAGTATGGGACAGTTTGCCTTTGGGGCCTTCGACCTTGACGCTCGCGCCGTCGATCGAGACTTTTACTCCCGCCGGTACATTTATGGGATGTTTACCTATTCTGCTCATGTAGCGTCCTTACCAAACCTTGCAAATGAGTTCTCCGCCGACTTTCTTGGCGCGGCATTCGGTATCCCTGAGGACGCCTCTCGACGTCGTCAGGATCGAAATGCCCATGCCCTGAATTACGCGGGGGATTTCGCGGTATTCGTAATACATTCTGCAGCCGGGCGTGCTTACGCGCGTTATGCCCGTGAGCGCCGATTTGCCGCCGACGTATTTCATCTTTACATTTATGACCTTCTTCGCCTTCTCTCCGACAACTTCGTAGGATTCAATATATCCCTCGTCCTTGAGAATCGAAACTATGCCCTCGCGCATTTTGGACCATTGGGCTGTGCAGCTCTCCTTTCCGGCGCGGCTGGCATTGCGGAGTGCGGTCAAAAAGTCGCCTATGCTGTCGTGTGTTGCCATATCTTATTCCTTTCGCATTACCACGATGATTTTGTCACGCCGGGGAGCTTGCCGTCGAGGGCGAGTTCGCGGAACGTGATGCGGGAAAGCCCGAATTTGCGAATGTATCCGCGCGGGCGCCCGGTTATCGCGCAGCGGTTGCGCAGGCGGATCTTCGACGCATTGCGGGGAATTTTTGAAAGCTTGCGCTGGGCCTCAAAGAACGCCTCGTCGTCCGTTTTCGGATCCTTCAGGATTTTCTTGAGCTCGGCCTTCTTGGCGGCGTATTTGGCCACCAGCCTCTCGCGCTTCTTATTGCGCTCTATGGATGATTTCTTTGCCATAATTTTATCCTATTTTTTGGCCGCTGCGGCGGGTGTCTTTGTCGCGGGTTTGCGGAACGGCATTCCGAGAAGCTTCAACAGCTCGCGGCCGGAATCGTCGTCCTTGGCGCTCGTGACTATTGTTATGTCCATTCCGATGTTCTTGCGTCCCGGATCCACCGTCACTTCGGGAAATATCGTGTGGTCGGCTATGCCGTAGTTGTAGTTGCCTGCTCCGTCCAAGCGGGTCGGAACCCCGCGGAAGTCGCGGATCGACGGGAGAACTACCGATATGAACTTGTAGAGAAAGTCCCACATGTTCGCACCGCGGAGCGTCACTTTTACGCCGTTGGGCTGGCCCGCGCGAAGCTTGAAATTTGCTATGCTCTTGCGCGCGTTCGTCACGACGGGCTGCTGCCCGCTTATTTTGGCGACCTCCTTCACCACTTCCTGCACCCAGCTCTTGTCCGCATCGCTGCGGATTCCGGAGCTGATAACGATTTTCTGTACGGTGGGCACAAGATGCGGATTTTCCACTCCGAGGCTCTTCTTGAGCTCGGGCACCACCTTGTCCTTGTATATTTGCTGCAATACGGGTGTCATTTTATTTTTCTCCGATCCTCCGCTTACGCCTTCTTAGCGTTTTTTTTCGCATCAAAGCGCCCGGCAGGCATTACGTTTGAAATATGGACGGGAGATTCGCGTTCCACTATCGAACCTTCCGGATTCTTCTCGCTCTTGCGCTCGTGGTGCTTGCGAAGGTTCACCCCTTCGACTATCACTTTTTCCTTTTTGGGAAGAACAGCCAAAACTTTTCCGCGCACCCCCTTGGAGGAGCCCGCTATCACGACGACTTCGTCGCCTTTCTTAACACTTCTTTTCATCTTATATGACCTCCGGGGCAAGGGATACTATTTTCATGTATTTGGCGCGAAGCTCCCTGGCGACGGGACCAAAAATTCGGGTGCCTTTGGGATTTCCTGTGCCGTCTATTATCACGCACGCGTTCGTGTCGAACCTGAGATAGGATCCGTCCGGGCGGCGTATGGGGGCTTTCGTCCTCACTATGACCGCTTCGGCTACCGACCCTTTCTTGACGGTGGCTTCGGGAATGGAGTCCTTCACGGCTACCTTGATGCGGTCGCCTATTTTTGCGGTGCGGGAAACCTGTCCGAGGCGGCGTATCATCGCGACCTCTTTGGCGCCGGTGTTGTCGGCCACTACGAGCCTTGTCTGCATCTGTATCATTTCTGCCTGCCTCTCCTTACTCTGACGCACCGGACACGGGCGCTTTTTCTATTATGCGAACAACGCGAAACCTCTTGAGTTTGCTCAGCGGGCGCGTTTCCGTCACTTCAACCTTGTCTCCGAGGGCGCACTCGTTCTTTTCGTCGTGCACGTGAATTACGGTCTTGCGGCGGATTTCCTTGCCGTAGAGCGGGTGGGGCACCTTGTAAAAATAAGTGACTTTTATGCTTTTGTCCCCGGAGAGCGCCGTTACGACGCCCGCCAGGCTCCTGCGTGACTTTCTCGTGTTTTCAGCCATCTTTAAGCCTTCTTCTTCTCGGTCTTTATCGTTTCCAAACGGGCGATGTCGCGGCGCAGCTGGCGTATGTGCGCCGGATTCTCAACCTGTCCGGAACCCTTGCGTATGTTCAGGTTTAGGAGCTCCTCGCGAAAATCGCGAAGCTTCTTGTCCAGCTCCTCCATGGAAAGTTCCCTCATTTCTTTCGTCTTCATCTATTAAAATCTCCTTACAGAATTTCGACGCCTTCGCGAACCACAAAGCGGCACTGGAACGGCAGCTTGCCGTCGGCGAGCCTCATAGCCTCGCGCGCCATGCTGAGGGGAACGCCCGACACTTCAAAGAGAATCGTTCCGGGCTTGATTATCGCGCACCAGTATTCCACGGCGCCCTTGCCTTTGCCCATGCGGGTTTCAGCGGGTTTCTTCGTCACGCTCTTTTGAGGGAAAACCCTCATCCAAACTTTGCCGCGGCGGTTGAAGTTCCTGTTTATCGCAACGCGCGCGGCTTCGAGCTGGTTGGAAGTGCATTTGCCGCGCTCGAGCGCCTGTATGGCGAAATCGCCGAACGCGATTTTATCGCCGCCCTTGGCCATGCCGCGGTTGCGCCCTTTCTGAACCTTGCGGTATTTCGTCTTTGCGGGAAGTATGTTTGCCATTGTCGTTATCCCCTATCTTTAAAGGTTGTCTTCCGCCTTGAGGCAAAGCCAGCACTTGACCCCGATTTTGCCGTACACGGTGTTCGCCTCGGCAAATCCGTAGTCGATGTTCTCGCGGAGGGTGTGCAAGGGTATGCGGCCTTTTCTCTGCCATTCGGTGCGGGCTATTTCCGCTCCGCCGAGCCGCCCGGAGCATTGGATTTTAACGCCGTCGGCGCCCATGCTCATGCAGGTGGCTATCGCCTTCTTTATCGCGCGGCGGAAGGATATGCGGCGCTCGAGCTGAAGCGCGACGCTCTCGGCCACCAGATACGCGACCAAATCGGGCTTTTTAACCTCCTGTATGTCCACGAGAACGGGTTTGCCCAGATATTTGGCGAGATCGTTTTTAAGCTCCTCGAGAAGCGCTCCTTTTTGTCCTATTACGACTCCGGGGCGCGCCGTATAAATCTTTACGCGAATGCGCTGGCCGGCGCGCTCTATGAACACGCGGGGAACCGCCGCCGTCTTGAGCTTGCCGCGCAAGAACTCGCGGATGCGATAGTCTTCGCTCACTGCGTTGGCGTACTCGCCCTTATTGGCGAACCAGCGCGACTCCCAGTCGCGGCGCACCGCAAGACGAAAACCTTTTGGATTTACTTTCTGACCCATATTCTATCCTTAAATTTTATTTTCCGTCGGAGAGCACAATCTGTATGTGGCTCGTGCGTTTCTTGAACGGGTGAGCCGAACCGCGGGCGACGGGGCGGAAGCGGCGGAACGCCACGCCCTGGTTCACGATCGCGCTCTTTATTGTCAGGGCGGCAGCCGAAAGGCCGTTGTTGTTTTCGGCGTTGGCTATCGCGCTTGAGAGGGTCTTGGCGACCAAACGCGCGCTCTTGCGCGGAACAAGCTTCAAAATTTCGAGAGCCTCCGCGGCGTTGCGCCCCTGTATCTGGCGGACTATTTCGCGCACTTTCTTGTCGGACATGCGCGCAAATTTTGTTAGTGCTTTAACTTCCATTGTTTTTCCTAATTTGACGGTGTTATGTGAACCGAATCCCCCTTGCGGATTTCCGCCCCGTCGAGCGCGAGTCCAACGCTTACGCCTTCAGAGGAGTCCACCAGTACGATGTTTCCGACGTTTTCGCCGTTCCTCCTCACGGAGCAAACCGCGCCTATGCGCAGATTGCTTTCAAGACCCGTATCGACTTTTACTATATCGGCCTTCTCCGTCCTGACCACTTCAGACACGCGAACTATTCTATTCGCATAATTGCCTTTCAGCACCCAGTCGGGGGATTTTCCCCAAAGTGCCGGCGCAATGAGCATCGCTAGCGCAAGAACCGACCCTCCGAGGTTTTTTCTCATATTACGCTTCCTTCTTTACGTGCGGTTGATGTCCTTTAAACAAGCGGGTGGGCGCAAATTCGCCGAGCCTGTGGCCTACCATGTTTTCGGTGACATAGACGGCTACAAACTTTCTCCCGTTATGTACGTTAAAATTAAGTCCGATGAAATCGGGCGTAATGAGCGAACGCCTCGACCAAGTCTGTATTGGCTTGCGGGAGTTCGTCTTCTGAGCCTCGTCAACCTTCTTCTGAAGGCTGGGATCGACGTAGGGGCCTTTTTTGATTGAACGTGCCATTGTGATTCTCCTTTAAACTTTGCTACTTGGCCTTCTTTCCGTTCCGGCGCAAAACAATCATCGAATTCGATGGCTTGCTCTTGACGCGCGTCGGATAGCCCTTTGCGAGCTGCCCCCACGGCGATACGGGGTGGCCGCCGCCGGAAGTCTTGCCTTCGCCGCCGCCCATCGGGTGGTCGACTGGATTCATCACCACGCCGCGGACTCTCGGGCGCTTGCCGAGCCAGCGGTTGCGCCCGGCCTTGCCGAGGCTCTGGTTGCGGTTTTCCGTATTTCCGACAACTCCTATGACCGCGCGGCAGTCGGCATTGACCTTGCGGATTTCCCCGCTGGGAAGCTTTATCGTGGCGTGTTCGCCTTCGACGCTTACCAGCTGCGCCCCGGCTCCCGCTCCGCGCGCTATTTGCGCACCCTTGCCGGGCTGCATTTCTATCGAGCAAATTTTCATCGCCGGGGGAATCAGCCTCAGGGGAAGGCACAACCCAACAGGGAACTCGCTCTGCTTTTGCGAGGTGTTTATTATGCTGTCTCCCTTCTTAAGACCGTCAGGCGCTATGATGTAGCGCTTCTGCCCGTTCTCGTACTGAATGAGGGCCAAATAGGCGGTCCTGTACGGATCGTACTCTATCGCCACCACTTTTCCCGGCACTTCCAATATGTCGCGCTTGAAGTCCACTATGCGGTAGAGCTTCTTATGCCCGCCGCCGCGGCGACGCGACGTTATGCGCCCGTAGCAGTTGCGGCCCTTGGCGCGATGGTTTTTCGCTATCAGGGAGCGCTCCGGACGCTTGGAATCCACTTCGTTCCTGCTCAGCTCCAGAAACCTCTGGGCGGGAGTCAACGGTTTTCTTTTGATTATTGCCATGTCCTTGTCTCTCCTGACTACGCTATTTGAATGGTGTCGCCCTTCTTGAGGGTAACGACCGCCTTCTTCATTCTGCCCTTTACTCCGACGGAGTTGCGGCGAACGCGCGAAACTTTCACTTTGCCCTTGGCCTTCATGACGTTGACGCGCTCCACTTTCACCTTGAAAGCTTTTTCGACAGCCTTGCCTATTTCAATGGCATTTACTCCATCGGCTACCTCAAAGGTGTACTGGTTGGCGACCTGAAGGTTGGCCGCTTTTTCGGTCACGCGAAAACCCTTCAAAATTTTTTCGGATTCTACCATGGGATTACCTTTCATCCTTATTTATGCGCGCCAAGACCGTGTCGAGCGCCCTGCGCGAAAATATCACGTTGGCGAAAGTCACCAAGTCGAGAGCGGTGAGAGTCGAACTTTCGCAGAAGCTCAGGCGCGCGATGTTGCGGCTGGCAAGGGCGAAGTTCGCGTCAAAGGCGTCGTCGACCAGCAGTATTTTGCCTTCGGGCTGGATTCTCGAGAACACTTCAGCGACCTTTTTGGTCTTGACTTCCGACGGGGCCTCGAAGCTTTCGATTATGCTCAGCGAACTTTCGGAGCACTTGTCAAAGAGGGCTCTCGAAAATGCCAGCTGCTTGACTTTGCGGTTTATTTTCTTCGACCAGTCGCGCGGACGGGGACCGAAAACCACAGCTCCGTGGCGGTGTATGACGCTCTTGGTCGTACCGTGGCGCGAACGCCCGCCGCCTTTTTGTTTGAAAGGCTTGCGGCCCGTGCCGTGAACCTCCCCGTAGTTGAGGGTGGAGGCATTGCCCTGCCTCATGTTCGCCTGGTAGGCCACTATCGTCTCCTTCAGCGCAAAAAGGCCCTTGTCGCCTTCGAACTGGGGAATGTTTGCGAAGTCCTGCTCCGTGCAGCCGGAACCGTCTTTTGTGTAAACTTTGAGTTTCATTGTGTCGGCTCCTCCTTATTTCTTCGCCTTTTTAGCGGGGCGGACCAATACGAAATCGCCCTTGGCGCCCGGCAGGCTCCCCTTTATCAAAAGGATATTTTTATCTCCGAGAATCTTCACTATGGGGTGGTTCTGCGTCGTGCAGCGGACTTGCCCCATGTGGCCAGGCATTTTTCTTCCCTTGTAAACGTGTCCGGGAGTCTGGCGGCAGCCGACCGAACCAGGCCTGCGGTGCATCATATGGCCGTGCGACGCAGGCTGCCCGTCGAAATTGTAGCGCTTCATAACGCCCTGGAAGCCGCGGCCCTTGGTCGTGCCTATTACGTCGACCATCTGGCCCTCGGCGAACTTGTCTACCGTAATCACGTCGCCGGGCTTATATTCGGAAGCGTTGTCGACGCGAAACTCCACGAGTTTCGTCAGCGGCTGGACGCCGGCTTTTTTTAAGTGCCCAAGCTCCGGTTTTGTCATGCGCTGTTCCTTTTGCGCGCGGAAGCCTATCTGAACGGCTTCGTATCCGTCGCTCTGAGCTGTTTTCACCTGCGTGACGGGGCACGGCCCCGCCTCGACCACGGTAACGGCGACAAGCGTATTGTCTCCGTCGAAAATCTGGGTCATGCCCAGTTTCTTGCCGATTATTATTTGGCTCATGTGCTAAGCGGCAGGCGTTCGTCCGCATTCCGGAAATTTTTCGGAACACAGCCAAGCTGGCCCTGCTTTAGTGTTAATATTTGTGTTTTTACCGCGCGCTTTCGGCAGTCGCTAAGGATTGCTAGGTCAAACCGCTCCTTAAAAACCGAAAAAACGCGATTGAAAAATTTGTAAAGAGGCAAAATAATGCTACACGTTTTTTCCGTGTCAACATATTTTTTGGCGCCGCCTTATTTTTTTGACAAATTACGCGCAAACTTTCCAGTTCTCTCGCCATTTTTAAGCCGCTTTCGCCGCCGGTTCGATGCTTTGGGAAGTTTGCGCTGCAAACTGTCTCGACTGTTAAAACGCGCTGCTTGGTGAAACCTCCCATTCAGGGAAACTCCCGCCGCCGCGCGGCTTTGGCGGACCTTCAAGCCCGCTTGCCCGCCCCGATGCAAGCCTTAGCGCGCAGGGAGCGGACCGATAAAATCCCTATACGTTTATTGTGATGTCGACGCCCGAGGGAAGATTGAGCTTCTTCAGTTCGTCGACGGTGTTTACAGTCGGGTCGATTATGTCGATGAGCCGCTTGTGCGTGCGCAGCTCAAACTGCTCCATGCTCTTCTTGTCGACGTGCACGGAACGGTTGACCGAATACTTCTCTATTTTCGTGGGAAGCGGAACGGGACCCGACACCCTTGCGCCTGTGCGCTTCGCCGTCTCCACGATATCGCCCGCGCTTTGATCTATCGTGCGAAAATCGTAGCCCTTGAGTTTTATCCTTATTCTCTGAGTAGCCATATTCTTTCGAATTGTTAAATTTTTACGACCTTGCGGGCTTGCGCGCCGCCCCTTCCTGAACCATCTTCAATACGTTCGCGGGAACCTGCTCGAAATGGCTCGGCTCCATCGAGTACGACGCCCTGCCGCTCGACAGCGAGCGGATATCCGTGGCGTATCCAAACATGGTCTCGAGCGGAATGTTCGCCTTAATTGTGCAGACATTTCCCTTTGTCTCCATGCCTTGTATCTGTCCGCGGCGGCGGTTGATGTCGCCCATTATGTCGCCTTGATACTCTTCTGGCGTGACAACTTCCACTTTCATTATCGGCTCGAGAAGTATCGGAGCGGCCTTTGCCATCGCGTCCTTGAACGCGAATATGCCAGCCATCTTGAATGCCATTTCTGACGAGTCGACTTCGTGGAAAGAACCGAACACAAGGCGAACCTTGACGTCGACAACGGGATAGCCTGCTACAACTCCGTTTATCATCGCCTCTTTCACGCCCTCTTCGGTCGGCTTTATGTATTCTTTGGGTATTACGCCGCCGACAATCTCGTTGACAAACTCGTAATGTTTCCCCTTTTCGAGAGGCTCGATTATGATTTCCGCATGGCCATACTGGCCGCGGCCGCCCGACTGGCGGACGAACTTGCCGATTCCGCGCGCCTCTTTGGTTATGGATTCGCGGTAGGCTATCTGGGGCTTGCCGGAGCTCGCCTCGACTTTAAACTCGCGGAAAAGACGGTCCCTAATAATATCGAGGTGAAGCTCGCCCATGCCGGATATGAGGGTCTGACCCGTATCCTGGTTGGTTGTCACCACAAATGTGGGATCCTCTTCGGCGAGCCTCTGCAGCGCTATCGAAAGCTTTTCCTGGTCCGCCTTGCTGTTGGGCTCTATGCTCATTGCAATGACAGGTTCGGGGAAAGTCGGGGGCTCGAGGCGGACTTCGTGGTCGCGCTCGCAGAGGGTGTCCCCGGTGGCGATGTCCTTGGCGCCTATTATCGCGCAAATCGCGCCGCTATACGCCTCGTCTATGTCGTCGCGCTTGTCCGCCTTGATGACCAGAAGGCGGGAAATCCTCTCGGTCTTGCGGGAGCGCGGATTGTAAATTTGCATGCCCTTCTTTATGCAGCCGCTGTACACGCGTATGAACACCAGCTTCCCGACAAACGGGTCGCTCCAAAGCTTGAATGCCAAAGCCGTAGGGCTGGCGAAGTCGTCGGAAACTATCTCGAGCGACGGCGTATCTTCGTCGTTTTCGCCAAAAGCCTTGATCGGGGGAACATCGAGCGGCGAAGGCAAATAGTCCACAACTGAGTCCATCAGCATCTGGACTCCCTTGTTCTTAAAGGCAGATCCGGGAATTACCGCAACAAACTCGCGGGAAAGAGTCGCCTTGCGGATTCCCTCGCGCAGCTCGTCGTCCGTAAAATTGGTTTCGCCCTCGAGGAAACGCTCCATTATGGAGTCGTCGAAATCCGCAACAGCCTCTATCAATTCGGCCCTGTACTGTTCGGCTTTTTCCTTGTATTCGGCGGGTATCTCCTCGGTGGAGAACTTGACGCCCATCGGATCCGAGGAATCGTATATGTGGGCTTTCATCGTCACCAAATCTATAAGACCGGAGAACTTGTCCTCGGCTCCTATCGGAAGATATATCGGATGGGGATTGCCGTTGAGCTTATTCTTTATATCCGACACCGCGCCGTAAAAATCCGCCCCGGTCCTGTCCATCTTGTTTATGAAGGCTATGCGGGGAACATTGTACTTGTTCATCTGGCGCCACACGGTTTCGGATTGCGGCTGTACGCCCGCAACCGCGCAGAATACCGCGACAGCTCCGTCGAGAACCCTCAAAGACCTTTCCACCTCGGCGGTAAAGTCGACGTGCCCGGGAGTGTCAATAAGGTTTATCTGGTGTTCGATTCCCTTGTAAGGCCCGTCTTTTGTAGTCCAGTTGCAGCTGATTGCCGACGACGTTATGGTTATGCCGCGCTCGCGCTCCTGTTCCATCCAGTCGGTCACTGCCGTGCCTTCATGGACTTCGCCTATCTTGTGGACCACGCCGCTGTAAAAAAGAATGCGCTCCGAGCAAGTCGTCTTGCCCGCGTCTATGTGCGCCGATATGCCTATGTTTCTGGTATATTCGAGCGGCTTCTGCCTATTAGGGGAATTTTTTGGAGATAAATTTGCCATTGTGGTGTGCGTTGAACTTTAGTTTTTGGCGGCAATGCGGAATCACCAGCGGAGGTGCGCAAACGCCCTGTTCGACTGCGCCATCTTATGCACGTCCTCGCGCTTTTTCACCACGTTTCCGGTGTTGTTGTAGGCGTCGACGAGCTCGGCGGCGAGAGCTTCGCGCATGGGAAGCCCCTTCCTGCCGTTGGCGGCCTCTATCAGCCAGCGGTATGCGAGCGTCTGCTGCCTGTCGAAAGGCACCTCCACGGGAACCTGGTAAGTCGCTCCGCCGACGCGGCGGCTCTTTACTTCAAGCTTGGGACGGATATTTTCGAGCGCTCCCAAGAGCAGGTCTATGGGATCCCCCTTTTCGAGCTTTGCGCTCATTTGCTCTATCGCCCCGTAAACTATGCGTTCGGCGACGGTCTTCTTGCCGTTCTTCATCACCATATTGATGAGATGGCTCACCAAAGGGCTCTTGTAGCGCGCGTCGGGCGTGCGTTCTCTCTTATCAGCTCTGTGTCTGCGTGACATAATTTTGCCTCTTTATAAATTTATCCTATGCCTTCTTCTCTTTGGGGCGCTTCACGCCGTATTTTGAACGGCTGCGGCGGCGCTTTTCAACTCCCATGCAGTCGAGGGCGCCGCGGACTATATGGTAGCGGACGCCGGGCAAGTCCTTCACGCGGCCGCCGCGCAACAGCACTACGCTGTGCTCTTGAAGCGAATGGCCCTCGTCGGGTATATACGCTATCACTTCGTATCCGGAGGTCAGGCGAACTTTCGCCACTTTGCGGATTGCCGAATTGGGCTTCTTTGGCGTGCGGGTCATCACCTGCACGCATACGCCGCGGCGGAACGGACTCGATTTGAGCGCGGGTGCCTTGGTCTTGGCCTTCACAAGGCGGCGCGGCTTGCGGACTAACTGATTTATCGTAGGCATATTTTGTGTCTTTTTAAAGAGAAAGATGTGAAAAAGTATATTCCCACATATCTTTGGCAAGTTTTTTATTCGTTTTTTTTATTTTTTCTTTTTTTGCGCGCGCTAAGAAATGTTTTCCATTTCACCGCGCGCCCTTTTAAAAAGCGGACTCGCGCCCGCCGAGTTTAAAATTCGGAACTGTCCAGACTCTCCGGAGCGCTTGCGCTATCCTGCTCCTGCTCGTCCGAGGACACTAGATCAGGAACTTCGGCGGGGTGTTCTATATTCTCGCCGCCGGATGCGCTGACCCTTACCTTGCGGTAGGCGTTCAATCCGGTTCCCGCAGGGATCAGATTGCCCATTATCACGTTCTCCTTGAATCCAGTGAGATCGTCGACCTTGCCCAAGGTCGCGGCTTCTGTAAGCACGCGGGTCGTCTCCTGGAAGGACGCAGCGCTTATGAAGCTTTCGGTCTCGAGGCTCGCCTTCGTTATTCCGAGAAGAATCGGCTCGCCTGAAGCGGGTTTTCCCCCGGCTTCGCCTATGCGCTCGTTCGTCTCCATAAACTCGAATCTGTCGACCTGCTGCCCCCAGAAGAAATCTGAGTCTCCCGGATCCGTCACGCGGATCTTGCGAAGCATTCTCGAGGCTATCACCTCGATGTGCTTGTCGTTGATGGTGACGCCCTGCGAGCGGTAAACCTTTTGGATTTCCCTCAGCAGATATTCCTGCACGGCGCTCGGACCCATAATTTCGAGAATCTCGCTCGGATCGGCTCCGCCGTCGGTTATTGGCTGCCCTTTCTTGACCTCGTCCCCGTCTTGGACGGTAATGCGCTTATTGGCGGGTATGAGATGCTCCTCAACCGCTCCGTCGTCGCCCTCAGACCAGCCCTTGGGGACTATCTTGACGAGCTTCTTCTTGCGGCGGGTGCCCGCCATCTTTACTATTCCGTCTGAACGCGCCATTTCGGCGGCGTCCTTCGGGCGGCGGGCCTCAAAGAGTTCGGCGACTCGCGGAAGGCCTCCGGTAATATCCTGCGTCTTGGCGGCGGAGCGGGGCGTCTTTGCTATGAGCGTGCCGGGGCGTATGTGATCCCCGTTGGCAACCACCACCTGCGCTCCTGTCGGAATCGCCTGGAGCGATATTACCTCTTTTGTCTTGGGATTCAAAAGAGCTATCGTAGGATTGAGATCCTCTTTGTGGTCGGATATCGTAATTGCGCTCTTGCCGGTGGACGAGTCGAAATCGCTGCGGTATGTAAGGCCGTCTATCATATCCCTGAATTCGACCACGCCCTCTTTGTCCGCAAGTATCGGAATATTGTGCGGATCCCAGCGGGCCAAAAGCGTGCCCTTTTTAATTTTATCCCCGTCGCCCACGGAAATCCAAGATCCGGCGGCTATGGCGTAATCTTCGAGCTCTCCTCCGTCGGCATCTTCTATGATGATGTGCCCGGTCTTGTTGAGCGCAACGTATCCTTTGATTGTCGTGCCGCTCGTCGGATCGGCGTGCGAAATTTCAACAGTCCTCAAATCGCGGTATTTTACAATGCCGTCGTTATGGACGCTTATTTCAGGAGCCTTTACCGACTGCGCTACGCCCCCTATGTGGAAGGTTCTCATCGTCAGCTGGGTCCCGGGTTCGCCAATCGACTGGGCGGCTATTATGCCGACCGCCGTTCCGCGCTCGACGAGCTTCTGTGTCGAGGGATCTATTCCGTACGCCTTGGCGGGTATGGAATTGCGCTTCAAATGCGTCAGCGGGCTCATGACCTTTACGCGCTCTATGCCGAGGGCGTCTATCCGGCGCGCCGTAGCCTCGCTTATGAGCTCGCCGCTCTTAACGATAATCTCTTTGGGATCGCTCGGATTGGGTATGTCGTCGCTCGAGCAGCGCCCGACTATCCTGTCGAACAGGGGCACTATCTCGTCGTCGCCGTCGTAGATGGCCTCCTTCCAAATGCCGTTGCGGTTTCCGTCGTCCTCCTCGGTGATTATCACGTCCATGGCCACATCGCAAAGCTTTCTGGTCATGTATCCGGCGTCCGCCGTCTTGAGTGCGGTATCGGCAAGGCCCTTGCGCGCGCCATGGGTGGATATGAAGTATTCGTGCACGCTCAAGCCCTCCCTGAATGAGGAGAGTATGGGGCGCTCGATAATTTCCCCGTTGGGCTTTGCCATGAGCCCGCGGGCCCCGCACAACTGGCGAACCTGGGCCTTGTTGCCGCGGGCCCCCGAATCCATCAGTATGAATACCGGATTTATGTGCTGGCAACCGAAAGTCTTTTCAGGGACGCGCGCGAGATTTTCAAATGCTTTTTTTGCAATTTCGTCTGTGGCGACGTTCCAAATGTCTATGACTTTGTTCGACCGCTCGCCCTTGGTTATGGTGCCCTTGTGGTACTCATTTTCGACCACCTTAATTTTCGCGCGGGCCTCGGCTATGATTTCCTTTTTTTCGGCGGGAATGTTCATGTCGCCTATCCCGATGGATATTCCGGCCAAAGTCGCCGTCCTAAAGCCGAGCTCCTTCATCTTGTCGAGCACTGGCGCGCTCTCGTTGCGCCCGCATATCTTAAATGTATTCAAAATCAGGTCACCGAGCTTGCCCTTGGCGCAGGAGAAATTCACAAAGCCCATTTTCTCCGGCCAAATTGCGTTGAAAATTACGCGGCCGGGAGTCGTGCGTATAACCTTCTTGTTTGGATCGCCATAGATAGTCTCCTTGCCGTAGTCGGGATTGGCATAGTCTATCCAATCGTGCCAATGGAGCATTCCCTCGGCATGCGCGGCCTGGACCTCCCTGAGATTTGAAAGAAGCGGAACGCGGTCGCCCTTCTCCTTTTTCTTGCTCGGCTCGTAAGTAAGATAGTAAACGCCGAGAACGATGTCTTGCGAGGGCGTCAGAATCGGCTTGCCCGACGAGGGCGAGAATATGTTGTTGCTCGCCAGCATCAAGAGTTTCGCCTCCATAATCGCCTCGAGCGAAAGCGGCACGTGAACTGCCATCTGGTCCCCGTCGAAGTCTGCGTTAAACGCCGCGCATGAGAGCGGGTGCAGACGTATGGCGTCGCCCTCTATGAGGACCGGCTCAAAGGCCTGAATCGAAAGCCTGTGGAGAGTCGGAGCGCGGTTGAGCATAACCGGATGGCCCTTGGTCACTTCCTCGAGAATATCCCAAACTTCGGGGGATTTCTTCTCTATCATCTTGCGCGCGCTGCGCACCGTATGGACGAATCCGAGCTCCTTCAAGCGCCTTATAATAAAGGGCTCAAAAAGCGTAAGAGCCATCTTCTTAGGCAGGCCGCACTGGTGGAGCTTCAAGTTCGGGCCTATCACTATGACCGAACGCCCCGAATAGTCAACGCGCTTGCCGAGAAGGTTCTGGCGGAATCTTCCCTGCTTGCCTTTGAGCATGTCGGATATGCTCTTCAAAGGTCTATTCCCGGCGCCAGTTACGGGACGACCGTGGCGGCCGTTGTCGAAGAGCGCGTCTATCGACTCCTGAAGCATGCGCTTTTCGTTATGAATTATAACGTCGGGCGTCTTCATCTGCATGAGCGCCTTGAGGCGGTTGTTGCGGTTTATAACGCGGCGATACAAATCGTTCAAGTCGGAGGTGGCAAACCTGCCTCCCTCGAGGGGGACGAGCGGGCGCAAATCCGGAGGTATCACGGGAAGAACGTCGAGTATCATCCACTCCGGGCGCGACTGGCTCTCGATGAAGCCCTGGACGAGCTTCAGCCTCTTGGAAAGCTTTTTCTTTATTTGCTTGGAACGCGTCGCCTGCATCTGTTCGGACAGTTCCGCCTCGAGCTTGGACAAGTCTATTTTTTCGAGGAGATGCTTTATTGCCTCCGCTCCCATTTCCGCCACAAAATCGTCGCCCGCGTCTATCGCCGCCTGATATTCGTCCTCCGTGAGGAACTGCATGTAGCTAAACGAGGTGTTGCGCGGGTCTATGACTACATAGCGCTCGTAATAGATTACGCTTTCGAGCGCTTTTGCCGTAAGGTCGAGCATTAGGCCGAGCCTGCTCGGCATGCTCTTCAGGAACCATATGTGCGAGACCGGAACGGCGAGCTCTATATGGCCCATGCGTTCGCGGCGGACGCGGCTCGTGGTCACCTCCACTCCGCAGCGGTCGCATATTTGATCCTTAAAGCGGATTCTCTTGTATTTGCCGCAAGCGCACTCGTAGTCGCGCACGGGGCCGAATATTCTCTGGCAGAACAGGCCGCCGGGTTCCGGCTTGAAGGTGCGGTAGTTGATTGTTTCGGGATTTTTCACCTCTCCGTGAGACCAAGAACGGATCACGTCCGGAGAAGCGAGCCCTATTGAAACGCAATCGAATCCGGCATCGTTGTCGAATCCTAAAATTTCGCGCGCCTGAGTCTTGTTGTTTTCTTCCATTGGAAAGTCCTTTCCTTATTTGGATTGGCGGCTTATCGGCCGCCCTCCCTGTTTTCCGGCTTTATGTTGAGGCAGAGACCCTGCATTTCCTTCATCAGCACGTTGAAGGACTGTGGCGTGCCAGCCTGGAGCGAACTGTCGCCCTTTACGAGCTGCTCGTATATGCGAGTCCTTCCCTGGACGTCGTCCGACTTTACAGTCAGAAGCTCCTGGAGGGTGTATGCCGCCCCGTACGCTTCGAGCGCCCACACTTCCATTTCTCCGAAGCGCTGGCCGCCGTATTGCGCCTTGCCGCCGAGAGGCTGCTGCGTTATCAGGCTGTACGGCCCGACCGCGCGGGCGTGAATCTTGTCCGCAACGAGGTGGTTGAGCTTCATCATGTAGATGTATCCGACAACGACGGGCTGGTCGAAGAATTCGCCGGTCAAGCCGTCGAGCAATTTTACCTTTCCGCTCTCGGGCATGCCGGTCTGCTTGAGGTACTGGCGGATATCCTTTTCGCTTATCCCGTCGAATATGGGAGTGGCTATTTTTATTCCAAGCTGCTTGCAAGCCCAGCCCAAGTGGGTTTCCAAAACCTGCCCGACGTTCATTCGGCTGGGAACGCCCATCGGGTTGAGGCATATCTCCACGGGCGTGCCGTCGGGCAGATAGGGCATATCCTCCTCAGGAACTATGCGGGCTACTACGCCCTTGTTCCCGTGGCGGCCCGCCATCTTGTCGCCTACCTGTATCTTGCGCTTGGTCGCTATGTAAACTTTTACGCTCTTTATGGTGCTTTGATCGGCGGCGTCCCCGCTCTCGACAGAATCGAGCTTGCGCGCGCGCTCGTTTTCTATCTCGTCGAAGCGGCGCTGATATCCGTCGACTATCTCCATTATCTTTATGCGGACTGGCGACGGGTCTATGTCTATGTTTTTCGACACCGCTGCAAGGCGGCGCAAGAGAGTCTTGGTGATTTTCCGGTTGGCGGGAATTATTATTTCTCCGGTCTCGGAATTCCTGACGTCGAGAGGTATCTTTTCCCCGAGAAGAACGTTCGAGAGGGCTTCGGTCAATTCGTCGCGCAGCTTGTCGCTCTGGGCGCGGTGCTCCTCGTTTATCTTGCGCGTGCGGCGGCGAAGGTCGCTCTGGCTGAGCTTTTCGCCCTCGTGCTCGCTCTTTGTCGAAATCTTCACGTCCATTATTATGCCCTTCACCCCGGAAGGAACGAGGAGCGAGGTGTCTTTCACATCAGCAGCCTTCTCGCCGAATATCGCACGCAAGAGCTTTTCTTCGGGAGCGAGTTCCGTCTCGCTCTTGGGGGTGATTTTCCCGACGAGTATGTCGCCGGCCTTTACCTCCGCACCGACCCTTATTACGCCGTTGCGGTCGAGGTTTTTCAGGGCTTCGTCCCCGACATTGGGTATGTCGCGCGTGATTTCTTCCGGCCCGAGCTTAGTGTCGCGCGCGGTGACTTCGTACTCCTCGATGTGGACGGAGGTGAACACGTCGTTCTTGATGAGCTTTTCGGAAAGGAGTATTGCGTCCTCGAAATTGTATCCGTTCCACGGCATGAAGGCTACGAGCACATTTTTGCCGAGCGCGAGTTCGCCGTCTTCCGTGGCGGCCCCGTCCGCAAGAACGGTTCCCTCCTTCACGGATTGGCCCTTCTTGACTACGGGCTTTTGCGTAAAGCAGGTGCAGGCGTTCGAGCGCATAAACTTGCGGAGCTCGTAAACGCGGATTCCCTTATCGGGATCATTTTTGAGTTTGCCGGCGGTTTTCTTCGGCATCTGGCCGTCGGGCGTGACAACTATTCGCTTGGCGTCAACGCTTGCAACCTTCCCGGCGCCCTCCGACAAAACAACCGTGCGGGAATCCGTCGCGACGCGCCCCTCTATGCCGGTGCCGACAAACGGCGCCTGCGTCTTCAAAAGCGGGACTCCCTGGCGCTGCATGTTCGATCCCATCAAGGCGCGGTTTGCGTCGTCGTGCTCGAGGAAGGGAATCAAGCCCGCAGCAACCGACACGAGCTGTTTCGGGCTGACGTCCATGTAGTCGACTTCGAGCGGGTCTACTTCGCTCACCTCGTCGAATTTTCTCGCGGTCACGCGCCCGACAAGCTTGCCGTCCTTGATTTCGGAATTTGCCTGGGCAATCGTCATGCCCTCTTCGTCGTCGGCGGAAAGGTAGACTATCTTGTCGAGAACTTTTCCCTTTTCGACCTTTCTATACGGCGTCTCAATGAAGCCGAATTCATTTATGCGAGCGTAGCACGAAAGCGAGTTGATGAGCCCGATGTTCGGTCCTTCGGGAGTTTCAATCGGGCAAATCCTTCCGTAGTGAGACGGGTGTACGTCACGCACTTCAAAACCCGCGCGCTCGCGGCTCAATCCGCCCTGCCCCAAAGCTGAAAGCCTGCGCTTATGGGTGAGTTCGGACAGCGGATTTATTTGGTCCATGAACTGCGACAGCTGGTTCCGCGCGAAGAAATCGCGTATGACGGTCGTCATCGCCTTGGTGTTTACAAGGCGCGACGGCGTGAGGGAATCGGTATTTTGGTCGGTCGCGTTCATGCGCTCGCGGACGAGCTTTTCCGTGCGCGCAAGCCCTATCCGGCACTGGTTCGCCAAAAGCTCTCCAACCGTCCTTATGCGGCGGCTCCCCAAATTGTCGATATCGTCTATGACTCCGTCGCCCTTCTTCAGGCGGCAGAGGTATTTCGTGCCCTCCACTATGTCTTCGGAGGTCAAAATGCGGGTGTCGAGGGAGGTCTTCAAGCCGAGCTTTTGGTTTATCTTGAACCTGCCGACGCGGCCGAGATCATAACGCTTGGGATCCTGAAGAGTGCGGCGCATCAGCGCGCGCGCATTCTCTATGTTGACGGGCTCTCCCGGGCGCAACTGCGTATAAATGTAGCGGAGGGCCTCCTCCTCGTTCTTGGTCTTGTCCTTCTTTATTGCGCGCACTATCGCGCCGTCGTCGACAGTGGTATCTATGACCTTAAATTCCTGTATATTGGCTGCCTTGAATTTCTGGACAGCTATCGTAGTCAGCGTTTCGTACTGCTTGAGAAGCACTACTCCCTTGGCGGGATCGGTGACGGGCTCGGCGAGGACATAATGGGAAATGTTGTCCATTTTCAGCGCGCGGCTGACAGACAAGTCCTCGACATTGTAGAAAAGATTTACGATTTCCGGATCGCTGCTGTGCCCGAGCGCGCGGAGCAGCGTCGTGATGAGAAACTTTCTCCTCCTGCGGCGGCGGTCGATATAAACGTAAAGAAGGTCGTTTTGGTCGAATTGAACCTCAACCCATGTTCCCCTGTCGGGTATGAGGCGGAAAGAGTAAAGCACTTTGTCCGAACTGTGCATTGTCTCCTCGAAGCAAATGCCCGGACTGCGGTGCAACTGGCTGACGACCACGCGCTCGGCTCCGTTAACAATAAAACTGCCGCTCTTGGTCATCATATTTATGTCGCCCATAAAAATCGTCTCCTCGCGGGTGTTATCCTCGTCGCGGAGGCGGAATTTTACATGCAAAGCCACGGAATATGTCGCGCTTTCTTTTATGCACTCTACCTCGCTCATCTTCGGGCCTACGAGATTGTACTCGACGTACTCGAGTTTCCTTTTCCCGTCGTAGCTGCTTATGGGAAAAATCTCGCTGAACACCGCATGGAGGCCTTTCATCTCCCTCTTCGCGGGTGGGACGTCCTTTTGGAGAAAATCGGCGTACGAATTCACCTGATTTTCGATGAGATTGGGAAGCGGTATGACTTCCTTTAATTTTCCAAAATTCTTTCGTTCGGACATATTCTTTGAAATTGATGTTTTTGCCGTCGATTTTACGCTCCGAAGGCTTGAGCGGAAAAAAACGGAAAGCCCGCGGCGCCGTTATGCGGGCGCCGCGGTTCTCCGCGAAAGTTTAAACTGCTTTCAATGCGTTCAAACCGATTACTTGATTTCGACAGTTGCGCCGGCGTCCTTGAGCTTCTTTTCCATCTCGGCGGCTTCGTCTTTCGTAACGCCCTCCTTGAGGGTTTTCGGAGCGCCTTCGACGAGAGCTTTCGCCTCGGCGAGCCCGAGTCCGGTTATGCCGCGAACCTCTTTGATGATGGCGATTTTCTTTGAGGGCTCGAACGCCTTTAAAACGACGTCGAAGGAGGTCTTTTCCTCGGCTGCCGCGCCTCCGGCTGCTGCTCCGCCGGCAACTACCGCAACGGGTGCGGCGGCGCTGACGCCCCATTTTTCTTCAAGCTCCTTTACCAGAGCGTTGATGTCGACGACCGAAAGGCCGCTGAGCCATTCTATTACTTGATCTTTTGTGATGTCTGCCATGTTTTGTTTCTCCTTCCGAAGCTTAGCGTCCCAACGGACATTTAAGGAAAAGATATCCCTAAGGGCTTCGGTTTGGTTGTTTGTTTTTTTGCCTCCCGCCCCGTGGCAAACGGAGCGGAATGCGACACTTTTCGCGCGGGTTTCCCCGCAAATTCAAAAGGAATTCGATTCGAGGCGCAAGCCTCCCATCGAATGCCGACAATGCCGACTACGCCTGGGGCGCCGGCTCCGCCGAAGCTTCTGCCGCTGGCGACCCTTCGCCAAGCTTTTCTCCGCGGACGAAAAGCACTCGCACCATCTGGCGCGCGGGCGTCGAAAGAAGCGAAAGGAATTTCGCGCGCATTTCCGCCATGGAGGGCAGGCTGCCGAGAACTTCCACTTCCTCTTTGGTCATGAGCTTCTCGCCCAAAACACCGAGCTTTATCGAGGCGTTTTCGCGGGTCTTGAAGAAGTTTACAACCGCCTTAGCCACCGATGCTTCGTCCGAACCCCCGCTGATTATGCCGGTCGGGCCGGAGAACACCTCGCTGATGTCTGGCATGTTGAGCTCTTTCGAGACTATGCTGATTATCGAATTCTTCGCCACGTGGTATTCGGCTCCAACCTCGGCGAGAGCCTTGCGGAGCTCCGCAACGTCGGAAACCTTGACTCCGGTAAAGTTTACGAAGAAGACATGGTTGGAGGCTCCGATTCTCGCGCGCGCCTCCTCTACTAAAAATTTCTTTTCGGGTCTCATTGCTGCTATCCTCGTTATTCGCTCATGGCGACTTTCACGCCAGGGCTCATAGTGGAACTTATTGTCACAGAAGCGACGAACTTGCCCTTTACTCCGTCGGGGCGCGCCGCCATGACGCTCGATATTGCCGCCTTCGCGTTCTCGACGAGCTTGTCGTCCGAAAAGCTGCGCTTGCCGACCACCACGCTCATGTTGGCGGTCTTGTCCATCTTATACTCCACGCGCCCGGCCTTGACCTCGTTTATGGCGGAGGGTATGTCGTCGGAAACCGTGCCGCTCTTGGGGTTTGGCATGAGGCCTCGGGGGCCTAAAACGCGGGCTATCTTGCGGACGTCCTTCATCGCGGCGGTCGTCGCTATGGCGACGTCGAAATCGAGCCAGCCGCCCTCGACCTCTTTTATGAGATCTTCAAGCCCCGCCTTGTCGGCGCCGGCCTTGAGAGCCTCGTCCGCGTTTTCGGTGAACACTATCACGCGGACTTTTTTGCCGCTCCCATTGGGGAGGCGAACCGTGCCCCTCACCATCTGCGAGCTCTGTTTGGGATCTACATTCAGCCTGAAGGACAGTTCGACAGTCTCGTCGAACTTGGCTTTCGGCATCGCCGAAAGAGCCTTTACGGCCTCCTCTATCGGCTTCGCCTCGCCGGTCGACCCTTCGAGCGCTTTCCTATATCTTTTGCTTCTTTTAACCATGACTCCTATGTCTCCTGCTTTTGCAGTGCGGTTGATCTTTTCTACGGGTTTCGGACGGAACGCCCCCGCGGTGCGCGGGGACGCCAAACCGTGCCGAAAAATTCATTAGCCAACGACCTCTATGCCCATCGAGCGCGCAGTGCCCTCTATTATGCGGCATGCGGCATCGGGATTGATCGCATTCAAATCGGCCGCCTTTATCTTGGCTATCTCCTTTATTTGAGCCTTCGTCACTTTGCCGACCTTGTCGACGTTCGGCTTGGCGCTGGCTGTCGCTATCTTGGCTGCCTTCTTCAGAAGGACTGCCGCCGGCGGAGATTTCAGTATGAAAGAGAACGACTTGTCCTGGTAGACCGATATGACCACCGGAAGAACCATTCCGGCCTGATCTTTTGTGCGCGCGTTGAACTCTTTGCAGAAGCCCATTATGTTGACGCCGGCAGCGCCGAGTGCCGGACCGACCGGAGGAGCGGGATTCGCCGCTCCGGCGGGAAGTTGCAACTTGATTTGCTTTACTATTTTCTTTGCCATTTCGCTTTTCTTTCGCTTCGCGCTTCGGACGTCGAGGCTTCGGACGGAGCGCTGTTTAATTGTTCGTTTTCAGGCGCTCCCCTTTGGCGGAACACCCGCATAAAATTCGTTAAGTTCAGGCTTCACCTGCCTTGCTCACCTGCCAGTATTCAAGTTCGACAGGCGTAAAACGGCCGAATATGGAAACGCTCACCTTCAACTTGCCGTGTTCGGGATCCACTTCGTCTATGCGGCCGGTCAGGCTCAGGAACGGCCCGTCGTTTATTTTGACCTCCTCGCCGACCTCGAAATTGACCTTCGGCCTCTCCGTTCCTTCGGCGGCGGACATCTGCCCTATTATGCTTTCTATCTCAGCCTTCTTGAGGGCTACGGGGCGGTCGCCGCCCATGAAATTTATTATTCCGTTTATGCCGCGTATAAAATACCAGGGCTTTTCCAAAAAATTTCCGTCTTCGTCATAAAGCTTCACGCGCACAAAAATATATCCGGGATAAAGCTTGCGGCGCCGCACGGTCTTCTTGTCGTTCTTAATTTCGGAAACGAGCTCCTCGGGCATGAGAATGTCGTCCTTGGATATGTACGACGACATGTCTTCGACGTCTATCATGCCCTTGAGCGTCTCGACCGCCTTCTGCTCCATGTTCGAGCGGGTCTGCACCGCATACCATTTGCGCAGGGGATCTTCGGAAACGGCCGAAGGTATTGCTTTATTCTGGCTTTCCATCTTCTATTCGCCCCTTACCAGCCGTGTGAGAAGGTCCACTACGTTGTAAATGGCGAAATCCGCCAAGCTCACAAACGCGCCGAGCAGCGCTATGGCCACGAATACCGCAATCAGGGAGCCCTTCAACTCCGAGCGCGTCGGCCATGCCGCCTTCTTCAGCTCGACTACCGTCTCCTGATAAAATTGCCTTATTTTGCTGAATGGATTGGTCATTTTTCCTTTTGGCGGACTTCCACCGCTCTCTACGGCGGCTAATGCGTCTGGATAACGCCCTCGCCTGTTTCGCTCTTTCTAAGGACGCCTTCCGGCGCCTTTCCGAAAAAAACATCAGGGAAGGAGGGACTCGAACCCCCAACACACGGTTTTGGAGACCGTTGCTCTACCAATTGAACTACTTCCCTAAACGTTTCGATTTCGCCGCCCATCGCGCATATAAAAAACGCCTAAATGGTGGCAAAATCTTTAGACGCCAAAGCCAGAAGGGATTTTTCCCCTTCTGGCGACGCGCCGAAAAACGCCATTAGCCCAATATTTCGGTAATGCGTCCGGCACCTATGGTGCGGCCGCCTTCGCGAATGGCAAAGCGCTGTCCCTTTTCCATTGCGACGGACTTTTGAAGGTCTATCTCTATGGAAACGTTGTCGCCGGGCATAACCATCTCGACGCCTTCGGGAAGTTTGCAAACCCCCGTGACGTCCGCCGTGCCGAAGTAGAACTGCGGGCGGTAGTTGGTGAAGAACGGAGTGTGCCTGCCGCCTTCGTCCTTGGTGAGAACGTAAATTTCAGCCTTAGCCTTGGTGTGGGGCGTGATAGAGCCGGGCTTTGCTATGACCTGCCCGCGCGAAACCTGGTCTTTTTCTATGCCGCGCAAGAGCAGACCGACATTGTCGCCCGCCTGGCCCTCGGGAAGGGATTTGCGGAACATCTCGACGCCCGTGACGACGGTCTTTTGCGTGTCCGCCATGCCGATGATCTCGACTTCGTCGTTGACGTGAACTTTGCCGCGCTCGATACGGCCGGTTGCAACCGTGCCGCGGCCGGTGATGGAGAACACGTCCTCGACGCTCATCATAAAGGGCTTGTCGAGTTCGCGGACGGGCTCGGGTATTTCAGAGTCGATGGCGTCCATGAGTTCGCCTATGCTCTTGACTCCGAATTCCGTTCCTTCGAGAGCTCCGAGAGCGGAGCCGCGTATCACTTTAATGTCGTCTCCCTTGTACTGGTATTTATTGAGGAGCTCGCGGACTTCCATCTCGACGAGTTCGAGGAGCTCGGCGTCCTCTACGAGGTCGCACTTGTTGAGGAACACAACTATCTGGGGAACTCCGACCTGGCGGGCCAAAAGTATGTGCTCGCGCGTCTGGGGCATCGGACCGTCGGCGGCGGAAACGACGAGTATCGCTCCGTCCATCTGGGCGGCGCCGGTAATCATGTTCTTTACGAAGTCGGCGTGCCCGGGGCAGTCGACGTGCGCATAGTGGCGCGTGGGTGTTTCGTATTCTACGTGCGCGACGGCTATCGTGACGGTCTTGGTGGAGTCGCGAACAGTGCCGCCCTTGGCGATGTCCTGATAGGACTTAAATTGAGCCAGGCCCTTGTCCGACTGAACCTTCAAGATTGCGGT
>CASFWX010000082.1 GCA_949298545.1 uncultured Verrucomicrobiota bacterium | reverse complement strand
CGAAGCCGAAAAATTTGTCGGCAGCGCGTCGGCGCGCCTAAAACTCCTCCCCCTAAGGCTCAGATGACAATAGCGGAATATGCGCAAAAATAAAAAAAAACGCGAAGGTTTTGAAGTGTACCCAATAATTCGGGCAAAATAAAAAGCCGAATAAATAGGAGATTGCCAAACAGGCAGTCTCTTTTTTTTTAAAAGCAAGAGCCTCTGGGAAACATTATAAGCTTACAGAAATGGAGCGTGAAAGTGTTTATATGCGGGAAAGCAAAATCAAGCAATGTTGAAATACATCAAAGGCATATGCCTTGAGCTCGAAGAAGCCTCGAATAATACCGCCTCAAATATTTCTTGAGGCGGGCATTTCCCAATGGTTAATAACGAAGGAATACGCGAGAGGCGCATTAAGGCGTTGGGTAAAACAATATAAAGAAAAAGTAGTTCGCCCGAGATTAAACCATGAAAAAGTCTTTTGAGAAAATGACTCTGGAAGTGCTAAGGGCAAAGATAATATATTTGGAAGCAGTGATGGAATTCCAAAAACAACCGAGAACTTTGTAGATTGTTTTGAGCGCTACAAAAGATTTAGCGAGGCGAGAAATCGCAGCCTTTAATATAAGCGATAATCCCGGGTTGGAAACGGGAATAAAAAGTTCAAGAGAGAGAAGTTTAGCAAGCTGCCGAATCGGATCCGCGAGGAGTCAGTGATACGCTCGGATCAAGGGATAACTTGCACGCACACGTTGTATGTGGATGCGCAGAAAGAGAACAAAGCGGAGGCTGGTTCTGGGGGGCTGGATAGCAGAGCCATTGTATGTAGACGCGCAGAAAGGATGCGGGGTAGAACAGTCGATGTCGCGGAATTGAAATTGCTTGGATAATGCGCCAATAGAAATTTTTTCGGAGATATAAAAGACGAAGCAGCAATAAATGATTGCAAGCAAAAGCATGGAAGAAGCGAGAGAGAAGACAGCAGAGTTTATCGAATACAGCAATAAAGATAGACCGCAATGGACATTAAAAAAGATGGCACCGAAAGAATATCGATGCCATCTTATGTCCTTAATAAACCAGTCGCCTAATGTTTTTTTGCGTCCGAATTTCGGGGTACAGTTCAGAATGGACAAAGCGCTTTTTTTATATGTGCAAAGGCAATAAGCAAATTACTGCTCGCCTCCGCCTTCAGTGCCAAATCCGCCGCCATCGCCGTCGCCGTCGAAATTTTCACGGCGCCTAAAGCGATTGCGAGGCTTATACTCTCCCCCTTCTCCGCCGTCGCGCCCGCGGAAATTCCGCCCCGGACGAAAGCCCTTGCCGCGCGGGCGGAAACCGCCATTTTCGCGCGGCCTGAAACCGCTTATCCTTTCAGAACGCTCGCGGCTCTTGTCGACGCGCATCGGGCGCCCGCCCAAGTCCGCTCCGTTGAGCGCGCTTATCGCGGACAAAGCCTGGGCTTCGTCCTCCATAGTCACAAACGCAATCCCGCGGAATCTACCCGAGAACTTGTCTGTGAGCATCTTTACTCCGGATACGGCGCCATGCGCGGCAAACGCGTCCGTAATTTCCTGTTCGGTAATATCGAATGGCAAATTGCCAACGAAGATTTCCATTTCTTTTCCTATATTTTATTTTTCTTAACCCGAATCCGCAGGCGGATTTCGGAAAAATTCCCCAGCCTATCCCCAGAAAACACTAATTTTGCCCTGTAAGCTCAATTAACTCGCATTATAACCCCGGTTTTTGACTGCCTGCTTCTGTGGCATTTTATCGGACAGTTAATTGATAAAATTAAAATATCCTCCCCAAAAAAAACGCCCCGTCTTGCGCGGAGCGAAAATCGAAATATGAAAATGCGTGTAATTGCCTATGCCTTTTCCACAAGACCCGCCTTTATCGCCTTGACGCTGACCCATTGGCGCTTAACCTGGCCGCTTGCAGTGCGAACCCGTATGCGCTGGACATTTGGCTTAAAGGTGCGCTTTGTCTGCTTTACAAGCTGAAGGCCGATGCCGCCGCTCTTTTTGCTTTGACCTTTATGTATTATTTTGCGGCCTTTGACCGGACGCTTACCTGTTGCGACACATATTCTGGACATGATATATATACCTCTTGTTAAAAAATGAAAGCCCTACAAGTTAAGAAGACAAAAATATCTTGCAAGAAAAAACCGCAGCCTACTTCTTTTTAGCGGCCCTCTTTGCAGCCTTTGCGGCGCTTGCGCTCGCCTTGCGCCTGCGAAGGGCGAGTTGCCTCTGGCGGCGGGGATTGGGCTTGGCGCCCGCCCTCTTGTTTAAAGGCTTGCGTTTTGCACACGACGACCATTGTACGAGTCCGCTCATCTTTTTATCTTTCTTTTCTGTTGTTATTCGATTTTTTTAAAGAGGTGAAAAGTTAAGAGCTTTTTTTCCCCTTTCCAGCTTTTTTTTTGCTTTTTTTAAAAAAAACGCAACTTTAACGAAAAACGGGGGTTTTAATAACCAGCAAAATCTCTCGACACATGTTGCAATGCCGCATTAAAGTTATGGAAGGAATAGACAAAACGTCTAAAGCCGCCGAGGCTGACGAAGATGCCATATTAATGCTCGAAGTCGCCAAAGGCGATGAACACGCGCTGCGCATGCTGATTGAAAAGTGGAAAAATCCGCTCGCAAACTATTTTTACCGCTCGGTGTCCGACGTCCACACATCAGAGGACCTCACCCAGCAAACTTTTATAAACCTATACCGCGCCAGAGAAAAATATGAGGTGTCCGCAAAATTTTCCACATATCTATTCCATATAGCGCGGCATGTTTTAATAAACGAATATAGGCGTTCCGTACGCCGCCCGGCGGAAGTTTCAGACCCGTCTGAAATGGAATGTCCCGTCGACGGCAGAGGCGACCTCGCACTCGGCGAGCTCGAAGAAATCTTCCACCAAACATTAAAAAGCCTGCCTGAAAAGCAGCGCACCGCCATTCTCCTGCTCAAGCAGCAGGAATTGAGCTACGAAAACATAGCAACCATTATGGACTCCTCGGTATCCGCTGTAAAAACATGGATACACCGCGCCAGAAACGCATTGAAAGACGCTCTCAGGAACTCCCACGCTGCGATAGAATGAAGGACCACGCATGAAAGACGAAATTATCATCAACAAGCTTTTGAAAAAACAGCCCATCCGCCTATCGGAAACGTTTTTGGACGCCACGCTTTCTGCAATCAATGGCGAGAATGCCGCCGATGCCGCGCGGGAAAAATTTATAGACGCGGAATTGGCGCGCATGAGGCACTTTAAACTTTCACGCCTGGCAGACAACGTCATTGCCTCCATACGCCGCACTTCCGCAATATGGAGAAAAATCCGCGTCGGGAGCTTTGCCGCGACCACCGCAGCATGCGCCGCCATCGCAATTATCCTATCGACGCAAGCCGCCGATTCGCCCTCGGACTCAATATCCATAAATGACTATGAAAATATGTCTTTAATAGCCGATGAAATCAGCGCCATATCCGCTCTTCTCGTCCAGGAGGAAGTTCGGGATATTTTCAGTTTCTGATTCTCTCCGTTCCTCCAGCGCTTGGGCCAAAGAAAATTGAACATTTTGCGGCTTTGCATTGTCAAAATATTCGCAAGAATGTTCTTTTACATGCTTGCCGTCCGCAAGACCAACTTAACCTCCATTGCAAGCGCATTTGCGGCAGGGTAGGCATTCTTAATCTCGCAAACGGAACTAAAAAAACGCATAGCGCAACCCCGTCGCGGAGAAGTCGCTTTTTCACAAGCGTTTGACATAAATTCGTTTGCGCACAGGAATGTGAATTCCTGTCCCCAAAAAGCATATTTCCGAAATAAAGCTTGCGATATTTGCTTGCTATATCGGAAAGACAAGTGTAGCTAATCTCTCATGAAATTTCCCATGAATATTGCAAAATCATATAATATAGTACGCGCGCGCGTGAAGGCGAAAAAAGGATTCGCCCTCGTGCTTGCCCTCGCGCTGATGGCTTTCATGGTTCTGCTCGTCGTGACCCTGTCGACAATGGTTCAAATGCAGCTCCGCTTGAGCAAACAGACCCTGACTGACTTTAAAGCCAAACAAGCTGCCAAATTCGCGGCCTACCAGGCAATGTCTCAAATTCAGACCACCCTCGGCCCCGACCAGCGCACCACGGCGAATGCCATGATGTTCGACGACTCTATATCAACCGACATCATAAGCCTCGACGAAGATGCCGACTTCGATTGGTGGTCCGCTCCGATGAGCCTGACCCGCGAAGACGCCCAGCTGATAAATGACGCCGCCATATCCCAAAACAGATATTGGGTTGGCGTATGGAATACCGCCATAGGCAAACACCCCGAAAAGCAGACTAGGGATCAATCAAGAAACGATTACGTAACCAAAACGGTCAACCAGGCACTCACTTGGCTCGTTTCCGGAAATACTATTAGAGACGAAAACGACACCGAAGGCGCGTCGATACAATACAAGCCCACTATCGCCCTTGAGGACGGCAAGTATGTCAGGGCCGTATCATCCGGATCATTCGTCGATTCCTTGGGCACGCCCAAGAAAGAATGGGACGTTTTGGCTCCCGTCGTAACCCTCGAGGACGACCCAGATCCGCTCACAGGTGAAGTACGCGGAACCGCCCAGCAAAAACGCATCGCATGGTGGGTATCCGACGAAGGCCAAAAAGCCTGCCTCAACGCAGTTGCCTCGCGCGACGAAATACAGCACGCTGAAAGAATCGACTACCGCATACAGAGCCTTCCTTTCTATTCCGGCATACACGGACTTACAGTCCCGAATGTCGGCGGAGTCAGCGGAGTCAAAGCCTTCGACCTCGAATTTGACGATTCCGACGATGACACCAGCTCGCTGGCAAAAATCCGAAATCTCGACGATATCTCGCAGCTCGATATAATTAAATCGTCAACCGTCCCCGAATCGACCGAGGTCGGAAAATTTCTCTTTCACGATGTCACATTTAATACAAAAGGACTCCTCGTAAACGTCAGGGAGGGAGGCTTGAAAAAAGACCTCAGCCTCGGATTAACCCGGAAAAACCTCGACAACGAACCCGAGGACATCACCGACGAGGAAAGCAGCGAACCAGAATATTTCGAGCGCCCTTACGGAGTCGGGGGATACGACTACAAAACCACAGCCTACCCGCTCATAGGAACGAATTTCCAACTTCAGAGAAGAATTCCGACCGACGCGGACCGCAAACTCGAGGGCAAAGGCCACATATTCGGCCCCCAAATGGCGGGACACGAAGATATGAACCAGGCAAGCGTACGCGGATACGATGCCGCCAGCGCCATAGCGGTTGTCGGCGAACTCTTCAGCGACGACTATCTCTGGAAAGATCCGGGCGGTCCCCTTTGGGATCAGCTGCGCTCCTACTACAATCTTCGCGCGGAAGATTTGGCGACGAATGGGATGCTTGGCGACAGGCTTCAAACCGACGACCGCGTCGGGCTCAAGCCTGTTGTTAAACGCTTCCAAGTATTCTATGTCCCGACTTTTGTAAACTACAACAATAACAGATACGGGCTGAGGCTACATATAATTCCCCTCCTCATCCTTTACAATCCGTACGACACAAAAATCAAGGGCGATACCTATTACGCCATACGAGTCAACGGCTACTACACTCAAACCAATCCGATAGGAGGTTTCAGATTTGCCATAGGATACGAGTGCAATTCGTCTTCAGGCCAGCGTTTCCAGTGCCTGCGCGACCTCCGCACTGAACTGATGCCCTCTTTCGGGTCTGGCAACTACGGTCTCAGCGGAAACGGTCCGAACTATCCGGCAATGAATATGGCGGGAAATCCAAACTATTACATGTTCTATTTCCCATTCGCCGAAAATGTCACTTGGACGGGCAAACAGGACCAGTTGACTGCGCAAGGCTCGCTCACAAGCGATATGTCTCTCGTCCCGCGCTACATGCTCTCAAAGAACACGGGCTTCTATAATAATTACTACACGAACTACAAAATGTATCCCCTCGGGTACGGCGAGGTCGCCCCATGCACTTTCACGAGAACCAACACCAACGAAAACCTCCACTGGGAAGGGATAGTGGCAGAAGGCAATCTCGTTCCCAACATGCTTGAGGCGTTTAATAGGAGCGCCGGCAAGATGTGGAGCTCGCGCGTGGCAAAAATACCGCTCTACTTGAACAATCTTTACGCTACTGTCGCGCACGGCCAATACATGAACATGGACTACAGCACAAAGCTGTTCCGCATGCAGCGCTATATCGACGGAACCGACCACAACTCTGTAAGCGTAACTGCATACGGATCCGGCATAGCCGGATCTCTCCACTTCCTCGCCTACGACGCAAAGGGAATCGAGCCGGGGAAAGCCAAAATATTCTCGATGACGCAAATCATCAATTATTTGGGCAATCCCAAAACCAGCCAGGGTACAAATGAAAACGGACCCAACGGACAAATTGAACTGACGGGATCTCAAACAAGCCCCTACGAAACAAGACAGGCTATGTTGAGAGGCCTGGACGACGGCGGAAAGCTCGGGGGCTGCTTCTACTTGGACGTCCCGCACGGAGAAACCGAAAACCAGTTTAAATATACTTCCGGCAAGCCTTGGGACTACGGCCAAGACTTCAATATGCGCTATGTCATATTCGATCTCAACCAAATTAACACCTATCGCAACCAGCTCTTGGGCATAGACGGCAATCCTCCGCCATCAAGCATTACAGAATACCGAATCGACATGCAGGACCTTGTCGGAGCAAGTATGAACAGCATTTCATACACGCCCCGCGGCACGACAAACAACATGCACGTGGCTCTCTATGCCAAACCCAACATTACGCCAATCGGATACGCATGCTGGGTCTATTCCCCCGACTACAATCCGCGCGATTGGTCTTCTGGAACAGGTTTCATGCAAGCCTCCGACTACTTCCTGCGCCTTCGCCGCTCCCCCAGATATACGGAGCTTGAAGTCGATATTTGGATGTGGAGAAAAGAAGGCTTCAAGTTCGAAAAGATGAATAATTACAACACGAACTATCGCAACGGAGGCAATGAATATCCCGACCAGCTTCCTGTTCTTGCCTACTTTAGAGGATACAGAGTATTCCTCGGGGAACACCT
>CASFWX010000081.1 GCA_949298545.1 uncultured Verrucomicrobiota bacterium | reverse complement strand
GGCATGTACAGCTATTATTTGGCAGCTGTTCCCGAACCCGCCGCTTTCGCCGCCGTATTCGGCCTTATCGCTCTCGTGTTCGCCGCAAGGCGTTCCCGCAGGCGCGCTTAGTTTCCGGAGTTTATTGCTGGTAAACAATAATAATCCAATCTAACCTTCACCTTAAGCGTTTTTATATGTTTAAACGCACATTGCTTCGCATATCGCTATTTTCAATGTCCTTCCTGCTTTTTAGCGGGCGCTCTATCTATTGCGCCGATATAGTCGCAAGGGGTTTTACGGGCGAAAACTTCTCTTTTATATTGGCTAAAGGTACGGATTCGGAGGGTGTCGTAAAATATGCCGCTTCGGAAAAGCCGGAATGGCATATGCTTTTGGCGTCGCGCTCGGACATGCTGAAAAACGGCGGACAGTACGAAGTAGAGTTTAAGGTGAAGGTTCTTGGAGGATTCGACCCAAAGAAAAAGTTTGAATTCGTAGTCCGCGGAAACGACAGATATAGACAATGGGGCGATATCTGCCCCATAAACCGCTTTGGAGAGACGGCGGATTTTCAGCCGGTTCGCGCGCGCTTCGATATCCCGAACAACGGCGAGAAATACAAATTGTATTTCTTCGCCAGCGCCGGGACACAGGTGGAAGTCAAGGATTTTGTCTTGCGCCAGGGACCGTTCTTGAGGGAAATTCCCGTGACGGCTTCAACGCAAAAAACTTCTCCCGAACTTGGTAAACTCCCCACGGGCTCCGAGGATTTTGACGTTGAGCTTCCGCGCGAAACCGGAGGCGCGGTGGTCAATGCAGCCGATTTCGGCGTGAGTGCGGATTCGGAAAATAACGCCTCCGCGCTCGACAAGGCGATTCAGCACTGCAAAAAAATCGGGGCGTCGAAACTCGTGGTGGACAAGGGGGTATATAAGTGCTTCGACGAAGACGTCCGCGTGCGCATAGTTGGCATGAGCGACTTCACCTTTGACGGGGGAGGTTCGACTTTCATCTTCAGAAAAAAATCCTTGGTGGAGAATTTTTTGATAAGCGATTCGACACGCATAAAGCTGGCTAATTTTAAGGTCGATTGGGATTGGAAAACCGATCCCATAGCCGGAGTAATAAAAATAATAGCATCTGGCAAGTCGGATTCCGGGGAGGATTTTTTCGATGTCGAGTTTGTCGAGTTTAGGGGAGATACATATCCGCTGTACGGCAAGCCGACGCGGGTCGCGTCGATGTCCCCTTACGACTATTCCGCCAAAGCTGTCGGCGAGGAGGACGGCCAGGAGGCGTGCTACGGTTTCAGGGGCTGGGATAAGGGCCCGAAGACCGCATGGCTAAGCCCAAACACAATGAGAATATTTACACCAAAAGGCTCTTTGGTGGAGGGCAAGTATTACCGCCTTCAGCATTTTTATTATGAGGGCGGCTGCTTTGGCTTTGGAAGGGTGTCGAACTTGACATTCCAGGATATAGATGTTTATTCCTGTAAAGGCGCCGCTTTTTACGCTTACGGAGATTGCTCCCACATTCAGCTCATCAGGGCAAACGTAAAGCCCCCGCGAAGCCGCCGCCGCCCGATAACGAGTTCCTGCGACCACTTTTACGTCACCAATTCCATTGGCTTCATAAAATTGTTAAATTGCGAATTCGCACTCGGTGGGGACGATTGTTTCAATGTTCACGGCCCAGTCGTATACGGCAGAAAAATAGGGGAATCAAAACTTCAAATTTATACGCCCAAGGGCGTGTATTGTTTCAGGGCGGGTGAGACGGCGGAAATTATGGACGCGCGTTTCGCCCCATTTAACCTCTCTTTAAAAGTCAAAAATTTTGAAAAAAAGAGCGAAGACATATACGAAATAGAGTTCGACGGAAAACTTCCAGAAGAGCGCGAGGGGGGATTTACCCTATTTAATCCGAAATACAATTTCGGCAATGTTATCATGCGCGACTGCGTATTTAGAAACAATCGCGCGCGCGGAATTTTGCTGCTCTCGCGCAATATCACGGTCGAAAACTGCCGCTTTTTGCGCAACGAGATGCTGGCAATGCGCTTTGAGATAGGATATGCTTTGGGAGTTTGGAGCGAGGGAGTATTCTCGCG